>NZ_BCQR01000044.1 GCF_001552175.1 Actinomadura kijaniata NBRC 14229
GACTGCGCGCCGGACGGCGCCGCCGCGAACGCCCGGACGCGGGGCGGCGGGCCCCGGCGGGACCACGCCGACCTGGACCGGCGGGAGGTCACGGCGATGCTGGCGGACCTGCGGGCCAGGATGCGGGAGCGGCTCGGCACCGACGACGAGCGCGCCTGGGAGGCCACGCGGCGGCGCGGCGGGCCGATCCGGATCCCGGTGCGCTTCCACGTCATCACCGACGGGGACGAGGGCAGGGTGCCGAGGGAGGTCGTCGAGCGGCAGATCGCCACGCTGAACGGCACCTACGGCGGGGAGAGGGGCGGGGTGGACACCGGCGTGCGGTTCCATCTGACGGGCTACGGGGTGACCGACCGGCCCGCCTGGTTCCACCGGCCGCTGCGGAACGAGTCGGCGATGAAGCGGGCCCTGCACGCGGGCGGGCCCGGTACGCTCAACCTCTACAGCGCCGCCGTGGGGACCGACATGCTGGGGTTCTCCACGTTCCCGCAGTGGTACGCGAGACGGCCGGCGAACGACGGGGTGGTGGTCGACTACCGCACCCTGCCGGGCGGCCCCCACCGCAACTACAACCACGGCTTCACGGCGGTCCACGAGATCGGGCACTGGCTGGGGCTGTTCCACACGTTCGAGAACGGGTGCGAGCAGCCCGGCGACGGGATCGCCGACACCCCCTACGAGGCCGTTCCGGCGGAGGGCTGCCCGCCGCGCGACACCTGCTCGCAGCCGGGACCCGACCCGGTGCACAACTTCATGGACTACGGATGGGACGACTGCATGCACGAGTTCACCCCCGACCAGGCGCGGCGGATCCGCGGTGCGTGGGCGGCGTACCGGGCGTCCGGGAGGAATGTGAGGAAGGACGCGACGGCGACCCGTGGGGCGCGAACTGTCGGTGGGGCTCGGTAGCCTTCGATGACCGTGAGCACTTTCGCCGCACCGGACATGCCCCCCGCCTTCCCGCAGAAGGCCGCCTGGGGGACCGCGTCGTCCCTGCGCGCCTGGCAGCAGCAGGCGCTGGAGGCGTACTTCGGCGAGGACGGGACCGCACCGGGGCCCCGGGACTTCCTCACCGTCGCGACGCCCGGCGCCGGTAAGACGACCTTCGCGCTGCGCCTGGCCCGCGAGCTGCTGGACCGGCACATCGTGCAGCAGGTGACGGTGGTGTGCCCGACCGAGCACCTCAAACGGCAGTGGGCCGAGTCGGCGTCCCGCGTCGGCATCAGGATCGACCCCGAGTTCCAGAACTCCCAGGGCAAGGTCGGCAAGGAGTTCCACGGGATCGCCGTCACCTACGCGACCGTGGCGGCCCGGCCCGCGCTGCACCGCAACCGCACCGAGTCCCGCAAGACGCTGGTGATCTTCGACGAGGTCCACCACGCGGGCGACGGCCTGTCGTGGGGCGACGCGGTGCGGGAGGCGTTCGAGCCCGCGACGCGCCGGCTGTGCCTGTCGGGCACCCCGTTCCGCACCGACATCAACCCGATCCCGTTCGTGCGGTACGAGGAGGGCCCGGACGGGATCCGCCGCAGCAGCGCCGACTACACCTACGGGTACGGCCCGGCGCTGGCCGACGGCGTCGTCCGGCCGGTCATCTTCCTGGCGTACGCCGGGGAGATGCGGTGGCGGACCCGCGCCGGGGACGAGATCACCGCGACGCTGGGCGAGCCGCTGACCCAGGACCAGATGTCGCAGGCGTGGCGCGCGGCGCTGGACCCCAAGGGCGACTGGATGCGGCAGGTGCTGGGCGCCGCCGACAAGCGCCTCACCGAGCTGCGGCGCGTCATCCCCGACGCGGGCGGCCTGGTGATCGCCACCGACCACGAGACGGCGCGCGCCTACGCCAGGATGCTGCGCGCGATCACCGGTCAGGGCGCGACGATCGTGCTGTCGGACGACCCGACCGCGTCCAAGAAGATCAAGCAGTTCAGCCAGACCGAGGACCGCTGGATGGTCGCGGTCCGCATGGTGTCCGAGGGCGTCGACATCCCCCGGCTGTGCGTGGGCGTGTACGCGACCTCGACCAGCACGCCGCTGTTCTTCGCCCAGGCGATCGGGCGTTTCGTGCGTGCCCGCAGGCGCGGCGAGACCGCGTCGGTGTTCCTGCCGACCGTTCCGACGCTGCTCGGCCACGCCGCCGAGATGGAGACCGAGCGCGACCACGTCCTGGACCGCCCGGTCCGCGAGGACGGCCTGGACGACGAGCTGCTCGCCGAGGCCAACCGGGAGCGCGACACCCCCGACGAGGTGGGCGGCGACGAGTTCGCGTTCGAGACCGTCGAGGCGTCGGCGACGTTCGACCGGGTCCTGTACGACGGCGGCGAGTTCGGCATGCAGGCCGCGCCCGGCTCGGTCGAGGAGGAGGAGTTCCTCGGCATCCCGGGCCTGCTGGAGCCCGAGCAGGTGTCGCAGTTGCTGCGCAAGCGCCAGGCCCAGCAGATCGCCAACGAGCGCAGGCGCAAGACCGGCGACCCCCGCGAGGACCGCACCGCCGCCGAGGACCTGCACGCGCTGCGCAAGGAGCTGAACGGCCTGGTCGGCGCGTGGAGCCACCGGACCGGCCAGCCGCACGGCGTGATCCACAACGAGCTGCGCCGCACCTGTGGCGGCCCGCAGCTGGCGCAGGCGTCGGCGGAGGAGGTCCGGCGGCGGATCGACAAGATCCGCGAGTGGGCGGCCCGCCGTCGTTCCTGAACATGGGCGTTCCTGAGCCCGTCGTTCCTGAACACGGGCGTTCCTGAGCGCCGCCCTTCCCGGTTCCGGCAACGAAAGTTCCCCCCGCCGCGCCCCGGATGTGACCCTCCTGCGCGGAGGTGGTCATGAAGACGCAACACGACACGGTGGCCGGGGACGAGGCGCGGGTTCCGAGCCCGCGCGGGCGGCTGCCGTTCGGGGTCTATCTGCTGTCGTTCAGCCTGTTCGCGATGGGCAGCGCGGAGTTCCTGCTGGCGGGCGTGCTGCCCGCGGTCGCCGGTGACCTGCGGATCTCGCTGGCGTCGGCCGGGGCGCTGATCTCGGCGTTCGCCGTCGGGGTCGTGGTCGGCGGGCCCCCGGCGGCCGTGCTGACGCTGCGGCTGCCGCGCCGCACCACGCTGGTGGCGACGCAGCTGCTGTTCGCCGGGTGCGTGGCGGCCGGGCTGGTCACCGACAGCTACCCGGTGCTGCTGGCCAGCCGGTTCCTGTGCGGGCTGGCCTACGCGGGGTTCTGGGCGGTCGCGGCGGTCACCGCGGTCGGGCTGGTCGCGCCCGACCGCGCCGGGCGGGCCTCGGGGGTGGTCGTCAGCGGGCTCAGCCTCGCGATGGTCGCCGGGGGACCGGCGGGGGCGCTGCTCAGCTACTTCACGGGCTGGGAGGGCGGCTTCTGGGGCGTGGTCGTCCTCACCGTCGCCGGGGCGGCCGCGACCCGGCTCGCGCTGCCCGAGACCGGGGGCGGCCCGGAGCCGAGCGTGCGGCGCGAGCTGCGCGTCATGGGGCGGCCGCAGCTGTGGGTCGTGTACGGCGTCACCCTGCTGAGCACCGCGGCCTACATGGTCTCGTTCAACTACCTGGCGGCGTTCCTGACGGACGTCACCGGCGTGCCCGGCGTGTGGGTCCCGGCGGTGCTGGCGCTGTTCGGCGTCGGCGCGTTCGCCGGGTTGTCGGTCGGCGGCCGGATCTCCGACCGGTGGCCCTTCCACGCGCTGGCGGCCGGGGCGGTCGGGATCGGGGCCTGCTCGGTGCTGCTGGGGCTCCTGGCCCGGCACGCCTGGGCCGTGGTGCCGCTGGTGCTGCTGCTCGGCGTCGCCGGGTTCGTGCTGAACCCGGCCATCTACGCGCGGGTGTTCGGCATCGCGGCGCAGGCGCCGACGCTGGCCGGGGCCACGACCGTCTCGGCGTTCCAGCTCGGCATCAGCCTGGTGCCCGCGCTCGCCGGGATCGCCTTCGACGCCGGGGCCGCCGTCACGGCGGTCGCCTGGATCGGCGCCGGGCTGGCGGCGGCCACCGCCCTGGTCGTGCTGCTCGACCGCGCCCTCACCCGCCGCCCCGCCAGGGTGTAGGGCCTGTTCCAAAGTGGACCCCGGCCACGCACATGAGCGCGTTACCTGACCGGCGGGCCCGAAGCCGGAGGCGAGGGCCCGCAGGTCAGATCGCGCAGCGATGTCGCGCTCGCCAAGACCTGGTGAGGCGCGAGCCCCCAGGCGAGCGCCGTGGGCCAGGGCCTGGAAACACGGTCTAGAGGCCGAGGGCCGCCCGCACCTGCTGGACGATCTCCTCGGGGGTCAGGGTGACGGGGACGTGGAGGGCGTTCTCGTCGGGGGCGGGCGGCTCCAGGTCGCGGAACTGGCTGTCCAGCATCGCGGGCTTGAAGAAGTGGTCCCCGCGCGCCGCCATGCGGTCCGCGATCAGGTCGCGGTCGCCCGCCAGGTACACCAGGCGGACGCGGGGGCGGCCGTCGGCGAGCAGGGCGCGGTAGGAGCGCTTGAGGGCCGAGCAGGTCACCACGCCGGGCTCGCCGGAGGCCAGCCGCGCGTCGATCCAGGCCGCGATGGAGCTCAGCCAGGGGCGGCGGTCCTCGTCGGTCAGGGGCGTGCCCTCGCGCATCTTCGCGATGTTGGCCTCGGAGTGGAAGCCGTCGGCCTCGGCGTACTCCCAGCCGAGGCGGTCGGCGAGCAGCCGTCCCACGGTGGTCTTGCCGCTGCCCGACACGCCCATGACGATGACGACCAGCGGCGGTTCTCCGGCGGTCATGTCAGGAACGCACCACCGGGCTGCCGGTCAGCGTGACGCCCTCCTCCGCCAGCTCCTTCAACGCGCCGTCGGTGGTCTCCCGCGCCACGCCCGCCGTCAGGTCCAGCAGGACGGTCGTGCGCAACCCCGCGCGGGCCGCGTCCACGGCGGTGGCGCGCACGCAGTGGTCGGTGGCGATGCCGACGATGTCCACCGCGTCCACATGGTGGCTCCGCAGCCAGTCGCCCAGCGGGACGTCGTCGTCGTTCACGCCCTCGAAACCGCTGTAGGCGGCGGTGTTGCGGCCCTTGCTGAAGACCGTCTCGATCTCGGCCAGCCGCAGGTCGGGGTGGAAGTCGGCGCCGGGGGTGCCGATCACGCAGTGCGGCGGCCAGGAGTCCACGTAGTCGGGCTCGGCGGCGAAGTGGTCGCCGGGGTCCAGATGGAAGTCGCGGGTGGCCACGATGTGGTCGTAGGCGGAGCGGTGCGCGATCACGTGCTCGGAGATGGCACCGGCCACCGCGGCCCCACCCGTGACGGCGAGCGAGCCGCCCTCGCAGAAGTCGTTCTGCACGTCAACGATGATCAGAGCCTTGCCCATGATCGCTCCTAGCCTCGGTTCCCCGTTATCTCCCCGGACATCCGGGACGCTACTCGCGTCAGCGGCGCGGACCGCCGTTGACGAACTCGGTGGGCAGGGCCGGTTCCCCCTGCGACAACTGGAGGGCGGTCGGGGGCAGCTCGTCGACCACGGCGCGGTGCCGCTCGCGGGCGGCGGCCAGCGGCTCGCGGCCGACGACCTCGCCGTCGCGGACCAGCGGGATCTGGAGGATCCGGTCGCGGACGCCGGGCTGCGGCTCGCCGGTGGTGACCACCTCGGCGCAGGCGGTGCCGTGGCCGTCGAACCGGCGGACCGCCGACTTGCGGCCGCCCCGGCTGGGCTTGCCGGTGGACCGCTTGGCGACCGGGCGCATGGGGGCGTCGGGCTCGGGTCCGTCGGCGCGGGCGACCAGCTTGTACACCAGCGACGCGGTGGGCGCGCCCGAGCCGGTGACCAGGGACGTCCCCACGCCGTAGCCGTCCACGGGGGTGGCGGCCAGCGCCGCGATGCCGTACTCGTCCAGGTCGCCGGTGACCACGATCCGGGTGCCCGTCGCGCCGAGCTCGTCCAGCTGGTCGCGCACCCGCTTGGCGACCACGGCCAGGTCGCCGCTGTCGATGCGGACCGCGCCGAGCTCCGGGCCCGCCAGCTCCACGGCGGTGCGGACGGCGCGTTCCACGTCGTAGGTGTCGACGAGCAGCGTGGTGCTCTCGCCGAGGGAGTCGAGCTGGGCCCGGAACGCGTGGCGTTCGCTGTCGTGCAGCAGCGTGAACGCGTGCGCGCTCGTCCCCGCCGTGGGGACGCCGTAGCGGCGGCCCGCCTCCAGGTTCGACGTCGTGGTGAACCCCGCGACGTAGGCGGCGCGGGCGGCGGCGACGGCGGCCTGCTCGTGGGTGCGCCGCGACCCCATCTCGATCAGCGGCCGGTCCCCGGCGGCGCGCGCCATCCGGGACGCGGCCGAGGCGATGGCGCAGTCGTGGTTGAGGATCGACAGGACCAGCGTCTCCAGCAGCACGGCCTCGGCGAACGTCCCCTCGACCGTCAGGATCGGGGAGTCCGGGAAGTAGCACTCGCCTTCCGGATAACCCCAGACGTTCCCGGAGAAGCGATACTTCTCCAGCCATTCCGCCGTGGGCTCGTCGACGATGCCGTTGCCGGTGAGGAACTCCAGCGTGCCGGCGTCGAAGCCGAACGCCTCGACCGCGTCCAGCAGCCGCCCCGTCCCGGCGACCACGCCGTAGCGGCGCCCGTTGGGCAGCCGCCGCGCGAACACCTCGAACACCGCGCGCCGCCCGGCCGTGCCGCTGCGCAGCGCGGCCTGGAGCATGGTCAGCTCGTAGCGGTCGGTGAGCAGCGCGGTGGTGTCGTTCCCAAGGTCCACAAAGGGCACCCTACGACCTTCCCGCGCGTCCCGAACGCGCAGGCCGCCACATGCCCGGGCGATGCGGTGACACTCGGGGACGCAGCGGGCGAATAGCATCGGAGGCAGTTGGGAGGAGCGACCCGGCGCGAAAGGGGGAGGGCACGCGATGGCGACCGCACCTGCACCGGTCGAACTCGAGCGGCCGGACATCGCGGAGGACCAGAGCGCGGACCGGCCGTGGCTGGCGATCGTCTGGAACGACCCGATCAATCTGATGTCCTACGTGACCTACGTCTTCCAGACGGTGTTCGGATACTCGAAGACCAAGGCCGAGAAGCTCATGCTGGACGTGCACCACAAGGGCCGCGCGGTGGTCGCCAACGGCACCCGCGAGGAGATGGAGCGCGACGTGGAGATCCTCCACTCCTACGGGCTGTGGGCGACCGTGAAGCGAGACGACTGAACCGTATGGGCACTGCGTACACGCGGAGCGAGCGAAGCGGGAGCTCGCGACCGGAGCGACGAGGGAAGACGGCGCGTCCGGGCGTCTTCGGGCCCGCGAGCGGAGCGAGCGCATGAGCACCGTCGAGAAGGTGGACAAGGGCGTCCGGGTCCGGCTGGGACCCGAGGAGGCCGCGCTCGTCCGGGCGCTGATGGAGCAGCTCCAGGAGCTGCTGGGCGCCCCGCCGGACGGCGGGGACGAGCTGGCCTCGCTCGGGATCACCGCCGAGGCCCGCAGGCCCGACGACCCGGTGCTGGCGCGGCTGTTCCCCGACGCCTACCGCGACGACGGGGAGGCGTCGGGGGAGTTCCGCCGCTACACCGAGATGGGCCTGCGCGAGGGCAAGCGTGAGGCCGCCGACATCGTGCTGGGCGCGCTGGAGGGCGCGACCGCCGACGGCGTGGAGGCCGTGCTGGACGTGCCGCAGGCGCAGGCGTGGCTGCGGGCGCTCAACGACGTCCGCCTCGCCCTCGGCACCCGCCTGGACATCAGCGAGGAGTGGTACGACGAGGCGGAGCAACTGGACCCGCGCGACCCGCGGATGGCGATGTTCGCCGCCTACGACTGGCTGACGATGCTCCAGGAGAGCATGGTCCGGGCCATCTGGTAGCCGGCGGCCGGTGGCCGCGTTAGGCCAGACGATCGCGGGATGTTCCCTCGCTGTCGCGGAGCGCGTTGGTACGTTGGCGGAAGCGTAGCCGTGCGCGCCGCTGGGAGGCACGATGTCCGCTTCCGCCGAGGGCAGGCCGGTCGGCCGGATGGAGTTCGGCGACCACCTGTGCCTCTCCTACGACAACGACGACGAACGCCTCGCCGTGCTGCGCGCCTACGTCCGCGACGGGCTGGCCGCCGACCACAAGATCATCTACCTGTCGGACCAGGACCCGCCGGAGACCGTGCTGGGCTGGCTGGGCGCCCGGGAGGCCGGGACCGGCGGGTACGCGGGGTTCGACCCCGCGCCCGGCCTGGGCCCCGACCTGGTGCGGGCGCTGGAGGACGGGCGGTTCGTGGTGCGCACCGCCGAGGAGGCCTACCTGGCCACCGGCCGGTTCGACCCCGACGAGATCATCGGGCTGTTCGCCACCGAGATCGAGATGGCGCTGGTGCAGGGCTACAAGGGCGTGCGGGTCACCGGCGAGGAGACGTTCAGCCTGCGCGGCTGGCCCGGCACCGAACGCTTCGCCGAGTTCGAACGCAAGATCGACGAGGTGTTCCGCACCTCGCGGGTCAACGCGATGGCGATCTGCCAGTACGACCGCCGCTGGTTCGACGCCGAACGCCTGGACCGCCTGGAGGCCCACCACGTGGACCGGGTCCGCCCCGACCCGCTGCACGACGACGGGACGTTCCGCGTCGTGCCGCTGTTCGGCCCGCCCGGCCTGGGCCTGGCCGGGACGCTCACCCCCGACGGCCACACCGCCCTGGAGCGCGCCCTGGACTCGCTGCCCCGCACCGCCGGGCTCGTCTGCGTGGACCTGTCCGCGCTGGACGAGGCCGACGAGGAGGGTCTGCGGCTGGTGGTCGGCAAAGGGGTCCAGGGCGGCATCCGGCGCCAGGTGCTGCTGCGCGGCGTGTCCGGCGCGGTCCTGGCGCGGCTGCGCGCGGCCGACCTGCACCGGACGCCGGGGGTGGAGATCGAGGAGGGGGCGCGGTGACCTCCGCCGCCGACGGCCGCCCCCACGGGCCCGCGACCTCGCGGGGCGGGGCCAAGCCGGTCAGCGAGGTGACGTTCGGCGACCACCTGTGCCTGACGTTCGACAACGACCCCGAGCGCTACGCCATCCTCGGCGCCTACATCCGGGACGGCCTGGCCCTCCACCACAAGATCATCTATCTGGCGGACGAGGACGACGCCGGCGCCGTGCTGCGGCGGCTCGGCGACGGGATCGCGGGCGCGTGGGTGCCCGGCACCGAACGGCTGGACCTGGACGCCGCCGTCGCCGAGGGGCGGCTGGCGATCCGGCCGATCGTCGACGCGTTCATGGCGACCGGCCGGTTCGACCCCGACGAGACCGTGGCGCTGCTGGCCACCGAGATCGAGGTGGCGCTGGTGCAGGGCTACGCGGGGGTGCGGATCAGCGGGGAGACGTCGTTCAGCCTGCGCGGCTGGCCCGGCACCGACCGGTTCGCCGACTTCGAGCAGCGCTGCCAGGCGGCGTTCCAGACACCCGGCCTCAAGGCGATGGCGCTGTGCCAGTACGACAGCCGCTGGTTCAGCCGGGCGCAGCTGGAGGAACTGGAGCTCTGCCACGGCGGCCGGGTGCGGGTGGACGACCTGTACGACGACGGGGTGCTGCGGATCACACCGCTGTTCACCCCGCCGGGCCTGGCGCTGGACGGCGCGGTCGACGAGTCCACCGTCCAGGCCGTCGGCGACGCGCTGGAACGCATGGCCGCCCGCGCCTCGCACTTCTGCCTGGACCTGTCCGGCCTGGAGTTCTGCGACATGGAGGGGCTGCGCACGCTGATCGGCGCAGGCCGGTCCGGCGGCGTGCACCGGCAGGTCATCCTGCGCGGCGTGCCCGACTACCTGGACCTGATGCTGCGGATCTCCGGCTGGGACTCGATGCCCGACATCTACCGGGAGGGGGTGCGGCGATGACCGACCCCGAGACGGGCGGCGGGGCCGCGCCGGCCGCCCACGCGCGCCGGGGCCGCGACGTCCTGACGCACCAGGCGCTGGTGTACCGGACCGGAGAGGAGCTGACCAAGGTCGCCGTCGGGTGGCTGCGGGCCGGGCTGATGGTCGGCGACGCCACCGTGGTGATCGCCTCGCCCGCCGTCGCGGACCTGGTGCGCGGCCAGCTCGGCGCGGAGTCCGCCGCGCCGATCGAGTTCCACGACTCCGCCGCGTGGTTCACCGGCCCGGTGCAGACCATGTCGGCCTACCACGAGCGGGCCCGCGAGCACTGGTGGCCGCACGGGCGGCTGCGGGTACTGGCCGAGCCGGTCTGGGAGGGCCGCGGCGAGCTGGAGGTCCGCGAGTGGCTGCGGCACGAGGCGCTGCTCAACGAGATCATGGCGGGCACCCCCTCGGCGTTCCTGTGCCTCTACGACGCCGCGCTGCCCGCCGGGATCGTCGAGGGCGCGCTGCGCACCCATCCCGAACTCCTCGACGAGGGCGGCCTGCGCCCCAGCCCCCGCTTCACCGACCCCGCCGACTTCTACGCCGAGTGCAACGCCGTCCCGCTCGACCCGCCGCCGCTGACGGCCGCGCGCCGGGCGTTCGCCAGCGGGGAGCTGCCGGCGCTGCGGACGTTCCTGGAGGCCGAGGCCCGGCGGCTGGACCTGGCGCCCGAACGCGTCCTGCCGTTCGTGCTGGCCGTCAACGAGGTCGCCACCCTGATCATCCGGGAGGGCGGCGGGCACGGCGCGGTGTGGGTGTGGTCGGAGGAGGGCGACCTGGTCTGCGACGTCACCGACCCGTCCGGGCACCTGGCCGACCGGTTCCTGGGCCACCTGCCGCCGCGCGCCCACCAGCAGGTCGAGGCGGCGATGTGGGCGGTGCGGCGGCTGTGCCACATCGTGGAGATCCGCACCGGGAAGGGCTCGGGCGGCGGCATCGGGTTCCGCGGCGTGGACGCCGGGACACGCATCCGGACGCGGTTGAAACTGCGCTGACCCGATTCGAACGTCCGACGAAGGAGGATGTTTGGATCGGGCCCGGGGGTCTGGGGGTCGCCCCCCAGGTGGTGCTGCTGACCCGATTCGAACTTCCGACGGAGGAGGATGTTCGGGTCGGGCCCGGGGGTCTGGGGGTCGTCCCCCAGGTGGCGCTGACCCGATTCGAACGTCCCCCGGAGGGCGGTGCGGGTCGCGCCGGGTAGCCTGCGGGCATGCTGACGATCGAACGTGCCCTGGTCGACAAGATCGTCGCGCATGCGCGCGCCGACCACCCCGACGAGGCCTGCGGGATCATCGCCGGCCCGATCGGCTCGGACCGCCCCACCCGGTACGTGGCGATGACCAACGCCGAACGCTCCCCGACCTTCTACCGCTTCGACTCGCTGGAGCAGCTGAAGGTGTGGCGGGAGATGGACGACCGCGACGAGGAGCCGGTGGTGATCTACCACTCGCACACCGCCACCGAGGCCTACCCCTCGCGCACCGACATCTCCTACGCCTCCGAGCCGAACGCGCACTACGTGCTGGTGTCCACGCGGGACCCCGAGAAGGCGGAGTTCCGCTCGTTCCGGATCGTGGACGGCGAGGTGACCGAGGAAGAGGTCACCGTGGTCGATTCCCACTGACGACCGGGTCGGTAAACTGATGGTCATGTCGAGGAACGAGGGCTGGACGCGCGCCGTGCGCGGTGCTCGCCCCGTTCGGCTTTCTCCCGTACAGAGCTTCCTGTTCGGGCACACGCGCGCCGAGGTCGTCTACGACTGTCGCTGACGCGCGACTTCCCCCTGCCCGAGAGATCCCCACGCCCCGCCTGCCGTGCCGCGTGGGCGGGGAGCCGTACGAACCCAGCTTCTAGGAGAAAACCGCCATGGCCATCAAGGTCAGCATCCCCACCATCCTGCGCAACCTCACCGACGGCGCCAAGTCGGTCGAGGGCAAGGGCTCGACCCTGGACGAGCTGTTCGCCGACCTGGACGTGCGCCACCCGGGTCTGCGCGGCCGCCTGGTCGACGACAAGGGCCTGCGCAGGTTCGTCAACGTGTACCTCAACGACGAGGACGTGCGCTTCCTCGGCGGCCTGGAGACGCAGGTCTCCGACGGTGACAACGTCACCATCCTCCCGGCCGTCGCCGGCGGCTGAGCGTCGGACGTCCGTGCCATGCGTTTCGACAATCTGCTGGACTCGCTGGGGCGCACGCCCCTGGTCGGCCTGCCCCGGCTGTCGCCGAGCCCCGAGGTGCGGCTGTGGGCCAAGCTGGAGGACCGCAACCCGACCGGGTCCGTGAAGGACCGCCCCGCCCTGTACATGATCGAGCAGGCGGAGAAGGACGGGCTGCTGTCAGCCGGCAGCACCATCCTGGAGCCCACCTCGGGCAACACCGGCATCTCCATGGCCATGGCGGCCAAGCTGCGCGGCTACCGGATGGTCTGCGTGATGCCGGAGAACACCTCGGCCGAACGCCGCCAGCTCCTGCGGATGTGGGGAGCGGAGATCATCTCCTCGCCGGCGGCGGGCGGCTCCAACGAGGCGGTGCGGGTGGCCAAGAGGCTGGCGGCCGAGAACCCCGACTGGGTGATGCTCTACCAGTACGGCAACGAGGCCAACGCCCGCGCCCACTACGAGACGACCGGCCCCGAGCTGCTGGCGGACCTGCCGACGATCACCCATTTCGTCGCGGGCCTCGGCACGACGGGCACGTTGATGGGGGTCGGCCGCTACCTGCGGGAACAGCGGCCCGGCATCAAGATCGTGGCCGCCGAGCCCCGGTACGGCGAGCTGGTCTACGGCCTGCGCAACATCGACGAGGGCTTCGTTCCGGAGCTGTACGACGACTCGGTGCTGACGACCCGGTTCTCGGTCGGCTCGCACGACGCGCTGCGCCGCACCCGCGAGCTCCTCGAACAGGAGGGGATCTTCGCGGGCGTCTCCACCGGCGGGGCGCTGCACGCCGCGCTGGGCATGGCGGCCAAGGCGGTGAAGGCGGGGGAGCGCGCCGACATCGCGTTCGTGGTCGCCGACGGGGGCTGGAAGTACCTGTCCACCGGCGCCTACGACGGCACCCTGGAAGAGGCCGAGGAGCGCCTGGAAGGCCAGCTCTGGGCCTGATCCCCGTTCTCCCGCGCCCAGGCCGCGCGTCGCGCCGAACCCGGCGCGGCGCGCGGTTCGCGCATCCGGGTACAGTTCATTCTCGAACGGGATTCTAGTAAGGGTGGGGAGTGCCGCATGGCCGGGTTCGGGGACGCGACCGCCGTCGCGCGGGTGGGCGAGGGCCGCTACGAGATCGACCTGGACCCCGACTTCGGGTTCGCCGAGGCGATCAACGGCGGGTACCTGATGGCCGTGCTCGCCCGCGCCGCCGTGGACGCCTGCCCGCACGCCCACCCGGTCTCCACCGCCACGCACTTCCTGCGCGTCGCCCAGCCCGGCCGCGCCGAGATCCACGTGGACGTCCGCAAGGCCGGCCGGACCGCCGCCACCGCGCTGGTGTCCCTGGTGCAGGGGGACCGGCCGGTGGTGGACGCGCTGATCACCCTGGGGACGCTGGACCCGGGCGCCGCCCCGACCTACCTCGGCGCGCCGCCCGCCCCGGAGCTCCCGGCCGTCGAGGAGTGCCTGGACTTCGCCGGCGGCCAGAGCGACCGGGGCTTCGCCCAGCACGTCGACCTGCGCTTCGACAAGGCCACGATGGGCTGGCTGGACGGCGCGCCCAGCGGACGC
This sequence comes from Actinomadura kijaniata NBRC 14229, assembly GCF_001552175.1. Classification (GTDB taxonomy): domain Bacteria; phylum Actinomycetota; class Actinomycetes; order Streptosporangiales; family Streptosporangiaceae; genus Spirillospora; species Spirillospora kijaniata. The sequence continues at coordinate 13,517 of NZ_BCQR01000044.1, forward strand.
CCCGAGCTGCGCGGCTGGTTCCGGCTGCGCGACGGCTACGCGCCCGACCCGTTCGCCCTGGCGCTGGCCGTGGACGCGATGCCGCCGGTCGCCCTCAACGCCGGGGCGCGCGGCTGGTCCCCGACCGTCGAGCTCACCTGGCACCTGCGCGCCCTCCCGGCCCCCGGCTGGCTGGCCCTGCACGGCTCGGGCCGCATGGTCGCCGACGGCTGGTTCGACGAGGAGGTCGAGGTGTGGGACTCCGCCGGCCGCCTGGTCGCCCAGTCCCGGCAGATCGCCCGGCTCGGCCGGGGCGGCGCCTGACGCGCCGGAGGGCGCCGGGAAACCCGTGACGGTGGCGGGTTTCACGCGTGTGAGCGTGTGATGTTGGGCGCATGACGTCTTGTCGACAGTCGATCTCGCCTAGCCTTGGGGACCATGCCACATCCCACCCCGACGTCTCCGGACGCGCCCATCGGCATCTTCGACAGCGGCTTCGGCGGACTGACCGTGGCCCGCGCGATCATCGACCAGCTCCCGCACGAGTCCGTGGTGTACCTGGGGGACTCGGCGCGCCAGCCCTACGGGCCGCGGCCGATCGCGGAGGTGCGGGCGTTCGCGCTGGAGATGCTGGACGAGCTGGTGGACCAGGGTGTGAAGATGCTGGTGATCGCCTGCAACAGCGCCAGCTCGGCGATGCTGCGCGACGCCCGCGAACGCTATGACGTCCCCGTCGTCGAGGTGATCAACCCGGCGACGCGGCGGGCCGCCCGCGCCACCGCCAACGGCAGGGTCGGCCTCATCGCCACCCAGGCCACCGTCACCAGCCGCGCCTACGAGGACGCGTTCGCCGCCGCCCCCCACATCGAGCTGGTCAGCGTGGCCTGCCCGCGGTTCGTGCCGTTCGTGGAGGCGGGGGTGACCGGTGGGGACGAGGTGATGGAGGTCGCCCGCGGTTACCTGGAGCCCGTCGTGGCCGCCGGATGCGACACGCTCATCCTCGGCTGCACGCACTACCCATTGCTGACCGGCGTCATCTCGTATGTCGTCGGAGACGGGGTCACACTGGTCTCAAGCGCCGACGAGACCGCCAAGGATGTGTACCGAGTGCTGCACGACCGGGGACTGGCCCGGGCCGGGGACTCCACGCCGCCCGAGCGCCGCTTCCGCGTGACCGGGGACCCCGAGGTGTTCGCCGCGCTCGGCCGCCGGTTCCTGGGACCGGAGATCGGTGCGGTGGAGACCACGGACGCGCCGTCGAGCGGCACGGCGCTGACCGTCTGAGCCCTCGGGGGACGGAAGAGGAGGAGTGAGCGTGCGGGTCACAGTGATCGGCTGCTCCGGCAGCTATCCGGGGCCGGACAGCCCCGCGTCCAGCTACCTGGTCCAGGCCGAGGGCTACTCCCTGGTCATCGACCTGGGCAACGGCGCGCTCGGCACGTTGCAGCAGCACGCGTCGCTGTACGAGATCGACGCGGTGTGCGTCTCGCACCTGCACGCCGACCACTGCCTGGACCTGTGCGGGTACTGGGTCGCGCGGACCTACTGTCCGACCGGGCCGCTGCCGAGGCTGCCGGTGTACGGGCCGACGGGCACGGCCGCGCGGATGGCGCGCGCCTACGACCTGGACCCCGAGCCGGGCATGACGAACACGTTCGACTTCCGGGAGCTGGAGCGGACGTTCGAGCTGGGACCGTTCCGGGTCACCACGTCGCTGATGCCGCATCCGGTGGAGGCGTTCGCGTTCCGCGTCGAGCACGACGGCAGGGTCCTGGCCTACTCCGGCGACACCGGGCCCGCCGACGAGCTGGTGAAGGTCGCCCGCGGCGCGGACCTGTTCCTGTGCGAGGCGTCGTTCCTGGAGGGGCCGGGCAACCCGCCCGACCTGCACCTGACCGCCCGCGAGGCCGGCGAGCACGCCGCCCGCGCCGACGTCGGCCGGCTGGTGCTGACCCACCTGGTGCCGTGGAACGACGCGGACCGTTCCCTGACCGAGGCCAAGGGCAGCGGCTACGACGGCCCCATCGACCGGGCCCACGTCGGCGCGGTCTACGACCTGTGACCTCCCGGTCCACCGGACGGTGGACGGCGCCCGCCCGCCGGGGGCACTAGGCTTGGGGCATGGCACGTCCTGACGATCGCGCACCCGACCAGCTCCGGCCCGTCCGCATCCAACGGGGCTGGCTCGACCACGCCGAGGGCTCGGTGCTGATCGAGTTCGGCGGCACGCGGGTGCTGTGCGCCGCGTCCGTGACCGACTCGGTGCCGCGCTGGCGTCGGGACAGCGGCCTGGGCTGGATCACCGCCGAGTACGCGATGCTGCCGCGCGCCACCAACACCCGCAACGACCGCGAGGCCGTCAAGGGCCGCATCGGCGGGCGCACCCACGAGATCTCCCGGCTGATCGGCCGCTCCCTGCGGGCCTGCGTGGACCTCAAGGCGCTCGGGGAGAACACCGTCCAGCTCGACTGCGACGTGCTCCAGGCCGACGGCGGCACCCGCACCGCCGCGATCACCGGCGCCTACATCGCGCTCGCCGACGCCGTGTCCTGGATGCGCGACCGCAAGCTGATCAAGAGGGACCCGCTCACCACCTCGATCGCCGCCGTCAGCGTCGGCGTCGTCGAGGGCGAGCCCCGCCTCGACCTCGCCTACCTGGAGGACTCGGTCGCCGAGACCGACATGAACGTGGTCTGCACCGGCGACGGCCGCTTCGTGGAGGTGCAGGGCACCGCCGAGGGCGCCCCGTTCGACCGCGCCGAGCTGGACGCGCTGCTGGACCTGGCCGCCGCGGGCTGCGCCGAGCTGACCCGCCTCCAGAAGGAGGCCCTGGCGCGGTGAGCACGATCGTCCTGGCGACCCGCAACAACGGCAAGATCATCGAGCTGCGCCGGATCCTCGACGCCATCGAGGTCGTCGGGCTGGACGCCTACCCGGGCGCCCCCGACGTCCCCGAGACCGAGCTGACGTTCGAGGGCAACGCCCTGCTGAAGGCCCGCGCCATCGCCGCCCACACCGGCCTGCCCGCCGTCGCCGACGACTCGGGCCTGTGCGTGGACGCCCTCAACGCCATGCCCGGCGTGCTGTCGGCCCGCTGGTCCGGCCGCTTCGGCGACGCCTCCGGCGACAAGGACCGCGCCAACCTGGAGCTCGTCCTCGACCAGCTCGCCGACGTCCCCGCCGAGCACCGCGGCGCCCACTTCGTCTGCGCCGCCGCGCTGGTGGTGCCCGGCGGCCCCGAGCACGTGGTGGAGGGCCGCATGTACGGCCGCATCATCGAGGCCCCGCGCGGCTCCGGCGGCTTCGGCTACGACCCGATCTTCCTGCCCGACGGCGGGACCCGCACCACCGCGGAGCTGACCGCCGAGGAGAAGGACGCCATCAGCCACCGCGGCCGGGCGTTCCGCGCCCTGGCCGAACTGATCCCCCAGGCGCTGGCCGCCCACTCCTCCCCGGAGCGGTAGGCCCCCGGGATGGAGGCGATCCTCGCGGCCTGCGCCGTCGTCGCGGTGCTCGGCGGGCTGATGGCGCTGTACTCCCTGCTGGTGCGCAGGGACGCCGACCGGGCACGCCGCGAGTGGCCCGCCTGGCTCGCCGACCTGGGACCCCGCGTCCCGCCGCACACCCGCCGCCGGGCCCTCGTCTTCGCCCTGGAGGGCAAGATGATCCACGCCGTCAAGGCGGTCCGCGAGGACACGGGCCTGCCCCTCAAGGACGCCAAGCGCTACGTGGACGCCCTCCTCCAGCAGCAGAAGGAGTCCGCGCCGCACGTCCTGGCCGGGGAGGCGCCGCCGGAGCACCGGGCGCCGGGCGCGCCCCTGTCGGAACGGGTCCGGGCGTTCAAGGCGGCCGAGGACCACGCCTCCGCCGTCGCGCTCGTGCGCGCCGAGACCGGCATGACCCGCGCCGAGGCCGAACGCTTCGTCGCCGCCCTCGACTGACCGGGCCCGGCCGGTCAGGCCGGGTGGCCCAGCCGCAGGCCCGGCAGCATGTGCCAGCCCACCCGCTCCACCACCGAGAACAACTGCGCCGGGATCCGGTCCAGCACCAGCGACGACACCGCCGCCGGGCGCTCGGCCGCGCGTTCGGCCAGCAGGTTCAGCGCGCCCAGATCGATGAACCGCAGACCCGACATGTTCAGGTGGACGTCGCCGTGGCCGGCCTCCATCACCCGGCACAGCGCCTCGTCCAGCCGCGTGTGCCGCGACGCGTCCAGCTCGCCCGCCAGCGCCAGCCCCCGCGGCCGGAACGTCCACGCGATCCGCAGCACCGGATCGTCGAACACCGGATCCGGCACCACCCGCACGCTGTGCGTGGCGAACAGCCGCGGCAGCTCCTCGGCCCCGCACCGCCGCCGGTCGAACTGGCAGACCGCCATCACCGTCGTGCTCGGCCCGACCTCGCCCTCCAGCTGCCGTTCACACGCCAGCAGCTCCTCCAGCCCGCCCGGCGCGCGCAACGCCCACGTCATGTCGGCCGTCACCCGCACCACCGGGCAGCCCTGCTCCTCCGCCAGCATGATCTCCTTGGCGAGGGCCTCCAGCGCCACCGCCGGTCCCACCGGACCCGGCAGGTCCGCCAGCGCGACCACCCTCGGCGCCGGGCCCCCGGCCGGCGGCCACCCCAGCCCCGGAACGGGCCCGCCGACCCGCTCGGCCAGGCAGATCACCCGATGCCCGAGTGCCAGCCCCTCGTCCACGAACGGAACCGTGACCAGGGACTGCTCCTCAGGCGTCTCGTAGCACAGCCACGCGTGATCGCCGGGGCGCAGCTCGCTCACCGGCCGCTCCACTGACCACAGCGACTCCAGCAGGTCGTCCATCACGGCCTCATCCGCCCGGACGGCCCACGGCGTGCCCGGCCCCCGTCATCACGGGATCAGCGGGACACGTGCAGGCGCACGAACGTTCCGTCCCAACCGGCCCGCAGCTCCATCAGGTCCACCAGCAACCGGACCGTCCACAACCCGAACCCGCGCTCCCGCGCCGACTCGGGCGGGATGAACCCGATCAGCGGACTCGGCTGCCAGAACCCGTTGTCGCCCACCTCGCAGACCAGCTCGTCGCCGTCCCGCCACACCCACACCCCCATCGGCGGGACACCGTGCTGCAACGCGTTGGCGGCGACCTCGTTCGCGGCGGTCACCAGGTTCTGCGCCTGCTGCCGGTCCAGCCCGTGCGCCTCGGCGTGCTTGCCCACGAACACCCGCAGCGGATGCAGGTCCTCGTCGTGGAACGCCATGTACTCCGCCGTGTCCGGACGCACCTCGAACCGGCGTCCCACGTCGCAGCCCGCGCCGAACACCTGCGGATCCATGTACCGGTCGTTCTCGTGGTCGATCCGCCCGTCGAACAGCACCGGATGGGTGTGGCGCGCGAAGTCGAGCACCGCCGACGACAGCCCGTTGCGGTCATAGGGGCACAACGCCCGCGCCCCCGAATCCGCGAACACCTCGTTGATCAACGACTCGTAGCGCGCCCACTCCAGCGTCTGCCGCTGGTCGGTCCAGTGCCACACCGGCTCGGCCAGCGCCACCACCCGCCGGGGCCGCATGCTGTCGACCAGCTCCAGGTAACGCTTCAACGTCCGCACCGGATGGTCGTAGAACTCGGCGGAGTCGTAGAAGCCGACGTCGCCGTCGGAGCCCAGCACGTCGCGCAACGCGTCGAGGTTCGGCCTGCGCACCACCGCGACCACGGCGTCGTCGGCCTCCAACCCCTTGATCAGGAACGGCACCGTGGTGCTCAGGAAGTTCTCGACACCGCTGTACAGGAACGCCCTGTGCTCCAGGCCGTGTCGTCTCAACGCCATCAGGCCACGCCCTCCGGTCCGGGGAAGGGGCCGTCCGCCGCGCCGCTCCGGCCGCGCGCCAGTCCGGGCAGACGGTGCCAGCCCACCATCTCGATCACGTTCTCCACATCCGGCGGGAGGTTGTCCAGCACCAGCGCGTCCCGCTCGTCCAGCCCGGTGGCGTGCTCGGCCAGAAGGTTCAGCGTGCCGAGGTCGATGAAGCCCAGCCGGGAGAAGTCCAGGTGGACGCGGCGCCGCCCGTGGGCCACCAGCGACAGCTGCTGGGCGAACACCGAGTGCCGCGCCGCGTCCAGCTCGCCCTCGATCCGCAGGCCGTGCGGCTCGAAGGTGCGGGTGATGCGCAGGATGCCGTCGTCGAACTCGGGGTTCACTTCCACCAGGACCTCGTGCGTGTCGCGCAGGGCCGCCAGCTGGTCGGGCGGGCACAGCCTGCGGTCCACCTGGCAGATCGCCATCGCCATGGTGCTCGGCGAGACCGCGTCGCCCACCTGGTGCTCACATCCCAGCACCCGGTGCAGGTCCGGCCGTCCGGGCTCGCGCATCAGCCAGCTGTGGTCGGTGGTCAGCCGCACCGCGCGGAACCCCTCGTCGAAGGCCCGTTCGACCTCGGTGTTCAGCGTCTCCAGCATCCGCTGGGGATCGAACCGGCCACCGCCGTCCAGGCACGCCCGCGAACGCGGGATCACGCGCAACTGCCCCGACGCGGTGTAGGTGCACAGGTCCAGCCTGGTGCGGGGACCGGTCAGACCGGGCAGCCGTTCCGGCGGCGCGTCGGTGACGTAGACGACCTTCTCCTCGGTGCGCAACGCGTCCGCCACGAACGCCCCGATCACACGGTCGCGCTCCTCGGGAGTGCCATAGGCCAGCCAGGCGTGGTCTCCGGGGCGGACCTCGCCGACCGGCCGCTTGTCGAACCAGGTGGGTTCCATGTCGTGCCCATCAACGTGGGTGCGGGTCCGACCAGAGTACGCCGCGCGCGATGAATTGGAAGCCCAACGCATGGAGTCCCTCACCCTGTGTTCACCGGAACGGCGGGCACCGCGGGCAGCCGGAGCCGCAGCCGCACGGTCGAACCGTCGTCACCCGTACGGATCTGCAACGCCGAGCACAGCAACCGGACCGCCCACAACCCGAACCGCCCCGCCGGACGTGGCGGCAGCAGCCCGAACGACGCCCCGTCCGCCCACCTCCCGCCGTCGGTGACCTCGGTGACCACGTCACCGCCGTCCACCCACATCCGCAGCTCGTACGGCGGCTTGCCGTGCCGCACGGCGTTGGTCATGACCTCGGTGACCGCCACCAGCAGGCGCTGCACGTCGTCCTCGGGCATCCCCCACGCCTTCGCGTGGTAGCCGACGTACATCCGCAGCCAGTACAGGTCGGGCGTCTCGATCGGCATGACCTCGGCGTCCTCCGGAGGCTCCGGCAACGGCCCGCTGTCACACCGCCGGCTGAACTCCCACGGATCGACATACGACGGGTTCGCCGCCCCGGCGACGGTCTCCGGATGCGTCCTGCGTCCCGCCGCGACGACCCCGCTGGGCAGCGACCGCGCGTACGGGCACAGCACGAACGCGCCGGTGCCCCGCAACGCCACGTTCGACAGCGCCTCGATCCGCTGCCACTCCACCACCTCGGCGGGGTCCCGCCGGGCCCACTCGCCGGGATCGCCCAGGACCCGCAGCCGCCGGCCCTCCCGCTGCGCCCGCTCGGCGTCGGTCAGGCAGTCGGCCAGCCGCCGCGCGGGATGGTCGTACCACTCCACGGCGTCCACGAACTCGACCTTCTCGGCCGCGTCCCCGAGCGCCTCCTGGAGCAGCGTCCGGTTCGCGAGCTTGGCCACGGCGACCACATGGTCCCCCTCGGCCACGCCACCGGACAGAAACGGCACGGCCGCACCCAGGAACTCGTCCATTCCCCTGTACGACAGCACGCGATGAGTGAACGCGTCGTTCACCGTGGCCCCACCTGCGTCAGTTACCGGTGCCCTGCGCTCCGCCCCCCTCTTCGAGCGGACCCATCCAGCGTAAGCCGCCGCCCCCGCCCTGTAGAGCCCCCGGGCGAGACCGGTTTTCACATAGTGGCGACACGGCCCACAACCCCCTTGCCACGGGGAAAGCCGATCCCGCCGACCCGGACGGGGACGCTAAGCTGATCTCGGTCTCCGATATCCAGAGAACCTGGACGAGACGCGCGGACGTGGCGAAATCGGCATACGCGATAGGTTTAGGTCCTATTGGTGGAAACACCGTGGGGGTTCGACTCCCCCCGTCCGCACCACACCAACCGGCCCGGTCGGGGGGAGCTCCGTTCCGGGGGTTTCCGGGGCTGGGTCGCGGTCCAGTCGCCGGACCGGTTTGATCAGTAGGAGGGCCGTCGCCACGCCGGCCGTCACCAGGGCCGAGCCCAGCATGAAGGTGCGTGGTTCGACCAGCGTGGTGGCCGGGCCGGCCAGTGCCTGCCCGACCGCCATGCCCGCGACCGAACCGGCCACCTGGTAGGCGTTGACCCGGTTCACCACGTCCGGCGGGATCTGCGTCTGCACGCTGGTCGACCACATCACCGACCAGAACGCCAGCGCGCAGCCCCCGAGCAGGTGCCCGGCCATCAGCGGCGGCAGCGGCAGGCCGAGCGCGACCGTCAGCGGCACCGCCACGTACCCGCTCAGCGCCACCGCCCCGGCCGCCAGCGGCCTGCGCGGCCTGACCCTGATCGCCACCAGCCCGCCGAGCACGGTGCCGAGGCCGAGCGCCGCCATCACCCAGCCGTAGTCGGCCCCGATGACCTGCGACGACAGCGGCACGGACGGCCCGATCACGAGGACGCCCCAGAACACCCAGACCAGGATGACCGACCACATCCAGCTCCGGGCCCTGAACTCCTGCCAGCCCCGGCGCAGGTCGCTCAGCGTGTCGGAGGGCTCCGGCCGGGGGACGGCGACCCGGACCAGCAGCAGGCACACCCCGCTGACCAGGAACGTCGCGGCGTCCAACGTGTAGACGACGACCGGTCCGGCGGCGACGATGAGGACCCCGGCCAGGGCGGGGCCGGTGAGCTGGGTGACCGCCTCGGCGATCTTCAGCGTCGCGTTGGCCCGCTGCGGATCCCGGGCGACCAGGGGGACCATGCCGTTGACGCACGGTTCGAACACCCCGGCGGCCACCCCCGACAGGCACGCCATCGCCAGCAGCAGGGCGTACGGCGGGGTGCCGTCCAGGAACGCGACGGCCACGACCCCCTGGGTGACGACCCGGACCGCGTCCGCGCCGATCATCAGGCGCCGGGCGCCGATCCGGTCGGCGACGACCCCGCCGAACACCATGACCAGCACGGCCGACGTGGTCCAGAGCGCCAGCACGTAGCCGACGCCCGCGATCCCGTAGACTCTGCCGATCGCCAGCGCCGAGGCGACGGGCATCATCGCGTCGCCGAGCAGCGAGATCGTGCGGGCCCCGAAGTAGAGGGTGAAGCTCCTCGTCCACATGGGCTCCGATTCTGGGTTTTTCCAGATCAGAGCGCCGGTGTCCCAAAAGACATCATTGAGTACATTTGGGTCATGCCCGTGGACTGCCCGCCGGTGCCCCCCGCGCCTTCCGCCCCGCATCGCGTGGTCGCCCTGGTCGCCGAGAACCAGGAGTTCTACCCGGTCACCTCCGCCTCGGCCGTCTTCGGCTACCACGGCCCCGACATCCCCCAGCACTACAGCTTCGGCCTGTGCGCCGAACGCCCCGGTTCCCTGCCCACCACCCTCGGCGCCCCCGTCCGGGTGGACAGCGGCCTGGAAGCCCTCGACGACGCCGACACCGTGCTCGTCGCGGGCTGGACCCTCGCCCCCTCGCCCGCCGTGCTCCGCGCGGTGTCCCGGGCCCACGCCCGGGGCGCCCGCATCGTCGCCGTCTGCGCCGGGATCTTCATCCCCGCCGCCCTGGGCCTGCTGGACGGCCGCCGCGCCTCCGTCCACTGGGAGCTCTCCGGCGAGCTCGCCGCCCGCCACCCCCGCGTCATCCCCGACGACACCGTCATCTACGTCGACCACGGCGACGTCGCCACCGCCGGGGCCTCGGCCGCCACCCTCGACCTCTGCCTCCACCAGGTCCTCCAGGAGCACGGCGCGGCCCACGCCATGCGCGTCGGCCGCCAGCTCGCCGCCGGTCCGCACCGCGAGGGCTGCCAGCGCCAGTACCCTCCGCTCCCCACCACCGGCCCGATGCCGGACTCCCTGGCTCCCCTGCTCGAATGGCTGCTGTCGCGCCTGGCCGACCCGATCACCGTGGAGGACATGGCCGCCTACTCGGGCGTCTCCCGCCGCACCCTGACCCGCCAGTTCACCGAGCAGCTCGGCGTCCCACCCGCCCGCTGGCTGCTGGAACGCCGCCTGGCCGCCACCCGCGCCCTGCTGGAGGAGACCGACCTGCCCGTGGAGACCATCGCCACCCGCGTCGGCCTCTCCTCGGCGGTCAACCTCCGCCGCCGCTTCCACACCGCCCTGCGCACCACCCCGGCCGCCTACCGCCGCTCCTTCCGCTGAAGGTCCCGGCCGCACGACGCGAAACGGCCCGCCCCGGGGTCGGGGCGGGCCGGTTCCGGCCAGAGGGCCGTCAGGTCACAGGGACAGGTCGCGGCGGAGGCGCTCGACGTGGCCGGTGGCCTTCACGTTGTAGTACGCCTTCTCGACCCTGCCCTCGGCGTCGATGATGAACGTCGAGCGGATGACGCCCACCACGACCTTGCCGTACAGCTTCTTCTCGCCGTAGGCGCCGTACGCCTGGAGGATCTTGGCGTCGGGGTCGGACAGCAGCGGGAAGGTCAAGCCCTCCTTGTCACGGAACCTGGCCAGCTTCTCGGGCTTGTCAGGGGAGACGCCGACCACCGTGACGCCGTGCGGTTCCAGGTCGGGCAGGCTGCTCTGGAAGTCGACCGACTCCTTGGTGCAGCCGGGCGTCAGCGCCGCCGGGTAGAAGTAGAGGATCACCCGTTTGCCGCGCAGGGACGCCAGGGAGACGGGGTTGCCGTCGGCGTCGGGAAGCTCGAATTCCGGGGCGATGTCGCCGGGCTCCAGTCGCTCGGACACCAGTTCCGCCTTTCGTTCCGGTGGTCGGTGTCCACCGTACCGGCTGGGGTGGCGCGGGCGTTCGCCGCCGAGACCTGCCACACTGGTGCGGATCATGCGGCGCTGAGCGACAAGGAAGTTCGAATGGCTGACAGGTCCCGTGATCCGGAGGCGCTGGAGCGGGAGATCGAGCGCACTCGCCAGGAGCTGGCGCGCACGATCGACGAACTCGCCGACCGGGTCAACCCCCGCAACGTGGTCGACCGCGGCAAGGAACGGCTGAAAGAGGAGGCCGACCAGGTCGTGCGGACGGTCCGGTCGATGGTGACGGTGCCGGACGGGGACGGCGGCCCCGGTCAGCTCGACCAGCGCGTGGTGGTGGCGGGCGCCGTGGCGGTGGTGGCGCTCACGGCGCTGGTCCTCTTGCGGCGCAGGCGCCGATGAGCCTGGTCGGAGCGCCGGTCCTCGGACGGGGACCGGCGCTTCGTGCTGTCCGGACCAGGGCGGTGACGCGCCGGAACCCCTCCAGCTCGGCGCGGCAGTCCGGGCAGCCGGCCAGGTGGGCGCGCAGCACCGCGGCCTCGGGGCCGGGGAGCGCGCCGAGGGCGTAGACGCCGAGGTCGAGGCGGTAGGAGCAGGGTGCCGTCACGTCGGTTGGTACGGCCGGCGTTCCCTCCTCGTTCAGTACCGCCCTCTGGGGGACGACCCCCGGATCCCCGGCGCCTGATCCGAGAATCCTCCTTCGCCGGATCGTCGGATCAGCCGAACTGGGGCAGGTGGGCGCGGTGGGCGGCCAGGCCCTCGTCCAGGATCTTCTCGGCGGTGTGCTTGGAGCGGACGAACGGGTGCGCCATCAGCGCCTGGAGGGCGGTGCGGCGGGAGCCGGTGACCGCGGCGTCGGCGGCGAGGCGCTCGTACTCGTGGATGGCGCGGGTGAGACCGCGTACGGGGCGGGGGAGCTCGCCCATGGTGAGCGGGACGGGGCCGGAGCGGCCGACGATCGCGGGGACCTCGACGATCGCGTCGGGGTCCAGGGAGGCGATCGCGCCGTTGTTGCGGGTGTTGACGATCATGCGGCGGCCCTCGTCGCGGGCGACGGCGCAGATGACGTCGACGGCGAACTCGCCGTGCTCGCCGCCGCCGCGTTCCCGGCTGGGGTCGGGGTCGTCCCGGAACGACTCGGCGGTGACCTGCTCGTAGTAGGCGGGCAGCATGGCCTGGATGTCCTGGGCGCGGGTGGTGCCCTTGGCGCGGAGCTCGGCGACGACCTCGTCGTGGAAGAAGTAGTACTTGGCGTAGGAGTTGGGCAGGAAGCCGAGGGCCTTGGCGAGCTCGGCCATGCGGGCGGGGTCGCGCCAGGGGGTGGCGCCGCCGCCGGGGATCTCCAGGTCGCCCAGGAGGCGGGGGAGGTCGAGTTCGCGGCCGTCGAGGCGGAGGCGTTCGCACCAGGTGGCGTGGTTGAGGCCGGTCCAGTCGGCCTCCAGGCGGTCGAACGGCAGGTCCAGCAGCTCGGCCCACATCTCGGTGTCGCCGATGTTCTGGTCGCACAGTCCGATGACGCGGGCGCCGGTGTGGCGGGTGACGGCGTCGGTGACGATGTTGGTGGGGTTGGTGTAGTTGACGATCCAGGCGTCCCCGGCGTGTTCGGCGACCTCCAGCAGGACGGGGACCGACCGCAGCGCCATCAGGAACCCGCCGGGGCCCGCGGTCTCCTGCCCGGCGACGCCGTGCCCGAGCGGGATCGACTCGTCGAGGTGCCGGGCCGCCAGGCCGCCGGGCCGGAAGGTGGTGAACACGAAGTCCGCGCCGCTCACCGCCGACTTGAGGTCGTGGTGGACGCTCACCGAGACGTCGGCTCCGCGCGCGGCGAACATGCGCGTGGCCAGCCGGGTCATGACCTCCAGGTGCGCGGCGTCGATGTCGTGGCAGGCCAGTTCGGTTCCGGCGAGGTCGGCGGCGCGGTGCAGGACACCCCGGATGACGCCGGGCATGTACCCGCTGCCCGCTCCGATGATCGCGATCTTCAAGGGAGCTCCTCAGCGCAGGGTGGGCTCGGCGCGGGCGACCGACTCGGTGCCGCGCGCCAGTTCGGTCTCGGGGATGAACGGCACGACGAACGCGTACTCGGCCAGCACCTCGGGCGGGACCTCGGTCGACTCGCCGAACGCGGCGATCTCCGACCAGCAGGGCGCGCCGAGCGACCCGCTGTAGTGCCGCACCGACAGTCCGGCGACGAGGTTGGCGAAGCGGAGCCGCTGGTGGAGGGGCCAGCGGGCCAGGGTGCCGAACACGAACCCGGCGGCGAACACGTCCCCGGCCCCGGTCGGGTCGAGCGCCTCGACGGGCAGGGCGGCGGCCGAGGCGCGTTCCCCGGTGGTGGAGTCCACGGCGATGGCCCCGCGCGCGCCCTGCTTGACGACGACCACGGGGACGCGTTCGGCCAGCGCGTCCAGGGCCTCGTCCGGGGAGGCGGTGCGCGTGTAGGCCATGGCCTCGACGGCGTTGGGCAGGAAGACGTCCACGTGCGCCAGGCGGTCCAGCACCTCGCTGGACCAGGTCTCGGTGGGGTCCCAGCCGAGGTCGGCGAAGACCAGCGCGCCCTTGTCCCGCAGCGTCAGGGCCCAGGCGGGGACGGGGCGGTCGATGTCGACGAAGCAGGTGGCGGCGCGTGGCGGGGCGAGCACGGGGTGCTCCCCGTGCGGCGGGCGCGTGTAGGTGACCATGCTGCGGTCGGCGGCGTAGGCGAGCGACACGGTGACCGGCGACGACCAGCCGGGCACCCGCCGGGACCAGGTGAGGTCGACGGCCTCCTGCTCGGCGAGCGTCCGCCACAGGTAGGCCCCGAACAGGTCGTCGCCGAACGTCGCCGACAGCCCGGTGCGCAGCCCGAGGCGGCTCATGGCCACGGCGATGTTGGCGACGCCGCCGGGCGCGGAGCCGAGGCCGTCGGTGACCAGCTCGGTGCCGGGCGGCGGCAGCCCCGGCAGCCCGGTGAAGATCATGTCCATGAAGACCTGGCCGGTCAGGAAGACGTCCAGGTCGTGGCCGTGGTCGTGGGAGACGGGGCCGCGTTCGGCGCAGGGGTCGGGCACCGTCATGGCCGGCCGAGGTCCGGGGCGGTGGCGGTGAACCGGGCCTCGACGGCGGCCCGCACGGTCTGGGTCTCCGGCTCCAGGTCCAGCGACGGCGGTTCCTCCTCGGCGGCCATCATGACGCCCGCCGACGCGGCATAGGCGACGGGCGCGGCGTCGAACGGCTCGGGTCCCCGGCCGAGGTTCTCGTCGGCGAGGTGGACCAGCCCGGTGATGCGGCAGCCGAGGGCGTCGGCGTAGCTGCGGGCCCGGGCGACGGCCTCCTGCGCGGCCTGCCGGGCGGCCTCGGCGTGCACGGGGCTGTCGCGGCGCAGCTCCCACGAGGGGCCGTGCACGGCGGTGCGTTCCAGGTCGCCGAGGCGGGTGACCAGCTCGCCGAGCACGGTGAAGTCCCGCACCACGATCCTGATCCACACGGTGCCCTGGTAGGCGCGGATGTCGCCCTCGCGCCGCCGGTACTTGACCAGCGGCGTGATCGACAGGCCGCCGGTCTCCAGCTTCTCCACGGCCTCGCCGTAGGACTTGACCAGGTCGAGGGCCTGCTGGTTGCGCTCGACGAGCCGGTCCAGCGCGGTGCGCCGGTCGCGTTCCTGGGACTGCACCTGCACCGACAGCCGGGCGATCTCCGGCTCGACCTCCAGCAGGGCCTCGCCCCGAACACTGATCACGGGAGCGTCGCTCATACGAGCCAACGTATCCGGTGCGGCCGCTGGAGCGTTACAGGAAAGTCCGGCCCTCACCGCGGTAGGTGGGGACGGTGCGGACGACCCGGTCGCCGTCGATCAGGTGGAGGGCGGCGAAGCGCTCGCACAGCTCGCCCGCCTTGGTGTGGCGGAACCAGACGCGGTCGCCGATCCGCAGCGTGTCGGCGGCGCGGCCCAGCAGCGGGGTCTGGACCTCGCCCGCGCCCTCGGTGCCGCTGTAGGACAGGCCGGTCGGCAGGTAGGGCCGGGGGAGGCGGATCTCGTCGGCGGGGCCGGAGGCCAGGTAGCCGCCGCCGAGGCAGGTGACGACGCCGGGGCCGGGGCGGCGCACGACCGGCAGGGCGAACAGGGCGGCGGGGCGGCCGGTGAAGTTGGAGTAGTGGTCGAACAGGTGCGGCTGGTAGAGGCCGGATCCGGCGGCGACCTCGGTGACGGCGCGTTCGGCGACGGTCGTCTCGACCGATCCGGTGCCGCCGCCGTTGACGAACTCCAGGTCGGTCAGCTCGCGCACGGCCGCGACGATGGCGGCGCGGCGGCGGGCCAGCTCCAGGCGGGAACGCTGCTGCATCGCCCTGATCGCCCGGCCCATGAGCGGCTTGCCGGGCGGCTGGTCGCCGACGCCCGCGATCTGGCCCTCGTAGGCCATCAGCCCGACCAGCCGGAGGGAGGGCCGCTTCAGCACCCGCTGGGCGAACGCCCGCACCTGCTCGGGGGTGTGCAGGGGGGAGCGGCGCGGGCCGAGGCTGACCTTGCCGCCGAGCAGCCGGTAGGAGGCGTCGATGTCGACGCACACGCGGACCGGGTGGCCGCCGGCGGCGGCCTGCTCGATCAGGTCGAGGTGGTCGGCGCAGTCGACCATGAGGGTGACCGTGGCCGCGGCGTGCTCGTCGGCGGCCAGTTCCGCGATCGCGGTGCGGTCGGTGGTGGGGTAGGCGACCAGGATGTCGTCGCCGGTGCGCCGCTCGGCCAGCCACAGCGCCTCGGGCAGCGTGAACGCCATGATCCCGGCGAACCCGTCTGTCGCGAGGACCTCCTCCAGGAGGGCGCGGCACCGCACGGACTTGCTGGCGACCCGGATGGGCTTGCCACCGGCGCGGCGGACGAGGTCGGCGGCGTTGGCGCGGAAGGCCGCCAGGTCGACGACCGCGAACGGGGCCTCAAGGGCGGCGGTGGCGGCGTCGTATCGCTCCCGGAGGTTCATGCGGGCCACACTGCCACAAAGCGCCCGCAATATGAAAGCTATTCATGTTACTGGCGGGGGGCGGGGTGGGCCGCGAAGAACGACCACAGCGCCTCGCTCGCCCCGTCCGGCCAGCGGTGCGTGCCACCCTCGATCCTGCAGAAGACCACCTCGGCCCCCGCGGCGCCCTTGCCGGTGGCCGAGCACTCCGCGCCGTCCGCGCCCAGGGCCCGCACGTTCCGGCGCGGCTCGGGCAACCCCGCCTTCTTCCGCCAGAAGTCCACGGCCCGCGACACCGGCGGGAACGGCCGCTTGTCGTTGAAGTCGCGCTCGCCGCCGCCGTGGAAGGGCACGTTCCGGTCGGCGGTCCCATGGAAGATCATCGCGGACACGGGCCGCTCCGGCGAGCACGGCGTGACCAGCGCGCCCTCCACCACCCCGATCGCGGCGACCCTGCCGGCGGCCTCGCACGCCACCCGGTAGGCCATGCCCGCGCCGTTGGAGAACCCGGTCACGTACACGCGCCGGGGGTCGGCCAGCCCGGCGTCGGTCAGCCTGTCGATGAGCCTGCTCAGGAAGTCGACGTCCTTGATCTTGCCGGCCTTGGCCGGGCCGCAGCAGTCCCCAGCGTTCCAGGTGGTCATGAACCCGTCCGGGTAGACGGCCAGGAACCCCTTGTCGTCGGCGAGCGCGTCGAACCCGGTCAGCTTGCGCATCCCGTCCATGTTCGACAGCCCGCCGTGCAGCGCGATCACCACCGGCAGCCGCTCGGCGGGCCTGCCGCCCCGCCATCCGCCCTTCGTCAGCTTCGGCGGGACGTGGATCAGGTACTCGCGGTGCCCCGGCGTGTCCACGTCCAGTTTCTGCTTGTGCGTGCCGGTCGAGGTCGGGATCCCGGCGACGGTCGCGGGCCGCTTCCCGCCGGTCTTCCCGCCGCCCTCCCGGCCCTGCCGCCCGGTGTCACTGCACCCGGCCAGCACCAGGACCGCCGCCAGCATCACAAGCCCGAGTCGCCGCATCCCCCGAACGTAACCGCCGGGAGCGGCGACAAACTACTCACTGGTAGACAAAGCCGGACCCGCGACCTGTGGCCGCGCCACGGACTCCGCCCCCCCCTCGTTCGGCGCCCCCGCGTTCCGTTCTCCGCCTTTCAATACTGGAACGGAATGCTTCGTTCTGTTAGAATAGAGGCACAACGAACGACGAAGGGCCGCACATGTCTGAGATCCAGCCGTTCCGCATCGAGATCCCCCAGGCGGACCTCGACGACCTGAAGAGCCGTCTGGAGCGCACCCGCTTCGCCGACGAGCTGCCCGAGTCCGAGGTCACCGACGGCGTCCAGAAGGGGCCGGTCCAGCCCGGCTGGGAGTACGGGGTGCCCGGCTCGTTCGTGCGCGACCTGGTGGCGCGCTGGCGCGAGTTCGACTGGCGGGCCGTCGAGGAGCGTCTCAACGCCCACCCGCAGTTCACCACGGAGATCGACGGCCAGACGATCCACTTCGTGCACGTCCGCTCCCCGCACGAGAACGCCACGCCGCTGATCCTCACCCACGGCTGGCCGAACACGTTCGTCGAGTACCTGGACCTGGTCGGCCCGCTCACCGAGCCCGAGGACCCGGCCGACGCGTTCCACGTCGTCATCCCGTCGCTGCCCGGCTTCGGGTTCTCCGGCCCCACCCGCACCCGGGGCTGGGGCGCGGCCCGCACCGCCGACGCCTGGTCGGAGCTGATGCGGCGGCTCGGCTACGAGCGGTACGGCGTGCACGGCAACGACGCGGGCGCGATCGTCGCGCCCGAGCAGGGCCGCCGCCACCCCGCCGAGGTGATCGGCGTGCACGTCAACCAGATCTTCTCGTTCCCGAGCGGCGACCCGGCCGAGTTCG
Source organism: Actinomadura kijaniata NBRC 14229 (assembly GCF_001552175.1). Classification (GTDB taxonomy): domain Bacteria; phylum Actinomycetota; class Actinomycetes; order Streptosporangiales; family Streptosporangiaceae; genus Spirillospora; species Spirillospora kijaniata. The sequence goes on from NZ_BCQR01000044.1 coordinate 31,216, forward strand.
AGGGGATGAAGCCGGAGGAGATGGAGTACCTGGGCTTCCTCCAGGGGTTCGTCGAGCACGCCATCCACGACCGCGCCCAGCAGGCGCAGCCGCAGACCCTCGCGCACGCGCTGGCCGACTCGCCCTCCGGCCAGCTCGCCTGGATCGGGCAGCTCCTGGGCGGACTGGACCCGGAGATCATCCTCACCAACGCCACGATCTACTGGCTGACGAACACGTCCGCGTCGTCGGCGCGCTTCTACTACGAGAACCACCGCGAGCCGAAGGCGACCGGGCCGACGTCGTTCCCGATCGGGCTGGCGTCGTTCGCCTACGACTTCCGGCCGCTGCGGCGCTTCGCCGAGCGCGACCACGCGAACATCGTCCACTGGAGCGAGTTCGACCGCGGGAGCCACTGGTCCGCGCACGACGCCCCCGACCTGCTGGTGGGCGACCTCCGGGAGTTCTTCCGCACGGTGCGCTAGAAGACGCCGAGGCCGTTGGCGACCGCCCGTTCCCGCCCGTCGGAGGGGAGGGTGCGGACGGTCGCCCCGGCCTCGTCGGGAAAGCGCGTGACCAGGACCGAGGAGCCGCCGCCGTCCAGGCTCACGGCGTCGGCGGCCCCGAAGTACCGCAGCAGCACGGCCAGCCCGGCGAGCGAGAGCCCCGCGTCGTGCCGGGACCGGCCGTTGACGACCACCAGGAACATCCGCCGCCCGTTCCGGCTCACCCCGGCGGCCGTGCGGGGGTGGTGGGCCTTGCGGCCGAGCCCCGGAACGGGACCGCCCGCGCGGAGGATCGGCAGCCCGCCGACCGCGAACCGGAACCGCACGGGCCCGGCCGCCCGGTACCGGACGCTCACCCGCCGCCCCGGGCGCAGGCCGCGCAGGGCGGCGGCCCCGCGTTCGCGCCCGACCAGCACGACCCCGTCCCGCGGAACGCCGCCGGACCCGCCCCGGCCGGACACGACGCCGCCCCGGACGTGGACCTCGGCGACGTCGCGGGAGCAGGGCGCGTCGCGGCGGGCGTCGGTGCCGCAGACGGCGCGGGCGCGGGACGCCGACCCCCACGCGGGGGTGTAGACGCCGACGCCGCCGACCGGCAGGGCGTACTGGTTGAGCCCGGCGACCGGGATGCGGCGCCGCCCGGTGGTCACCGCGCCGGCCAGCCGCACCGGGGCCACCCGCCCGCGCCCCCGGGTGTCGACGCCGATCGCGGTCGTGCCGTCCCCGCCGGGGGGCAGCGGCGGGCCGAACCGCTGGCCCACCGGGACGGCGGCCTTGCGCGGGCGTCCGGCGTCGATCTCGGGGCCGACCGCCGAGCCGGTCGGGGGCGGCTCGCGGCGCCCGGCGCCGGTGTCGAAGAAGTCGCCGTTGACGCCCGCGAGCGCGCCCGTGGCGGTCACCATGGCCGAGACGGTCCGGCGCTCGGCGACCGCGGCCGGGCGCAGCGGCCCGACCCGCGCGGCCGTGACCTCCAGCATCGCCCCCGACGCCGGTCCGCGCGGCGTCGCGATCGTGAAGGTCCGGAACGTCACCCCCGGCACCGGCGTCCGGACGAGCGGGACGGGTGCGGTCGGCGTCGTCAGCAGCAGGGAGAGGAGGGTCCGCACCAACATCGCACCCATGCTGGTCGCGCCGCCCGCCCGCGCCCCTCGCCACGCCGTCCGATGACCACCCGGGACGCGCGCATCGACCGCCCTTTACCCCGCGGCCCCTCCCCTTCGGCGCGGGCCGGCGCGGGCCGGTGCGTCACCGGGGTCCGACCGAGTGTGGTGATCGGGCGGATCTCGGCGGCCTTCCCGCCCATACTGGTCCCAGCGGTACGCGTCGGGCCGAAGCGCCGATACCGGGACCCGGCCCGCCCTCCGGCCACGCGACGCGGCGCCGCCCACCGTCCGGACCGGGCGGGCCGCAAGGAGGACGCCACGGCCCGGGAACCGGGCGGGACCGTTCGTTCGTGAAGGGACGGGGCACTCAGGAAGCCGCGCGGCGCATTCGGCAAGGAGCCCGACCATGGATGAGACGACCGAGGCGCGGCGGTCGCGTTCGGCCGCCGACGTCCGGCCGCGCGCCCGCCGGGGCCGACGCTCCTCCCTCGCCCTCGGCGCGATGGCCGTGGCCGGCGCGGCGGCCGCGGTGGCGGTGGCGCCGGTCCTCAACGAGATGCGGGGGACCCGGCCCGCGCAGCCGCCCTCGCCCCGGCGGCTCCTGATCGCGGTGGCCGAGCGCGCCGAACGGGAACCGGTGCGGTCCGGCGCGTTCTGGCACCAGCGCTTCCGGACGGGGCGGCAGTACCGGGTGCGCGGCGCGGACGGCGAGCGGTACGTCATCGAGCGGCGCGGCGTCGGCGAGTCGTGGACGCCGGTGCGGAGCCCCGAGGACGGCACGGTGTCCTCCAGCCGGGACTTCGGCGCGGGCCCGGTCACGTCCGACGACCGGGCCGCGTGGCAGCGGGCCGGATCCCCGACCGAGTGGCCGGCCGGCGACGGCACGCGCCTCCGGGCGCGGCCCGACCGGCGGGAACCCGTCGTCCGGCGGCGGGGGCAGGGCACGTTCATGTGCGCGGGCAAGCCCATGACCCTGGCGGAACTGCAACTGCTCCCGACCACCCCCCAGGCGCTCCGGACCACCATCCTCCAGGGGAACGCGGGGCGCCGCCCGCGCGGGGACGGCTCCTCCGAGGCGGAGACGGTCCTGCTGGAGGTGTCGGCCCTGCTGCGCACGCCCGCGCCGCCCCGCACGCGCGGCGCGGCGTACCGCCTGATCGCCTCGCTGCCCGGACTGCGCTACGCGGAGGACGTCCACGACCCCCTCGGCCGTCCGGGGCTGGCCGTGGACGTGCCCGGCGGGCGGGGCGGGGTCACCCGGCGCCTGATCGTCGATCCGGCGACCGGCCAGCTGTTGACCTGGATGGACCACACGGACGGGGGCGGCCGCCGGCTGGTCTCCTACACGGCGTACGAGTCCGTCGGCTGGTCCGAGGGCCCGCCGCCGCGGGGCTGACCGGCCGCGCGCCGCTCAGCCGGCGGCGCGCAGCGGCGGGACGAGGCCGACCAGGCGGGCCAGGCGGCGGTGGGAGTCCAGCCGGGCCGCGCGGTCGTGGGTGCTGGTGTGGACGAGGATCTCGTCGGCCCCGGCGCGTTCGATCAGGTCCTCCAGCGCCTCGGCGGCCTCGTCCTCGGTGCCGTGGATCTGGCCGTGCAGGGAACGCTCCATCATGCGGCGCTCCACGTCGGTGAGGGGCAGCGCCTCGATCTCCTCGGGCGGCAGCAGCGGCGGGAACTCGCCGTGCGTCTTGGTGTGCGCGCTCGCCCACGCCTCGGGCAGGAGCAGGCGGCGGGCGCGTTCGGTGGTGTCGGCGATCGTGACGCCGGTGGAGACGACGACGTAGGGGCGGTCGCCCCGGAACGCCGCGCGGTAGCGCCCGATCGCCTCGACCATGCGCTCGACGCCGCGCGCCGGGGCGATGACCAGCGGAAGGCCCAGCTCGGCGGCGAGTTCCGCGCCCGCGCCCGTCGCCAGCACGAACGCCGGGACCCGCAGCCCCTCGGCGGGCCAGGCGTGGACGCCGGGGTGGGCCCGCTGCTCGCCGGTGAAGTACCCGAGCAGCTCCCGGACCTGCGCGGCGAAGTCCTCGGCGTCGTCCCTGTCGTGCCCGAGCGCCCGGCGGACGCCGCCGGTGAACCCGACCGACCGGCCCAGCCCCATGTCGATCCGCCCCGGGTACAGCGACTCCAGGACGCCGAACTGCTCGGCGACGACCAGCGGCCGGTGGTTGGGCAGCATGACGCCGCCGGTGCCGACCCGGAGGCGCGAGGTCGCGGCGGCGACGGCGGCGGCCAGCACCGTCGGCGCGGACCCGGCCACGCCGGGGACGCTGTGGTGCTCCGACACCCAGAACCGGTGGTACCCCAGCGCCTCGATCTCCCGCGCGAACGCCACCGTCGCGCGCAGCGCCTCGGGATGCCCCTCACCCGCCCGGGTGCGGGAACGATCGAGCACCGAGAACCGTGTCGTGCGCAGACCCATATCGATCACAACGCCTCCGGTGCGCCGTCATTCCGCCCGCCGTTATTTGACCTACAGGTCAAATAACGGCTAGGGTCCCGGGCATGGGCAGGCCGAAGCAGTTCGATCCCGACGTCGCCGTCGAGCGGGCGATGCAGGTCTTCTGGCGCAAGGGCTACAACGCCACCACGCCGCAGGACCTGGTCGACGCGCTCGGCATCGGCAAGGGGTCGCTCTACCACGCGTTCGGCAGCAAGCACGGCCTGTACGAACGGGCCCTGGAGCGGTACCGCGACGGTCAGGCCGCCCTGCTGGTCGACCTGCTCGACCGGCCGGTCCCGGTCCGCGAACGCCTGCGCGGCGTGCTGCTGCTCCTGGTGGACATGGACATGGCCGACCCGGACCGCCGGGGCTGCATGGCGATCAACGCCGCCGCCGAGCGCGCCGGGGTGGACCGGGCCGCCACCGACCTGGTGCGGCGCATGTTCGACCGCACCGAGGAGGCGTTCCGGACGCTGGTGGAGGAGGGGCAGCGCGACGGCGAGATCGACCCCGCGCGCGACGCCCGCGCCCTGGGGAGCCTGCTGCTCACCACCCTCGTCGGCATGCGGCTGCTGGCCCGGACGGCGGAGGGGCCCGAGCGCCTGAACCGCGTGGTGGACGCCGTCCTCGACTCCCTCTGACCCGAACTGATCCGAACGTCCGACGGAGGAGGTTCGGATCGGTCGCGGGGGCCTGGGGGTCGTCCCCCAGGGTGATACCGCCCGCCCGCCGCGGCGGGGCTTCGCGCGCCCCATTTTTGTACCTCTAGGTAAAGAACGGAACCCCCATGGACCTGCGTCTCTCCGGCAAGACCGCCCTCGTCACCGGCGCGAGCCGGGGCATCGGCCTGGCCACCGTCCGCGCCCTGACCGCCGAGGGCGTGCGCGTCGCCGCCGTCTCCCGCACCGTCACCCCCGAGATCGAGGACACCGGCGCGACCGTCCTCGCCGCCGACCTCGCCACCCCGGACGGCGCGGCCGACGCGGTGCGCCGGGCCGTCGCCGCGCTGGGCGGCCTGGACCTGCTCGTCAACAACGTCGGCGGCGGCGACGGCGTCGAGGTCGGCGGCTTCCTCTCCGTCGACGAGGAGCACTGGCGGGGCACCTTCGACGTCAACCTGTTCAGCGCGGTCCGCGTCACCCGCGCCGCCCTGCCCTCCCTGCTGGAGGGCGGGGGCGCGATCGTCAACGTCTCCTCCATCGGGGCCCGCCTGCCCGGCGCCGGGCCCATCGCCTACAACGTCGCCAAGGCGGGGCTCACGGCGTTCGGGAAGGCGCTGGCCGAGGAGTTCGGGCCGCGGGGCGTGCGCGTCACCACCGTCTCGCCCGGCCCGGTCCGCACCGCGATCTGGGAGGACCCCGACAACTACGGCGGCAAGCTCGCCGAGGCCGCCGGGGTGGAGCACGCGGCGTTCCTGGAGCAGGTCCCGGCCGCGCTGGGCATGACCACCGGGCGGATCGCCGAGCCGGAGGAGGTGGCCGCGCTGGTGACGTTCCTGCTGTCGGACCTGGCCGCCAGCGTCACCGGCTCCGACCACCTCATCGACGGCGGCGTGGTGAAGACGGCCTAGGCCTGTTTCAAAGCGGGCCTCAGCCACGCGCGAGCGCGTTACCTGACCTGCGGGCCCGAAGCCGGAGGCGAGGGCCCGCAGGTCAGATCGCGGAGCGATGGCGCGCTCGCCAAGACCTGGTGAGGCGCGAGCCCCGGGCGAGCGCCGTGGGCCAGGGCTTTGAAACACGATCTAGACGTCCCGGCGGGCGAGGGCCAGCGCCCCGGCGGCCAGCGCGGCGGCGGCGTAGCCGACCAGCAGCGCGCCCGCGGCCGCCGGGGGCAGCGGGTCGTCCAGCATCGTTCCGGTCCGGTCGGCGAGCTGCGCGAACAGCGACGTCGGCAGCAGCCGGCCGATCCGCTCGTTCCACGGGTCCGGCGCCACCGTGGTGACCAGCGTCGGCAGCACGAACAGCAGCGCGGTCACCGCCGCCACCCCGCCCGCCGTGGACCGCAGCACCGCGCCCAGCCCGAGCCCGACCAGCGCCGACACCACCACCAGCAGGCACAGCGACGCGATCCACGGGGCCTCCTCGCCGACCGGACGGTGGAACTCCGCCACCCCGCGCCCGCCCACGATCAGCCGCCCCAGCAGCGCCGCCGCCGTGAACGCCACCAGCCCCGCCGCCAGCGACGCCGCCGCGACCACGCCCGCCTTGGCGGCCAGCAGCCGTCCCCGCCGGGGCACCGCCGCCAGGCTGACGCGGATCATCCCGGTGGCGTGCTCGGCGGTGATCGCCAGCACGCCCAGCACGCCCGTGCACAGCGGCAGCGCCAGCGACATCGGGTACTCCGGCGGCGCGGCCCGCATCGCCGCCCGCTCGGCGGGCGGCCGGCCGTCCCAGATCCCCGCGACGGCGAACGACCACAGCCCGCACAGCGCCAGCAGCACCACGACGGCGGCCGCGTTCAGCCACGTCGACCGCACCGAGCGCAGCTTCAGCCACTCCGCGGACAGCAGGGGGATCATCGCGCGACCTCCTCGGCGCGGTGGGCGACGCTGCCGGCCGTCAGTTCCATGTACGCCTCCTCCAGCGACGCGCTGCGCGTCGCGACCTCGTAGAGGGGGATCCCGCGCGCGGCCGCCAGCTCCCCGATCTCCTCCGCCGTCGATCCGTGGACGGCGATCCCGCCGTCCTCGGCGCTCACCGTGGCCCCGGTCTCGGCGAGCGCGGCGGCCAGCTCGGCGCCGCGCGGCGTGCGGACCAGGACGCCGCGCCGGAAGCGCCGCTCCAGCTCCGCCACCGACGTGTCGGCGATCAGCCGCCCCCGCCCGACGACGACCAGCCGGTCGGCGGTCAGCGCCATCTCGCCCATCAGGTGACTGGACACCAGCACGGTCCGGCCCTCGGCGGCCAGCGTCCGCATCAGTTCCCGGATCCACCGGATGCCGTCGGGGTCGAGGCCGTTCACCGGCTCGTCGAGCAGCAGCACCCCCGGATCGCCGAGCAGCGCCGCCGCGATCCCGAGCCGCTGGCGCATGCCCAGCGAGAACCCGCCGACCCGCCGCCGCGCGACCCCGGCGAGCCCGACGCGTTCCAGCAGCCCGGTGACGCGCCGGTCGCCGATCCCGTGGGTGCGCGCCAGGCAGCGCAGGTGGTCGCGGGCGGTGCGGTCGCCGTGCCCGGCCGAGGCGTCCAGCAGCGCCCCCACCTCGTGCAGGGGGCGTTCCAGCTCCCGGTACCGGCGGCCGTTGACCAGGGCCGCGCCGGAGTCGGCGGCGGCCAGCCCCAGCAGCACCCGCATGCAGGTGGACTTGCCCGACCCGTTCGGCCCGAGGAACCCGGTCACCGTTCCCGGCCGCACCTCGAACGACAGTCCGTCCAGCGCCGCCGTGCCGCCGTACCGCTTGGTCAGCTCCCGTACTTCGATCATGCGGCCCACCCTGGCGGCCGCGTCCGGCCCGCGCATCGGAGCGCGGTCTGTCAGACCGGGGGCGGAGGCGCCCGGCCGCGCGCCGCGGATACCGTCGGGACGTGCGAGACCTGCTCACCGGACGCCTCGACCGGAACCATCTGATCGCGCTGGACGCGGTGGCGGCCGGCGTGTACGTGCTGTCCGTCGCGCCGCTGGCGTCCCTGCACCGCGGCCCGCTCGCGATGACCGCCGCGCTCGCCGCCGGGGCGCTGCTGCCGCTGCGCCGGGTGCGGCCGGTGCCGGTGTTCCTGTGCGTGCTGGCGCTGACGCTGCTCGGGAACGTCGGCGACTACCGCGCGGGGGCGGCGTTCGCGCTCTACCCGGTGGCGCTGGCGCAGCCGCGCCGCGTCTGGCTGCCGACGCCGGTCATCGGCGGGACCAGCGTGCTGGCGATGTGCGTGCTCAGCGTCATGGGCAAGGAGAACACCGGGGACCGGACCGGGGAGGTGCTGTTCGGGCTGGCGGTGCTCGGGGTGGCGTGGACGTTCGGCCGCGCGGTCCGCGAACGCCGCGCCCACGCCGGCCGCACCGCCCGCGAGATGGCCGAACGCGCCGCCGCCGACGAGCGCCTGCGCATCGCCCGCGAGCTCCACGACGTCGTCGCCCACAACATGAGCGTCATCGCGGTGAAGGCGGGCGTGGCCAACCACGTGGCCGCCGAGCACCCCGAGGAGGTGCGCGAGGCCCTCGCGGTGATCGAGGAGACGAGCCGTACGGCCCTCACCGAGATGCGCCACCTGCTCGGCGTGCTGCGCACCGCCGAACCCGAGCTGGCCCCGGCCCCCGGCCTGTCCGGCCTGGCGGCGGTGGCCGACCGCGCCGCCCTCGCCGGGGTCCGCGTCGACCTGCGCGTCGACGCCTCCGACCTGCCCGAGGGCGTCGCGGTGTCGGCGCACCGCATCGTCCAGGAGGCGATCACGAACGTGGTGAAGCACGCGGCCCCGGCCCGCTGCCGGGTCGTGGTGGAGGCCGGCGACGGCGTCCTGCGCATCGACGTCGCCGACGACGGGCCCGGCGTCCGCGTCCTGCCGTCCGGCCCGCCGGGCCACGGGCTGATCGGCATGCGCGAGCGGGTGACGATGTACGGCGGGACGTTCACCGCGGGCCCGCGCCCCGAGGGCGGCTTCGCGGTGGCGGCCCGCATCCCCTACGAAAGGCGTTCATGAGCGATCTGCGTGTGCTGGTGGCCGACGACCAGGCGTTGGTGCGCGGCAGTTTCGGCCTGCTGGTGGACACCGCCCCCGGCCTGACCGTGGTCGGCGAGGCCGGGACGGGCGCGGAGGCCGTCGCGCTGGCGGCCGAGCGCCGCCCCGACCTCGTGCTGATGGACGTGCGGATGCCGGAGATGGACGGCATCGAGGCGACCCGGCGGATCTGCGCCTCCCTCCCGACGCGGGTGCTGATCCTGACGACGTTCGACCTGGACGCCTACGTGTACTCGGCGCTGCGCGCCGGGGCGTCGGGCTTCCTGCTGAAGGACACCCGGCCCGCCGACCTGCTGGAGGCGGTCCGGGTGGTGGCGGCGGGGGACGCGCTGCTGGCCCCGTCGGTCACCCGCCGCCTGATCGCCGAGTTCGCCCGCCAGGTCCCGGCCGCCGTGCCCGCGCCCGACCTGGCGGGGCTGACCGACCGGGAACGCGAGGTCCTCACGCTGGTCGCGCGCGGGCTGTCCAACGCCGAGCTGGCCGACCGGCTGCGGGTGAGCCCCGCGACGGTCAAGACGCACATCGGCAACCTGCTGTCCAAGCTGCACGCCCGCGACCGCGCCCAGCTGGTGATCGCCGCCTACGAGTCCGGGCTGGTCCGGCCGCACCGCCGGGACGACCTTTAACGATCATGGTGGGCGTGCCCCGTGTCCGGTAGTCGAGGACGGGAACTGACCTACATGGTCCGTACGGTCAGAGCATGAGTTCCGAGATCACCCCGTTCCGCATCGACATCCCGCAGGCCGACCTCGACGACCTGCGCGACCGGCTGGCCCGGACGCGATGGGCCCGGCGGCTGCCCGGCGGCGACTGGGACCGGGGCGTCCCCACCGACCACCTCCACCGGATGGCCGAGTACTGGCGCACCGGCTACGACTGGCGGCGGCACGAGGCCGAGCTGAACCGCCTCCCGCAGTACACGACCGAGATCGACGGCCAGACGATCCACTTCCTGCACGTCCGTTCCCCCGAGCCGGACGCGGTCCCGCTGGTCCTCACGCACAGCTGGCCGAACTCGATCGCCGAGTTCACGCGCGTCATCGGCCCGCTCACCGACCCCCGCGCGCACGGGGGCGACGGCCCGGCGTTCCACGTGGTCGCGCCGTCGCTGCCGGGGTTCGCGTTCTCGCCGTTCCCCGAGCCGCCGGACGAGCGCCCGTGGAGCATCGACCGCGTCGCCCGCACCTGGGCGGAGCTGATGGAACGCCTGGGCTACGACCGGTACGGCGCGCACGGCAACGACGCGGGCGCGCTGGTCACCCCGCGCCTGGCCGCCCTCTTCCCCGACCGGGTGACCGGCGCGCACATCACCGCGGGCCTCGGCTTCCCCACCGGTGACCCGGCCGAGTCCGAGGGCCTCACCGAGGAGGAGAAGGCCGAGCTGGCCGCGATGGCCGGGGTGATGGACTTCCCCAGCGGCTACGGCCCGTACCTGGCGGGCAGCCCGCAGACCCTCGCCCACGCGTTCGCCGACTCGCCCGTCTTCCAGCTGGCCTACCTGGTGGAGCGCTTCCGCGAGTTCGACCGGGGGCACGGCACCGACAAGCCGCTGGAGGAGTACCTGGACCTCGACCAGTTCCTCACCAACGCGACGCTGTACTGGCTGACCGGCACCGGCGGCTCGTCCTCGTGGACCTACTACGAGGGCGCGGCGGGCATGCCGGTCGACCAGGCCGAGGTCCCCACGGGCGTCTCGCACGGCGGCCCGCCGCTGTTCCGCCGCCTCGCCGAACGCGGCAACCGGATCATCCAGTGGTCGGGCCGGGCCAGCGCGAGCCACATGGTCGCGATGGCCGACCCGGAGGGCCTGGTGGAGGACGTCCGGACGTTCTTCGCCCGGCTCAGCTGACCTCGGCGGCGGTCGCCAGCACCGGGGCGAGCTGGGAGCGGAGCGTTCCCGCGCGGGGCCGCAGGGAGCCGTCGAACGCGGCCGAGCCGATCGTGAACGCGTCGGCCCCGGCCGCGGCGAGGGCGCGGATCTGGTCGTCGCCGGTGATGGAACCGGCGACGACCAGGTGGCCGGTCGTGGCGGCGCGGGCGGCGCGGACGAGGGCGAGGGGGTCGGCGTCGGTGGCGCGGTAGGCCAGCAGGTCCACCCCCGCGCACCCGGCGGCCTCGGCCGCGCGGCAGTCGGCGGCGACGCGTTCGGGGCTCCCGGCGAGACGGGTGGGATGGCCGGAGGGCTCGCCCGCGAACGGCAGGTAGCCGATGGGGGTGCCGCGCAGCAGGCCGAGCGTCTCCTCGATCCAGGTGCCGCCCATCAGCCGGTCCACGCCCAGCTCCACGGCCGTCCGCACCGAGGCCAGGGCCTGGTCGCGGTCGGTGCTGACGACCTCCAGGTAGGTCGTGACGCCCAGGTCCCGGAGCCGCGCGTGCAGGCGGACGAGCGTGTCGCGGTCGACGCCGACGTCCTTGAAGCCGATGTGCGCGACACCCAGGTCCGCGACGGCGTCGACCACCTCCAGGCAGTCGGTGACCGTGCGGTCGTCGCGGGTGAGCATGAAGATGAAGTCCACGGGGGTCCTCCGGTCGGGTGGTCAGGGGCGGGTCAGGTCGGCGGCGTGGCGCAGGGCGGTGAGCAGGGCGGCGTGGTCGGCCGCGCCCGTTCCGGCGATGTCGAAGGCCGTGCCGTGGTCGACGCTGGTGCGGACGAACGGCAGGCCGATCGTGATGTTGACCCCGTCCTCCAGCCCGAGGTACTTGACGGGGATCAGGCCCTGGTCGTGGTACTGGGCGACCACCGCGTCGAACTCCCCGGCGCGGGCCCGCATGAACACCGTGTCGGCGGGCCACGGGCCGCTGGCGTCGATCCCCTCCGCCCGCGCCGCCCGGACCGCCGGCGCGATGATCCGCAGGTCCTCGTCGCCGAACAGGCCGTTCTCCCCGGCGTGCGGGTTGAGACCGGCGACGGCCAGCCGCGGGGACGCCAGGCCGCCGCGCCGCAGCGTGCGGTCGGCCAGCCGGATGATGGCGAGCTCGCGGTCCACGTCGAGGGAGCCGATCGCGTCGCGCAGCGACAGGTGGACGGTCACCAGGACGACCCGCAGCTGCTCGTTCGCCATCATCATGGCGTAGTCGCCGGTGCCGGACAGGTCGGCCAGGATCTCGGTGTGCCCCGGGTAGGGCACGCCGCCCAGGCGCAGGGCCTCCTTGTTGATGGGCGCGGTGACCAGGGCGCGGACCTCCCCGGCGAGGGCGAGCTCGATGCCGCGCCGGACGTAGCGGAACGAGGCCGCGCCCGCACGGGCGTCGAGCACGCCCCACGGCAGGTCGGCCGGGAGGTCGCTCTCGGGCAGGACGTCCACCGTGCCCGGCGTGTACGCGGCCCGCCCGGCGGACGCGACCGGCCGGAACTCCAGCCCCGCGCCGGTGACCCGGTCGGCGCGGCGGAGGACGCCGACGTCGCCGATGACGACGACGGGCAACGTGAGCCGGGGGTCGGCGCACGCCCTGACGACGATCTCCGGGCCGATGCCGCAGGGGTCGCCCATGGTGATGGCGATCGGTTTCACAGGGACTCCCTCACTCGGGACAGGCGGTGGAGCATGGCGTCGTCACCGAAGCCGCCCGCCTTCATCAGCACGGACGGGTAGGGCCGTTCGAGCGGGAGGCACCGGGCCGCTCCGGGCTCGGGCTCGTCGATCAGGTGCAGGCCGGTGACGCCGAGGGCGCGGAGCACCGCGACCGCCGTCGCGCCCCCGGTGAGGACGAGCGCGTCGACGAAGCCGTCCTCGACCAGGTCGGAGACGACCGCCGCCAGCGCGCGGGTGATGGTGTCGGGCGGGCGGCGCTCGGCGGGGGCCCGCAGGGTGAGGACGGGGGCGGACAGCTCGCGCAGTCGCCGTGCCGTCGTGGCCGGGTCGCCGACGACGACCTCCGGGACGCCGGCGAGCGCGCGGAGTTCGGCCACCTGCCGCCGGGTGACCGGGTTGGCGGACCCGGCGACGACCAGGAGCCGCCGCGCCGGCGGGGGAGTGGCGGGCGTCGCCCCGTCCGGATGCGGGTACGCGCGGGCCAGCGCGGCGGCCAGCCCCGGCGAGCCCACCCACAGCACCTCGTCCGGACGCGGAACCGCGGCGACGAGCCGATCGAGGTCCGCGTCGCCGGCAGCCGAGCAGACGATCATCTCTCCGGCGTCGACCAGCGCGGGAACGTCGGCGGCCCGCTCCGCGAGCACGGCCGCCGGGAACACCCGCGCCAGGTCCGAGCACCGGACGGGATGCACCGGATCGCGGGCGTAGGCGCTCAGGTGGACCGGCACCCCGTCCACGTGCTGGACGCCGTTCACCGTCACCCGGCCCTCCGCCGGGAACGCCGGGGCGACGACGACCGCCCGCCGTCCCGAGCCCTTCCACGCGGCGTGGACCTCCGCCGCGACATGGCCGCGCAGGGTGGAGTCCACGGTCTTGACGAGCAGTTCGGAACCGGCGAACAGGCGCGCGGCCTCCCCGGCGCGCGTGGCGGCGTCCGCCTCGTCCAGCAGGCGGCTGCCGAGGTCGATCGCGGTGACCCCGTCGGGTGTCCCGGCCGAGGCGGACAGCAGGATCCGCGCCCGGTGGCCCGCCCGCCGGAACGGCGCGGCGCTGTCGCCCGCGCTGGTGAGGTCGTCGGCGAGCACGGCGATGCCGATCGGCATACCAACCTCCCGTGAACGATCCGGTGTGACGACGGCAATCGTCCACGGGGGGGAAGGCGCAGGACAAACGACTACTTCTCACGCCATCTGTGAGTAATCTTCACGCATGCGATGGCCGGCGCTTCCCCCACTGAACACGTTGCTGCCCTTCGAGGCGACCGTCCGGCACGCGAGCATGACCGAGGCGGCGCGCGAGCTGCACCTCACCCACGGCGCGGTCAGCCGCCAGGTGCGGAAGCTGGAGAAGGCGCTCGGGACGCCGCTGTTCGAACGGCGGACCCGGGCCCTGCACCCCACCCCCCAGGCCCGCCAGCTCGCCGCCGTCGTCAGGGACGCGCTCGACCAGATCGACGCGGCCGCCCAGCAGATCTCGGGCCACGCGCCCGCCGGGCCGCTCACCCTGTCCTGCGAGCCCACGCTGCTGATGCGCTGGCTCATCCCCCGGCTGCCCGACCTGGCCGCCGCCGCGCCGGAGATCACCGTCCACCTGTCGGCGGCGGGGGGACCGGTCTTCTTCGAACGCGACGGCATCGACGCGGCGATCCGCCGCGACGACTTCCCGTTCCCCGACCGGGTGAGCCGCGTCCCCCTGTTCCCCGAGCGGATCGGCCCGGTCTGCCACCCCGACCTGGCGTCCCGCGTCACGGCCGACGACCTGGGCGCGGTGCCCCTGCTGCACACCAGGTCACGTCCGGAGGCGTGGGACGACTGGCGGCGCGTCACGGGAGCGGCGGCGAGGTCCGCGACCGAGCAGACCCTCGAACACTTCTACCTGACCCTCCAGGCGGCGGCCGCCGGCGTGGGGGTCGCGATCGCGCCGTACGCCGTGGCCCGCGACGACCTGGAGCAGGGCCGCCTCGTCGCGCCGTTCGGCTTCGTCCCCGACGGCACCGGCTACCACCTGCTGAGCCGCCTCCCGCCCGAACGCGACCCGCGCCTGGCCCGCCTGACGGCATGGTTGCACGCCCAACTATGATCACCCGGAACAGAGTTAGCGAGGTGGCATGCCCACGCACGAGTGGACGCTTTCCCACGACCCCCACGGGCGGGACGGCCGCAGGAGGAACCGGAGGGCGCTCCTCATCGCCGTGGCCGTGCCGAGCCTCATCGCGTTGGTCGCGCTCGTCCCGGCGCTCACCGGGGAGGGCCCGCCCCGGCCCGGCGGCCGGACCTACAACGCCCAGGTCGACTGCCAGGTGAACACCGTCAACGGGGCCGGGACCGTCTCGGTCAACGGCACGATCGAAGGCGACTCGTCCCGTTACCAGGTGACCGTCGAGGTGCTCGACGCCGCGACCAGGCAGAGCATCGGGCAGCAGACGTTCGACGTCCGCGACACCAGGACGTTCGGCGGCTCCACCCCGGCCCGGACGCCGCCCGGCCCGGCGGGCATCGAGTGCCGGATCACCAAGGTCGTCTAACCTGCGCGAATGGTCCGGCGTCCTGGGGGAACAGGGCGATCATGGGTGGTACCGCCGTCGTGGTCATCGACATGTTGAACCCCTACCGGCACGAGGACGCCGAACCGCTGGCCGAGAGCGTGGCCGGCATGATCGGCCCGTTGAGCCGCCTGATCGACCGCGTACGCCGCGGCGAGGGGAAGGAGGCGCTGCTGGTCTACGTCAACGACAACCACGGCGACTTCTCGGCCACGCGCGAGGACCTGGTGGCGGCGGCGTGCGAGGGGGCGAGGCCGGACCTGGTGGAGCCGATCGTGCCCGCGCCCGACTGTGCGTTCCTGCCCAAGGTCCGCCACAGCGCGTTCTACGGCACGTCCCTGGAGTACGTGCTGTCGCGGAACGGCATCGAGCGGGTCGTCCTGACCGGTCAGGTCACCGAGCAGTGCGTCCTCTACACCGCGCTGGACGCCTACGTGCGGCACTTCGAGGTCCAGGTGCCGCGCGACGCCGTCGCCGCCCTGCACCCCGACCTGGGCGAGGCGGCGCTGAGGATGATGGAGCTCAACATGCACGCCGAGATCGTGGACGCTGACGCCTGCCTCCGCTGAGGGCGGCGGCCGCCGGCTACGAGGTCCTGCGCCGGCGGTAGGCCCGCTGGCGGCAGGAGGACGAGCAGTACGTCCGGGGACGCCCGGAGGCGGAGCGTCCCACCGGCGTGCCGCACACGACGCATCCCGCATTTTCGTCACGAGTTTCGTAACGCTGCTGGATCAGCAGGTCGATGCCGTCCAGCAGGCGCGCGAGGCCGAACTCGAAGGGGTCCTCCGGCCGGTCGAAGCCGCCCTCCTCCCACAGCCGGGTGAGCGTGGGGTAGTCGTGCAGCCGCTCGAACAGCGCGTCGCGGCCTCCCCACCAGTCCTCGTCGCTGACGCCGCTGCGCCGCTCGGCCCTGGCGGACTCCAGGAGCAGCATCGCCTCGGAGTCGACGAACCGGCCGACGAGGCCGACCACGGCGATCACCTCGGCGGGGGGCAGCCCGGTGACGGCGACCGCGTTCAGCATCCGCTCGTAGACCGCGAGGGTGTGGGGGCCGGGCACGCGGCGGCCGCCGCGTGCCTCCGTCAGCCACGGGTGGCGGCGGCGCAGCTCCCAGCCGCTCCTGACGCACGCCTCCAGCCGTGCCCGCCAGCCGTCCCCTTCGGCGTCCCCGGTGACCGCCGTCTCGCCCGCCACCGCGTCGCACATGAGGTCGACGAGCTGCTCGCGTCCGGGCACGTGCCGGTAGAGCGACATGGTGGTGAAGCCCAGCCGCTCGGCCACCTTCCGCATCGACAGCCCGGCCAGGCCCTCGGCGTCGGCCAGCTCGACGCCCGCGCGCACGATCCGGTCGAGGCTCAGCCCCGGCCGCGGCCGCGCCTCCGGCGCGCGCCACAGCAGCTCCACCACATGATCCGGATTCTCTTTCCCGCCTTGCGCCATCCCGCCCTCCTTGGTCTACGGTATACACCTTGTGTACGCCATAAACACTACCGGAGATGGCAGGCCCATGACCGAACTCTTCGTCGATCCTCACGGGGACGACTCCGCCCCGGGCACGCGGGAACACCCCTTCGCCACCCTCGGCCGCGCGCGGGACGCCGCGCGCGCCGTCGCCGGTGAGGTCGCCGTCCGGCTCAGGGGCGGCACGCACGTGCTGGACGAGCCCCTGGAACTCACCGACGCCGACTCGGGGAACGTCGTCTACCAGCCCTACGGGTACGGCACCGCCGAGCAGGAGGACGTCGTCGTCAGCGGCGGCCGCCCCGTCACCGGATGGCGGGTGGAGGACGGCGTGTGGCTGGCCGAGGTCGGCGACCTGGACACCCGGCAGCTCTACGTGGACGGCCGCCGGGTCGAGCGGGCGGGAATCGACGGCCTCCCCGGCCAGGTCACCGCCACCGAAACCGGTTACGTCACCGACAGCGCCGAGCCGCTGTCCTGGCACAGCCCGGGCGATGTGGAGTTCGTCCACCGGGGCGTCTACCCGTGGACGGAGGCCCGCTGCGGCGTGGCCTCGGTCGCGGCCGACGGCGACGGCGCCGCGATCACCATGGCCCGGCCCGCGTTCGACCGCGCGCTCGCCCTGTACAACTCCACCTGGGAGGGGCAGACCTCCCGGGGGCCCGGCCTGCCGACCCGGGTCGAGAACGACGCCGCCTTCCTCACCGAGCCCGGGACGTTCGTCCTGGAGCGGTCGCGGCCGGGCCGCCATCTGCTGCGCTACCTGCCCCGTCCCGGCGAGCACCCGGACCGCACGCGGGTGGTCGCGCCGGTCCTGGAGACGCTGCTGCGCGCCACCGGCGTGCGCGGCGTGGTCCTCCGGGGGCTGACGTTCGCCGACGCCACCTGGCTCCGGCCGAGCGGCCCCGACGGCTTCCTGCACTACCACGGGAGCGGCTTCTACGTCGGCGGCCCGGTCCGGACCGTCTCGCTCGGCGAGGGCGTCGGCTCGGTCACGATCCCCGGGGAGTCCGCCACGATCCCCGCCTGCGTGGTGCTGGAGGACGTGTCCGGCGTGCGGGTCGAGGGCTGCCGCTTCACCCGGCTGGGCGCCACCGGGCTGGGCGTGTCCGGCGGCGCGGACGTCACGGTGCGCGGGTGCGACTTCGACACCCTCTCGGCCGGGGCCCTGGTGGTCGAGGGCGGCCGTTCCGTCCTCGTGGAGGACAACCGGGTCCACCGCGTCGGCCTGGAGTTCTCCGGCTCGCCCGGCGTCGCGCTGAGCGGGACGACCGGGTGCGCCGTCGCGCACAACCACATCTCCGAGGTGCCGCACTGCGGCATCGTCGCCGGGCCCGGCCAGGGGACCCGCATCCTGCGCAACCTGGTCACCGACACCATGCGGACGCTGGCCGACGGCGGGGGCGTCTACCTGGCCGGGACGCAGGGGGACTCCCACGACTCGGGCGCGGTCGTCCGGGGCAACGTCATCGAGGACACGCGCACGCCGTACAACTTCGGCCTCTACACCGACTACGGCGCGGCCTGGGTGACGGTCGAGGAGAACGTGGTCGTCCGCGCCGACAGCACGGCCGTCCTGCACGTGTCACCGCCGCTGGAGGAGGTCGTCTACCGGGGCAACTTCTGGGACGCCGACCCGGTCGGCGCCGAGGCGCCGCCCGCCGGCGTCACCTACGAGGGCAACACCACGTTCACCGGCGGGCACGAGCCCGAGGCCGTGGCCGCGATACGGGCCCGGGCCGGTCTCCTCCGCGCGGCCGCGCCCGCCTGACCCGGCGGTCCCCGGCGCCGGAGCGGGCCCGGCGCCGGGGAGCGGGGTCACTCGGGGTCGGTGACGCGGGCCAGGACGACGCCGCCGAGGATGAGGGCCAGGGCCGCGACGCGGCCCACGCTCATCGGGTCCTTGTGGATGAGGATGCCCAGCGTGACCGCGCCGAACGCGCCGATCCCCGTGAAGACGGCGTAGGCGGTCCCCACCGGGACGGTCTTCATCGCCACCGACAGCAGGAACACCGCGACGGCCATCAGGACCAGGCACAGCAGGGTGGGCAGGGGACGGGTGAAGTTCTCGGTCGGCTTGATGCTCTGCGACCAGGCGACCTCCACCACTCCGGCCGCCAGCAGGATGAGCCAGCCCATCGTCAGTACTCCTTCGCGAGCGTGCGGGCGGCCTCCAGCGCCGCCGCGTGGGACTCCCCGTGCTCGGCGCGCCGCCCGGCCAGGCCGGGGTCGATCAGCGAGTTGACGAGCTCGACGCTGAGGAACGCGACGTCCTCGACCGCGAAGTGCCCGGCGAAGAAGTCGCGCAGGTAGCGCTCCTGGTGGTCGAACGGCTCGCGCGGCGTTCCGGGCCCGTAGGCGCCGCCGCGGGCCGAGGCCACCACGAAACGCCGGCCGGTCAGCCGCATCTTGGGGAACGTGACCTGGTCGATCCACGCCTTCAGCGAGGCCGGGACGCCGAAGTTGTACATCGGCGTCGCGATCAGCACGACGTCGGCGGCGACCAGCTCGTCGAACAGCGGCTCCAGCGTCGCCCACGCGGCGGCCTGCCGCGGGGTGCGCACGTTCTCCTTCAGCCGGTGCAGGTCGGTGATCCCGGAGCTCAGCACGTTGTCGCACAGCTCGGTCCACGCCTCGTCGATGAACGGGACGGGCTCGGCCGCCAGGTCCCGGTGCACGTAACCCCCGTCGGGGTGCGC
The DNA here is from genome assembly GCF_001552175.1 of Actinomadura kijaniata NBRC 14229. GTDB lineage: Bacteria > Actinomycetota > Actinomycetes > Streptosporangiales > Streptosporangiaceae > Spirillospora > Spirillospora kijaniata. Next base: position 50,152 of record NZ_BCQR01000044.1, read on the forward strand.
CTCGCGCCAGGCGGCGGCGAAGACGTCGCCGAGCTCGCGGCTGAACGAGCGGCTGCGGGCACTGGCGTCGAGATGGAGCAGACCGGCCATGTCGGGACCTCCGGATCAAGTGGACGTTGTGTCCGGTTACGTTAGATCAAAGCGGACACGCTGTCCAGATATTCCGGCGCGGGGATAGAGTCGTCGACATGAACCTGCTCGCCGATGACTCCCCCCACCGCCCCCGCGAACGGGCCGACGCCGCCCGCAACCGCGCCAGGGTGCTGGAGGCGGCCGCCGGGCTGTTCGCCGAACGCGACCCGCGCACCGTGACCATGGACGACGTCGCGAAGGCCGCGGGCGTGGGCCGCGGCACCCTCTACCGGCGCTACCCGGACGTCCGGTCGATCGCCCTCGCGCTCCTCGACGAACACGAGCGGAACCTCCAGGAGAAGCTCCTCGGCGGCGACCCGCCCCTGGGACCGGGCGCGCCTCCGGGCGAGCGCCTGGCCGCGTTCTACGCCGCGATGGTCGACCTCCTCGAAGCCCACATCGACCTGGCCCTGGGCGCGGAGTCGGGCGGCGCCCGCCTGACCACGGGCGCGTACGGCTTCTGGCGGGCGCACGTCCGCTCGCTCCTGGTGGCGGCGGACGCCCCCGACCCCGACGCCCTGGTGGACACCCTGCTGGCACCCCTGGCCTCAGAGGTCTACGCCCACCAACGAGAACGCGGCCTACCCCCGACAAGAATCACCGCCGCCCTAACCCACCTGGCCCACACAACCCTGACCCCACGCAACGCCGAGCCCACACAACGCCGAGCCCGCGTGGCGCTGAGCCCGCGTGACACAGAGCCCGCGTGACACAGAAGCCGCGTGGTGGTGGGGTCGCGTGACGCCTGGCCCGCCACGTCTGGCCCGCCACGCTGGGTCCACGACGTTGGGCCCGCGTGGCGCTTGGTCCGCGTGGCGCTTGGTCCGCGTGGCGCTTGGTCCGCGTGGCGCTTGGTCCGCGTGGTGGTGGGGCCGCGTGGTGGTGGGGCCATGTGACGCCGGGCCTTGGTGACGGCGGGGTCGGCTATTCATAAGGCTGGGTGATCGATTCTTCCGGGATCGGGCGTTGTTGGGGGAGGGGGTGCCCGGCAGAGTGGTCGTGTTCCTGAGAAACGGCTTTGAGCTGGGAGAACGACCATGCGTGAGTTGACCATCGGCGGCGACCTGACGGTGCGGCGGATCGGGTACGGGGCCATGCGGCTGGCGGACGGGCCCGGGCGGCCCGCCGACCCGGCCGCGGCGCACATCTGGAAGCCGCCCGCCGACCGGGACGGCGCGGTCGCGCTGCTGCGGCACGCGGTCGAGGCCGGGGTCCAGCTGATCGACACCGCGGACGCCTACGCGCTGGGCGGCAACGAGGAGCTGATCGCCGAGGCGCTGCACCCCTACCGCGACGACGTCGTCATCGCCACCAAGGTCGGTGTGCTGCGGCCCTCGCCGACCGAGTGGGTGACCCACGGGCACCCCGCCTACCTGCGGCAGCAGGCCGAGCTGGGGTTGCGGCGGCTCAGGGTCGAGCGCATCGACCTGCTCCAGTTGCACCGCATCGACCCCGACTACCCGCTGGCCGACCAGGTGGGCGCCCTCCGGCAGATGCAGGAGGAGGGGAAGGTCCGCCACATCGGGCTGTCGGAGGTCACGGTCGAGCAGCTGAAGGAGGCCGCCGGGATCGCGCCCATCGCCAGCGTGCAGAACGTCTACAACCTCGCGGCCCGCCAGCACGAGGAGGTCGTGGACCACGCGGCGGCGGAGGGGATGGCGTTCCTGCCCTTCTTCCCGATCGCGATGGGGGCGCGGCTCGACGCGGCCGCGCGGGTCGCCGAGGAGGTCGGGGCCACGCCGTCCCAGGTCGCGCTGGCCTGGCTGCTGCGCCGCTCGCCCACCGTCCTGCCCATCCCGGGCACCACCTCGATCGCCCACCTGGACGAGAACCTCGCCGCGCTCGACATCGAGCTCACCGACGACCAGTTCGCCCGGCTGAACGCCTGAGACCCCGCCGGGGCCGGGGCGCGCGCCCCGGCCTCAGGAGTCGGCGGGGCCGCCGTTCTCGCGCACCACCCCGCACGTCGCCCGCAGGAACGCGCGGTGCTTCTCGGTCTCGCCCGCCGCCCGCCACACCAGCGCGACCTCCGTCGGCGGCGCGTCCTCCAGCGGCACGAACGCCACGTCCGGCCGCGCGTAGAAGCAGCACACCGACGCCGCCACCGGCGACACGCCCTGCCCCGCGGCGATCAGCGTCATCATCTCCTGGAACGTCCCCACCGACTGGCCCCGCCGGATCTCCCGCCCACCGGGCGTCCGGCGGGGCGTCTGCGCGTCCCACCAGTACTCCGGCGCGGACCCCGTCAGGCCGAACGTCCGCTCCTCGGCCAGCTCCTCCAGCCGCACCGCCGGGCGCCGCGCGAGCCGGTGCCCCGCCGGAACGGCCAGCACCTGCCGCTCCGACAGCACGATCGGCCCCACCTTCAGGTCCGGTTCCTCCACCGGCAGCCGCGTCAGCAGCATGTCCACCTCGTCGTCGCGCAGCGGCCCCAGCGGGTCGGCCGGGTGCACCTCGCGCATCCGGATCTCCACGTCCGGATGCGCGGCGCCGAACGCCGTCAGGATGCGCGGCGTCAGCTTGCCCGTCGCCGATCCCAGGAAACCGAGCCGCAGCACGCCCTCCACGCCCCGCGCCGCCGCCGTCACCTCCGCGACGACCGACTGGAGCTGGGCGTAGACCGGTGCGAGCCCCTCGTGCAGGCGGCGGCCGAGGGGCGTCGGCGCGACCCGGCGGCTGGTCCGGTCGAACAGCGGCGCGCCGATCCTGCGCTCCAGCTGCTTGATGGTCTGGCTGACCCGCGCCTGCGACAGGTGGAGACGCTCGGCGGTCCGCCCGAAATGCAGTTCCTCCGCCAGTGTCAGGAACGTCTCGATCTCGTGCTTGTCCACCCTCACCTCCGCCGATAAGCCCAAGTGATCGATCCTTCCACAATCTCCCGTTGTCGCGTCCCCGGCCTCCACCGAGAGTGGGACCTGTCCGAAACGAGTCGAGGAGGACCGATGTCCAACCCGTTCAACCTCAGGGTCATCGAGGAATTCCGCGCCAACGGCGGCCGCGTCGGCGGCCCCTTCGAAGGGGTCCCCCTGCTGCTGCTCACCACCATCGGCGCGCGTACCGGCAAGGAACGCACCACCCCGCTCGTCGCGCTGCCCGACGGCGACCGCCTGGTCGTGTTCGCCTCCAACGGCGGCGCGCCCACCGCCCCCGCCTGGTTCCACAACCTCATGAAGAACCCGAAGGCGACCGTCGAGTTCGGCGCGGAGCGTCACCGGGCCAAGGCGACCCTGGTGGACGAGTCCGAACACGACGCCCTGTGGGAACGCCAGATCGCGCAGGACCCCAACTTCGCCCGGTTCCGCTCCCGTACCGACCGCACGATCCCGGTGGTCGCCCTCACCGAAATCGGTTGATCATCGCGGGGAGGCGTCGCACACCGCCGCCGTGTACTCCGATGCCGACGCCGTCGCCCTCTACCCCTGGGACCCCGCGTCCGTGCCGGGCGGCCGCTTGTCCCACGACCTGGTCATGGGCGCGGACGCGGTCCTGGACGTCGGCTGCGGCACCGGCATGGCGCTCGCCCACGCCCGCGCGAGCGGGCACGGCGGCCGCCTCGTCGGGGCGGGCTTCGCGGTGGAGGAGCGGTACGGCGGCTGGGACCGCACCCCGGTCACGGGTCGCAGTCGTGAGATCGTGACCGTCGCCGTCAGGGGCTGAGCTCAGCGGGCCAGCAGGGTTCCGATGATCTCGGCCATGTGGGGCGGGTCCAGTTCCTCCAGCGTGGCCAGCTCGTCCAGCGAGAACCAGCCGTGCCCCACGTAGGTCTCGTGCTCCTCCGCCGTGAACCCCGCCGGGTCCACCTCCGGCGTCCCGGCGAACCGTGCCAGGAAGAACGGCTCGGTCTTCACGTACCGCCGCCCCATCCACGTGAAGTCGCGTTCGACCGGGACCGAGACGTCCCGCACGGCCGACCCCGGCAGCCCCGTCTCCTCGGTCAGCTCCCGCCGCGCCGCCTCCAGCGCCGACTCCCCGGCGTCCACGCCCCCGCCCGGCGGCTCCCAGAACACCCGCCCGTGCACCGGGTCGCGCCAGTTCATCAGCAGGACGCGCGCCGCCCCGTCCAGGCACACGATCCGCACCGCCGGACGATCGCTCTCCGCTTCGGTCACCGGGTCCCCTCCCCGTTCAGTGCCAGCGCTTCATCGCACCGTCCATGATGGCGTCGGCGGCGTCGCTGATGTGCTGGCCGACCATCTCCAGCCGCCGCACCAGCTCGCGTTCCTTCATCGTCTCGGTGGTCATCTCGCCGTCCAGCACGCGCGCCACCTCGTACTGGTACAGCCGCCGGACCGCGCCCCCGGCCTTGCGGGCCTCCAGCGCGCTCTGCGCCGCCTGCGACGGCTTCTCCACCAGCGCCGTCGCCGCCGCCTCCAGCGCCGCCACCCCCGCCTGCACCTCGGCCAGCATCGGCGTCAGCCGCGACTGGTCGGGCAGCTCGTACAGGTGCGACTCGCGCACGAAGTCGCGCAGCGTGTCCAGCACGTCGTCGATCGACCGCGACAGCCGGAACAGGTCCTCCCGGTCGATCGGCGTCACCAGCGCCTCCGACAGGCGTTCCACGAACGCGCCCCGGTGCGTGTCCCCGCGGTGCTCGATCCGGCGCATCCGGTCGCGGGCCTCGCCCCGGGGGACCTCGCCCTCCACCATCGCGGCGGCGACCTCCGCGCCCTCCTCGGCCGTCCGCAGCTGGTCGAGCAGCGCGTCCTCCAGGCCGGTGTCCATCCGTCCGTTGACCAGTCCCAGGTAACGGCGCAGCAAGCCCTTCATTCCACCACCAGCGCTCCCATCGCGGCGATCACGACACTGCCGGGCAGGGTGAGCACCCAGGCCATGGCCAGGCGCATCGCCGCCTCCCAGCGCACCCGGCCGGCTCCCGACACGACCCCCGCGCCGATCAGGCCCCCGGCGACGGACTGGGTCATGCTCACCGGTACCCCGAGGGCCGACGAGCAGAGCACGGCAGCGGATGCGGACATCTCAGAACTGACCGAATGGACGGGCCTTACCGCCAGCAGCTGGCCGCCGAGCGTCCGGCCCGCGCGCGGCAGCCCGTACACCGCGCCCGCCGCGAACAGCGCGCCCGCCAGCGCCAGCGCCCACCACGGCAGGGCCCCGGCCGTGACGCCCAGCGCGATGGCCAGCACGGCGAGCATCTTCTGCGCGTCGTTGGCCGCGTACGCCGCGCACAGGACCGCGAACCCCACCAGGTGGACGCGGGACAGCGGCCCGCCCGGCGGCACCCGCCACAGCAGCCGCACCACCCCCAGCGCCAGGGCCCAGCCCGCCAGCGGGGCCGCCGCCCCGAGCGCCAGCACGAGGGCCACGCGCTCGCCCGACACCGGCAGCCCGGCGCCCAGCCCCGCCCCGGTGAGCCCGCCGACGGTCGCCAGCGTCAGGCTCGTCGGCCGCCCCCGCCAGGTGAGCGTCAGCGTCACCGCCAGCGCCGTCAGCACCCCCACCAGCACGGCCGCCGTCGCGTCCTCGGGGTCCTCGCCGGAGCCGAACCCCACCAGCCCCGCCGCGAACGTCTCGGCGACCCCGGTCCCGAACACGACCGGGACGACAACGACCGCCGCCGTCAGCATCGCCAGCGCGGCCCTGATCCGGGGCACCGGCAGTTTGAGCCCGAGGGCGAGCAGCGCGCCCCCGTCATTGGCTCCGCTGACCAGGCAGAACAGCACCGCGGCGGCGACCAGTGCGGCGTCCGTGGCGACCTCCGAGCGTAACGCCGAATGAACGGCACGAAACGGGATGATGCCCAATCAGATGCCACCTTCTATACCAATTAGGGCAATGCTCAAACGGCCGCGCCCGCGCGGGCGGGCGGGGCCGGGGGCCGCCCGTCCCGGCAGCGTGAGCAGGGCGTTCGGCGTAAGCTCGTAGCCCTCACCCTGAACGGACCGGGCGTCCGGAGCGAGGACGCCATCCGGCGGGCCTCCCTGACCGACGCCGAGCACGAGGCCGAGCACGAGGCCGAGGCGGCCGGGGAACGCCGCGACGCGACCGTCCGCCTCAGGGCCCCGTACGACCCCACCGCAGCGAAAGTGACATCGTGACCGACACCGACCACCGCGAGTACGTGTTGACGCTCTCCTGCCCGGACCGCCCCGGCATCGTGGCGGCCGTGTCCGGGCTGCTGGCCGAGCGGGACTGCAACATCCTGGAGAGCCAGCAGTTCGGCGACGGCGAGAGCGGGACGTTCTTCATGCGGGTGCAGTTCGCGGCGCCGCCCGCCACCGACCCCGACGAGCTGCGCGGCGCGTTCGCGGCGGTCGGGAACGACCTGGCGCTGGACTGGCGGCTGCACGACACCGCCGACAAGCAGCGGGTGCTGATCCTCGTGTCGAAGTTCGGGCACTGCCTGAACGACCTGCTGTACCGGCGGCAGTCGGGCCTGCTGGACATCGACATCGTCGCGGTGGCCTCCAACCACCCCGACATGCGGCCGCTCACCCAGTCCTACGGCATCGACTACCACCACCTGCCGATCGGCCCCGGCGGCCGGGCCGCCCAGGAGGCGGAGATCCTGACGCTGGTGGAGCACTACAAGGCCGACCTGGTGGTGCTGGCCCGGTACATGCAGATCCTGTCGGACGACTTCTGCGCCAAGCTCCCCGGCCGGATCATCAACATCCACCACTCGTTCCTGCCGAGCTTCAAGGGCGCCAAGCCCTACCACCAGGCGCACGCGCGCGGCGTGAAGCTGATCGGCGCGACCGCCCACTACGTCACCGCCGACCTGGACGAGGGGCCGATCATCGAGCAGGAGGTCGCGCGCGTCGACCACTCGCACGGCCCCGAGGACCTGATGGCGTTCGGCCGGGACATGGAGTGCCTGGCGCTGGCGCGGGCGGTGCGCTGGCACGCCGAGCACCGCGTGATCCTGAACCGGGACCGCACGGTCGTCTTCAGCTGATTTCCGGCCCGACCTGCGGGAACTTGAAGGGGTCATGACCGCCGGATGGGTAACGGGCCGCCCGGCGCGCCCGTTGTCCAAGCGGGGGTGGTGATGATCGACACACTGGTCACGCGGCGGTCCGTCGGCACGGCCGGGACGACCGCCACGACGGGCAGGGCCGAGGCGAGGGAGCTGCGGCGGGCACGGCGGCGGGCCCGGCGCGGGGCGGCCGAGGAGTTCCGGTCGTCGCGCGCGGCGGTCGGCATCCCGACCGCGCTGGCCGTGACGGTGACGGGCGGCGCCGGCGCGGTGGAGGTCCTGTCCCGCCTGATCGGGCACCCGGCCGGGCTCGTCCCGGTCGAACGCCTGTCGGCCGTGCTGCGGCAGACGCCCTGGGGCGACCCGCGCGCGCTGGCGGTCGCGGGCGCGCTGGCGGCGCTCGGGCTGGCGCTGCTCGCGGCGGCCCTGCCGGGGCGTCCCCGGGTGGTCGTGATGGACGGCGCGGACCCGTCGCTGGCCGCCGGGATCGCCCGCGCCGACCTGCGGCGCGCGCTGGTCCGGGCGGCGCTGGAGGTGCCGGGCGTCGCGCGCGCCGGGGTGCGGCTGCGCGGCCCGTTCCGCCGCCGGGTCACCGTGCGCGCCACGTCCCGCTACCGCAACCCCGGCAACCTCGCCGAACTGGTCCGCATCGCCGTCGCGTGCCGGCTGGACCACCTGGACCTGGCCCGCCCGGCGGCGGTCGGGGTCCGGCTGCGCCGGCGGAGGGACTGACATGCGGCCGGTGATCGGGATGGTCGGGGCGGCGCTGCTGGGCCTCGGCGGCGCCGGGCTGGGCCTGGGGCTGGCGGACGGGACCGCCCGCGAGGCGGTGCTGCGCCCGGAGGCGTTCCGCCACGTGGTGACGCACGAGTGGTTCTGGCCGGTGGTGGCCGGGGCCTGCGAGACCGCCGGGCTGCTGGGGGCGATCTGGCTGGCCGGGCAGTGCCGCGACGCCCTGGGGCGCCGCCGCGCGCTGATGGGCGGCCGGGCCCGGAGGCTGGCCCGCGCCTGCGGCCGGGACCTGCGGCGCGAGACGCTGGAACTGCCGGGCGTCGCCGCCGCGCACGTGCGGCTCACCGGGACGAGGTCCCGCCCCCGGCTGCGGATGACCGTCCTGTGCGCGCCCGACACGCGCGTGAACGCGCTGCGCGCGGCCCTGGTGGAGGGTCCGTTGGAGCGGCGCCGCGCCGAGCTGGCGCTGCCGGGGCTGGTGACGGTGCTGACGTTCCGCTTCACCGACCCGCCGCCCCGCCCGCGCGGCTGACCGGAGTGCGCGAAGGCGCGGCGTGCCGCCCGGCGGGGTCGGGCGGCACGCCGCGGTCCGGTGCGGGGAACGGCGGGTCAGACGCCCGCCTTCCCCTTGTCCAGGGTGACGCCGTCCGGGACGGTCGCCGGCGCCCGGTCGTCGGCGGCGGTGTCCCGCGCCGCCACGTGCTCGTCGAGCAGGGTGGCCTCGTTGAACGGGTCCTCGCCGCTGAACACCCGCCGCGCCTGGTCCCGGTCGAACTCGCCGGTCCACGTGCCGACCAGGACGGTCGCGACGGCGTTGCCCGCGAAGTTGGTCAGCGCGCGGGCCTCGGACATGAACCGGTCGATGCCGACGATGAACCCGACGCCGTCCACCAGCTCCGGCCGGTGCGACTGGAGGCCGCCCGCCAGCGTGGCCAGGCCCGCGCCGCTCACCCCGGCCGCGCCCTTCGAGGCGATGATCATGAAGAACAGCAGCGCGATCTGCGAGCCGATCGACAGCGGCTGGTCCTGCGCGGCGGCGATGAACAGCGTCGCCATCGTCAGGTAGATCGCGGTGCCGTCCAGGTTGAACGAGTACCCGGTCGGCACGGTGATGCCGACGACCGGCCGGGACACGCCCAGGTGCTCCATCTTGGCGATCAGCCGGGGCAGCGCCGACTCCGACGACGAGGTCGACAGGATCAGCAGGAACTCGCGGGCCAGGTAGCGCAGCAGCGTGACGATGTTGATCCGCGCGCCGAGCCACAGCACCGCGCCCAGCACGCCGAACACGAACACCGCGCAGGTGATGTAGAAGCCGAGCATGATGACCGCCAGGCTGCGCAGCGCCGACCAGCCGGTCTCGCCGACCACCGCCGCGATCGCGCCGAACGCCCCGACCGGCGCCGCCCACATGATCATGGAGAGGATGCGGAAGATCCACCGCTGGACGTGCTCCAGCCCGCGCCGGATCGGCTCGCCCGCCGGTCCCATCTGCTGGAGCGCGAACCCGGCCAGCAGCGCCACCAGCAGGGTCTGGAGGACCTGGCCCTCGGTCAGCGCCGACACCAGCGTGTGCGGGATGATCCCCAGCAGGAAGTCGGCGGTGCCCTCGGCGCCCTTGGCCTGCTCGTGCGCCTTGGCGGCGGCCTCGGGGTTGAGGTGCATGCCCTCGCCCGGGTGCAGCAGGTTGCCGACGACCAGCCCGATGAGCAGCGCGAACGTCGACATCGTCAGGAAGTAGCCGAGCGCGATCAGGCCGACCCGGCCGACCTTGGCGGCGCGCGCCACCGAGCCGATGCCCAGCACGATCGTGCAGAAGATGATCGGCGAGATCATCATCTTGATCAGGTTGACGAACCCGGTGCCGAGCGGCTTGAGCTCCTTGGCCAGGTCCGGCGTGGCGAATCCGACCACGACGCCGAGGAACACCGCGACCAGGACCGCGATGTAGAGGTAGTGGACCCGGTCGCGCCGCTGTCGGGGCTCGGCTGTCCGCTCGCCGGGGGGTGGGGTGTCGGGTGACACGGTCGTAGCTCCTCTCATCGCCGGATCGACCCGTCCATGTCCGGCTGAACAGCGACTATGCGCGGTTATGTGACCGGTGTCACCTTTGTGTACGTTTTGTTCACGCGAAAACGGGGTGAGGAGGAAACAACGCCATGCGGCTACCCCGTTGGGCGGTCGTGGACACGCGAAGGTGGAGCCTGGCCCGGCGGCTGCTGGGCCTCCAGGCCGTGCTGGTCGCGCTGCTGGTGGCGGCCGGGGCGGCGCTGGCCTGGCTGGACGCGGAACGGGCGGCGCGGGACCGGGCGCGGCAGACGGTGACGGCCGTCGCCGCGACGATCGCCGACGCGCCGCACGTGGGCCCCGCGGTCGCCGCCGGGGACCCCGGGCGCACGTTGCAGCCGTTCGCCGAACGGGTCCGCGCCGACACCGGCGTCGACTTCATCACGATCATGAGCCCGGCGGGGATCCGCTACACCCATCCCGACCCGCGGCAGATCGGGCACCGTTTCCTCGGCAACACCGGGCCCGCGCTGGCGGGCCGGACGTTCAGCGAGACCTACGCCGGCACGCTCGGGCCGTCGGTGCGGGCCGTGGCGCCGGTGCGCGACGGCCGCGGGCGCGTGGTCGGGCTGGTCGCGGCCGGGATCACCGTGCGGACGACCTCGGCCGAGCTGCGCGAGCGGCTGGTGTCGCTGACGGCGGTCGCGGCCGCGGTGCTGCTGGCCGGGATCGCCGGGAGCTACCTGCTCAGCAGGCAGCTGCGGCGGCAGACGCGGGGCATGGCCCCGGGCGAGCTGCGCGGCATGTTCGACTACTACGCGGCGATCCTGCACTCGGTGCACGAGGGGCTGCTGCTGGTGGACCGGGAGGGTCGGGTGGCGCTGTGCAACGACGCCGCCCGCGACCTGCTGGACCTGGGCCGGGCCGGGGATCCGCGCGGCCGGCCCGTCTCCGCGCTGGGGCTGGCGCCGGAGCTGGCCGCCGCGCTGGCGGCGGCGGAGCTGCGCGACGACGAGATCCATCTCAGCGACACCCGCGTGCTGGTCGTCAACGCCGCGCCGGTCACCTCCGAGGGCCGCGCGATGGGCCATGTGGTGACGCTGCGCGACCACACCGAGCTCCAGTCGCTGACGGGCGAGCTGGACTCGGTGCGCGGATTCGCCGAGTCGCTGCGCGCCCAGGCGCACGAGGCCGCCAACCGGCTGCACACGGTGGTGTCGCTGGTGGAGATGGGCCGTCCCGAGCAGGCGGTGGAGTTCGCGACCGCCGAGCTGGCCGACGCGCAGCGGCTCACCGACCAGGTGGTGGGCGCGGTGGCGGAGCCGGTGCTGGCGGCGCTGCTGCTGGGCAAGTCCGCCGAGGCCGCCGAGCGCGGCGTGGAGCTGCGCATCGAGGGCGGGGCCGACCAGATGGCCGACCCGCGCGGCCTGGACCCCCGCGACCTGGTGACGGTGCTGGGCAACCTGGTGGACAACGCCGTGGACGCCGCCGTGGAGAACGCCGCCGAGCGTTCCCCGCGCGTGACGGTCGCGGTGCGCGGGGAGGGCGACGCGCTGGTGTTCCGGGTGTCCGACAGCGGGCCGGGCGTGGACCCGGCGGCGGTGCCGGAGATGTTCCGGCGCGGCTGGACGACCAAGCCGGCCGGCAACGGCCTGGGCCTGGCCCTGGTCGGCCAGGCGGTCCGCCGCCACGGCGGCACGATCGAGGTGGACGGCGGCGCGGCCGGGAACGGCGGCGCGACCGTCACCGTCCGGCTGCCCACCGGGGGCGGCGCGTCCGGGGAGGGGGCCGGGGGATGAGCGGCGTGATCGAGGTGCTGGTCGTCGAGGACGACCAGGTGGCGGCCGAGGCGCACCGGCGGCACGTGGAGCGCGTCGCCGGGTTCGCGGTGGCGGGCGTCGTCCACTCGGGGGGCGAGGCGCTGCGGTTCTGCGCCCGGCGGGCCGAGGAGGGCCGCCCGGTGGACCTGGTGCTGCTGGACTTCTACCTGCCCGACACGCACGGGCTGGCGGTGTGCCGGGCGCTGCGGGCGTCGGGCAGCACCGTCGACGTGATCGCGGTGACGTCGGCGCGGGACCTGGCGGTGGTGGGGTCGGCGGTGTCGGCGGGGGTGGTGCAGTACCTGCTGAAGCCGTTCACGTTCGCGGCGCTGCGCGACAAGCTGGAGGCGTACGCGCGGTTCCGGCGCGGGGTGGCGCGGTCCGGTGAGGCGGTCGCGCAGGGTGAGGTGGACGAGCTGCTGGCGTCGCTGCGGACGCCGGGGGACTCGACGCTGCCCAAGGGGATGAGCGAGCCGACGTTGCAGGCGGTGGCGGCGGTGCTGGCGGAGGCGTCCGACGGGCTGTCGGCGGCGTCGGCGGCCGACCGGACCGGGGTGTCGCGGGTGACGGCGCGCCGCTATCTGGAATATCTCGCCGACAACGGACTCGCCGTGCGCCGCCCGCATTACGGGCAGGTGGGGCGTCCTTCGGTGCGTTTTTACCCCGCTCGGTCCGATTCCGCAGGTGAGCAGGGAGAACCGGAGGTTTCCGGGTAGGGGGACCGGTACGGGCGGCGATGGGACCGAAGGCCATTTCTGGCCTCGGTCCCGTTTTGTTGCGGTAAAGGAATTTTGACGTATTCATATGGCCGCCGGGCGGTTCCGGGCGGGAACGGCGGAGCATCAAACGATCGATCGATCGGCGCACGGCCGGTCACGTCGACTCACGCATCGGGGGGACGTTGTGAGCCAGGACAGCGGACAGTCCACCAGGCCGGCCGTCGGCACGCTGCCGAACCAGGCTCCGCGACCGGGGGCCGAACGCGGCGACCAGCGACAGGAGGGCGGGCGCCAGGAGGAACGGCGCCCCGGCGGGGAGATGCGCCGCTCGGAGTCGGACGACTCCAGCGTGCTGCAGACCGAGCACGGCCGCACCCGGATCGCCGACGGCGTGGTCGCCAAGGTCGCGGGCATGGCGGCCCGGGAGATCGGCGGCGTGCACGCCATGGGGCGGGGCATGACGCGCGCGTTCGGGGCCGTGCGGGGACGCCTGGGCGGCAGCGACAACATCACCCAGGGCGTCTCGGTCGAGGTCGGCGAACGCCAGGCCGCCGTGGACCTGGACCTGGTGGTGGAGTACGGGGTCGCCATCCCCGACCTGGCCGCCGCCGTCCGCGAGAACGTCATCAACGAGGTCGAGCACATGACGGGCCTGGAGGTCGTCGAGGTGAACATCACCGTGGACGACATCCACCTGCCCGGCGAGGACGACGACGAGGGCGACGGGGGCGAGGGGTCCAGGAGCGCGCTGGAGAGCGCGAAGGAGAAGGTCCGCGGCGCCGGGGAGGCGATGCGCGAGCGGGCCGGCGGCTCGGGGGAGTCCGCCGCCAACCGCCGGGTCGAGTGACCATGCCCGCGACGCAGAGCACGGCGCGGCACGAGAACGCCGGACGCGCCCCCGGGGAGGCCGCGCGGGCGGGCGCCGCGCCCGGCGACGCCGCGCGCGACGCCACCGACCGCACCGGACCCACGCCGCTCGACCGGGCCGAACGCGCCGAACGCGTCGCCGCCGCGGCCGCCGGGGTGGACGGCGTCGCCGGGCTCACCGCCGGGCCGCGCGGACGGCTGGTCACCTACCGGATCGGCGCGCCGGTCGCGGGCGTCGCGTTCCGGGACGCCGAGGTGGAGATCGGGCTGGTCGCCGAGTACGGGCGGGTGCTGCCGGAGCTGGCCGACGCCGTCCGCGCGGCGGTCCTCCCGCTGGCCGGCGGACGCCCCGTCCACGTCCTGGTCGCCGACCTGACCGATCCCGCCGCCCCGGAGGAGGCGGATGCCTGACCCCCGGCCGAGCCCGGCGGACGAACGGGCCGCCTACCGCGCCTGGCTCCGGGCCAACCATCCGGACCTGGGCGGCGACCCCGAGGCGTTCCGGGCCGGGCTGGAGACCTGGCGGGGACGGCGGCGGCCCGCCGTCTGGGCGCACACCGAGATCGTCGCCGTCCGGCGGCGCGGGGGGCCGGTCGCGCTGATCGGCCGATGGCGGGCGCGGCGCCTGCGGGCCCGCCGTCTGCGGTGAGGGCCCCTCGCCGGGTCCTCGGAAAGGAACTGACATGAACGGCAAAACGATTCTTCCCCTGGTGGGCCTCGTCTTCGGGACGGCGCTGGGGTTCGCCGGGGCGTTCGGCGGGTTCGGCGCGTTCGTCCTGGTCGCGCTGCTCGGCATCGTGGGCTTCCTGGTCGGGCGCGTCCTGGCGGGCGAACTCGACCTGAGCGAGATGGTCTCGCAGTTCAACAGCGGCAACGGGCGGAAGCGGCCCACGCCATGACCGCGGTCGTCGCCGGTGGACGCGGTGTCACCCGGATCTCCGACCGGGTCGTGGCGCGCATCGCCGAGCACGTCGCCGACGCGGCCGACGACACCGGCGGCGTCGGCCGTTCCGTGCTCGGCGTGCCGGTCGGCGGCCGGCGCACCCGCACCGACATCGAGGTGCACGGGGACCACGTCATCGCGCGCGTCGAGCTGGCGGTCGCCTACCCCGAGCCGGTGCGGGAGGTGACCCGCCGCGTCCGCGACGAGGTGCGCGCCCGCGTGCACGAGCTGACCGGCCTGACCGTCGGCCGGGTGGACATCGACGTGACGGTGCTGGAGGTCCCCCGGCAGCCGGGGCCCCGGCGCGCGGTCCCCCGGCAGGAAGAGGAGGGGTGACATGGCCACGCACGCCGGGCACGTCCCGCACCGGTCCGCCAGCCCGCCGAAGGTGGGCGGCGCGGCCGACCGGAAGGCGACCCGCACGTTCCGTTCCCGGCGGGTCCTGCCCGCCCTGGTCGCGGCGCTGCTGCTGACCGCCGCCGGGGCCGCCGCCGCCACCCAGGTGATCTCCACGCTGATCGGCCGTCCGGTGCGGATCGCGGACCAGGGGCGCCTCACCACGTGGGCGGCCACCCACGGGTGGGACCACTGGCAGACCCTCGCCATCGCGGGCGGGCTGATGCTGCTGGGGGCGCTGCTGCTGTGGGCGGGGCTGCTGCCGGGCCGCTCCAAGCTGGTCCCGCTGCACGGCGAGGACCGCGACCTGCTGGTCGGCGTCGCGCGCCGCGACCTGGCGAACGCCGCCGCGGACGCCGCCGAGTCGCTGCTCGGCGTCGGGAAGGCCGGCGCCCACGTGAAGGGCCGCAGGATCCTGCTGACCGTGCGCGGCGCGGGCGGGCCCGCCCTGGCCGAACGCGTCCGCGACGCCGCCCAGCGGCGGATCGACGAGATGGCCCCGGTGCCGCCGCGCACGGTGTCCGTCCGCGTGAAGGAGTGACCCGCCATGGACCGCCGCGCATCCCGCCTCAACCACGTCGGCCTCACCCTGTTCGGGCTGGCCCTGGTCGCCGCCGGGGGACTGGCCCTGCTTCGGGGACTGGGCGCGTGGGGACGCTCCCGCGCGACCGAGCCGGTGCTCACCGACACGGTCCGCCGCTACGCCGCCGAGCACGCCTGGTTCTGGCCCGTGGTGGCCGGCGTCGCGGTGGTGCTGGCGCTGCTGGGCCTGTACTGGCTGCTGGCGCAGCTACGGTCGCACCGCCTGCACGGGAACCTGACGATGGAGCCCGACGCCGACGAGGGGGAGACCCGCCTGTCGTCGAAGGCCGTCGCCGAGGCCCTGGAGTCCGACGTCGCCGCGTTCCCGGGCGTCCAGGGGGCGAAGGCCCGGCTGATGGGCCCCCGCAGGCACCCGCGGGTCCAGCTCAACGTCTCCTACGACCGCGGCGCCGACACCATGGCGCTGCGCGACGACATCAGGGACCGGGCGATCCCGCGGCTGCGCGCGGCGCTCGGCGTCGACCAGGTGCCCGCCGTGGTGCGGCTGCACCTGGTGAGGGGCGGGGAACCCGCCGAGGAGCGCCGGACGGTGCGCTGACCCGGGTTCCCCGGGGTGGGCGCCGCCGGGGCGCTGTGGGATCGTGACGGGCCATGAAGGACGTGATGGCCGCCAACGTCGCGGCGTTCGAGCAGACGATGCGTTCGACCCTGGCCCTCGCCGAGGACTTCACCGGGCCGGACTGGGAGCGGCCGACCGAGTGTCCCGGCTGGAACGTGCGGGACGTGTTCTCCCACCTGGTCGGCATCGAGATGACGCTGCTGGGCGAGGACCCCGCGCCCGGCCACGCCCTGCCCGCGGACCTGCCGCACGTGCGCAACGAGATGGGGCGCGGGCTGGAGGCCGCCGTGGACGCGCGGCGCTCCCGCTCCGGCCCGGAGGTGCTGGCCGAGCTGCGCGAGGTGGTCGGGCGGCGCCTGGCCGAGCTGCCGGGCATCGACCCCGGACGACCCGCCGTCGCGCCGACCGGCCGGGAGATGCCCTACACCGAGCTGATGGGGCTGCGGGCGTTCGACTGCTGGGTCCACGAGCAGGACGTCCGCCGCGCCGTGGGACGCCCCGGCAACCTCGACGCCCCCGCCACCGACTGCGTGCGCCGCGTCCTGCTGCCCGGCCTGCCGGTCATCGTGGCCAAGCGCGCCGGGGCGGCGCCGGGGCGGTCGGTGACGTTCGAGGTGACGGGGCCGGTGGCGTTCACCGAGCACGTCCTGGTGGGCGACGACGGCCGCGCCGCCCGCGTGGGATCGCTGGAGGGAGGGCCGACGGCGGTGGTGCGCACGGACTGGGAGTCGTTCGTCCGCCTGCTCGCCGGACGCTGCGGACCCGCCGACGTGACGGTGGAGACCTCCGGCGACCGCGCCCTGGCCGACCGGGTCCTGGCGCACATGGGGATCACCGTCTGAGGCGCCCGCGGCGCCGTCGGGGGCCCCGGTTCCGCTTGGCGGCGGCTTTGCGGCTTGTTGGAGGATGAGCTCCCCAAATCCGCAGGTCGCTGGGCTACTGTCCGAAGTGACCGCTCTGGACGTCGAGGGAAAGAGGAGGACTCGCTTGCTTGGTCGACGAGAACCGGGTGGCTCCGCCGCGGAGCCCTTCGACGCGAGGAGGGACACCAGGGACAGAACAGGAACGGGCCCCTTCCACTGAGTGGCCCGCACCTCGGGGGCCGTGGCGCGCAACCGCCACGGCCCCCGAGCCGTGCTGTGACGCGTTCCACGCCCCGGTGGGTTGTGTTTTCCAACCGGCAGGGCGCATGCTGCGACCAGTGAGTTGGAAAATCCAACCTACGAGGTCCGAGGAGGGACCATGCGCGACGCGGTGATCGTGGAAGCGGTGCGGACGCCGGTGGCCAAGGGCAGGCCGAACGGGGCGCTGCACGGGGAGCACCCGGCCGACCTGCTGGCCCGCACCCTGACCGCGCTCGTGGAGCGGGCCGGGATCGACCCGGCGCTGATCGACGACGTGATCGGCGGCGTCGTCACCCAGGCGGGCGACCAGGCGCTCAACGTCACCCGCAGCGCGGTGCTGGCCGCCGGGTTCCCCGAGAGCGTGCCCGCGATGACCGTGGACCGGCAGTGCGGCTCCTCCCAGCAGGCGCTGCACATCGCCGCGCAGGGCGTGCGGAGCGGGGCCTACGACATCGCGGTCGCCTGCGGCGTGGAGTCGATGTCGCGCGTCCCGATGGGGTCGGCGGTGCTGCCGGGCAGCGACCCGTTCGGCCCCGGCGTCGCCGCCCGCTACCCCGGCGGCCTGGTCGGGCAGGGCATCAGCGCCGAACTGATCGCCGCGCGCTGGGACCTGCCGCGCGAGGAGCTGGACGCGTTCGCCTACGAGTCGCACCGCCGCGCCGCCGAGGCGTGGAAGAACGGCGAGTTCGACCGCGAGGTCGCCTGGGCCGGGCAGCCCGACGAGACCGTCCGCCCCGACACCAGTCCCGAGGTCCTCGCCGGGCTCCGCCCCGCCTACCTCGACCCGGCCATGGCCGAGCGCTTCCCCGAGATCACCTGGCGGATCACCGCCGGGAACGCCTCCCCGATCAACGACGGGGCCGCCGCCGTCCTGGTGATGTCCGCCGAGGCCGCCGCCCGCCTGGGGCTGCGCCCGCGCGCCCGCTTCCACTCGTTCGCCGTCGTCGGCGACGACCCGCTGCTGATGCTCACCGCGATCATCCCCGCGACCGCGAAGGTCCTGGACCGCGCCGGGCTGGCGCTGGACGACATCGACCTGTTCGAGGTGAACGAGGCGTTCGCGCCCGTCGTGCTGGCCTGGCAGCGCGAGACCGGCGCCGACCTCGCCAGGGTGAACGTGCGCGGCGGCGCCATCGCCATCGGCCACCCCCTCGGCGCGAGCGGGGCCCGGCTGATGACGACCCTGCTGCACAACCTGGAGGACCGGGGCCTGCGCTACGGACTCCAGACCATGTGCGAGGCGGGCGGCCAGGCGAACGCGACCGTCATCGAACGCCTCTAGGCTGCGGACATGCCCAAGGACGCCGATCCCCGCCCCTGCTCCATCGCCGACACCCTGGAGGTCGTCGGCGAGCGGTGGAGCCTGCTGGTGGTGCGGGAGCTGTTCCACGGCGTCCGCCGGTTCGACGGCATCGCCCGCCGGACCGGCGCGTCCCGCGACATCCTCACCGCCCGCCTCCGCAAGCTGGAGGCGGCCGGGATCCTCCGCCGCGAGCGGTACCAGGAGCACCCGGCCCGCCACGAGTACCACCTCACCCCGGCGGGCCGGGAGCTCGGCGACGTGCTGCTGGCGCTGATGGCCTGGGGCGACCGCCACCTCAACCCCGAGGACCCGCCGATACGCTGGGAGCACTCCTGCGGGGAGACGCTGGAGCCCGAGGTCGTCTGCGCCCGCTGCGGCGGGCCCGCCCGGCACTCCGGCAACCCCACCGGGCGCGGCGCGGACCCGTCCGGTCCGTGAATTCGGCCGCCGGCGGGGAACGATCCCGGCACCGACGAGCGAGGAGTTCTTGCATGGTGGACGCACGCGCCGGGCAGCCCGCCCGACCTGAGGACCTTGTCGACGTGCCGCGCCTGGTCACGGCCTACTACGTCCGGCGGGCCGAGCGCCCGGTGGCGTTCGGGACCTCCGGGCACCGGGGGTCGGCGCTGGACGGGGCGTTCAACGAGGAGCACATCCTGGCGACCAGCCAGGCGATCTGCGAGTACCGTGCCGAGCGGAACGTGACCGGCCCCCTGTTCCTGGGCGCCGACACCCACGCGCTGTCGGCGCCCGCGCTGGCCTCGGCGCTGGAGGTGTTCGCGGCCAACGGCGTCCAGGTGATGATCGACGCCCGGGACGGGTACGTCCCGACCCCCGCCGTCTCGCACGCGATCCTCACCCACAACCGGACCCGCTCCTCCGGCATGGCCGACGGCGTCGTGGTGACCCCCTCCCACAACCCGCCCCGCGACGGCGGTTTCAAGTACAACCCGCCCAACGGCGGCCCCGCCGGGACCGACGCGACGTCCTGGATCCAGGACCGCGCCAACGCGCTGATCGCGGGCGGGCTGAAGGGCGTCCGCCGCGTCCCCCACGAGCGGGCGCTGGCGGAGGCGGCCCGCTACGACTTCCTGGGCGCGTACGTGGACGACCTGCCCTCGGTCGTCGACCTGGACGCGATCCGGTCGGCCGGGGTGCGGATCGGCGCCGACCCGCTGGGCGGCGCGAGCGTCGCCTACTGGGCCGAGATCGCCGAGCGGCACCGGCTGGACCTGACGGTGGTGACCCCGGAGGTGGACCCGACCTGGCGGTTCATGACGCTGGACTGGGACGGGAAGATCCGCATGGACTGCTCCTCGCCGCACGCGATGGCGTCGCTGATCGACAACCGCGCGGCGTACGACGTGGCCACCGGCAACGACGCCGACGCCGACCGGCACGGCATCGTCACCCCCGACGCGGGCCTGATGAACCCCAACCACTTCCTGGCCGCCGCGATCGCCTACCTGTACCGGCACCGCCCGGACTGGCCGGGGTCGGTCGCCGTCGGCAAGACCCTGGTGAGCAGCGGCATGATCGACCGCGTGGCGGCGGGGCTGGGCCGCGACCTGCTGGAGGTGCCGGTCGGCTTCAAGTGGTTCGTGCCGGGGCTGCTGGACGGGACGCTGGCGTTCGGCGGGGAGGAGAGCGCGGGGGCGTCGTTCCTGCGCCGCGACGGCTCGGTGTGGACCACCGACAAGGACGGCATCGTCATGGCGCTGCTGGCCGCCGAGATCACGGCCGTCACCGGCGGGTCCCCGAGCCGCCTGTACGCGACGCTGACCGAGGAGCACGGCGACCCGGCCTACGCCCGGGTGGACGCGCCCGCGACCCCGGACGAGAAGGACGTGCTGAAGAGGCTGTCGCCGGGCGACGTGACGGCCGACGCCCTGGCGGGCGACCCGATCACGGCGATCCTGACCGAGGCCCCCGGCAACAAGGCCCCGATCGGCGGCCTGAAGGTGACCACGGACGCCGCCTGGTTCGCGGCGCGCCCGTCCGGCACCGAGGACGTCTACAAGATCTACGCCGAGTCGTTCCGGGGCCCGGACCACCTGGCGCGGGTGCAGGAGGAGGCGCGGGCCGTGGTCGCGGCGGCGCTGGCGGCGGCCCCTGGCGCCTAAAGCAAGCGCTTGGTAACGTCCGGGCATGATTCCCACGGTCGTCTGGGGCACCGGCAACGTCGGCCGACTGGCCGTCCGCGCCGTCGCCGCCCACCCGGACCTGGACCTCACCGCCGTCCTCGTGCACGATCCCCGCAAGGCCGGCCGGGACGCC
>NZ_BCQR01000045.1 GCF_001552175.1 Actinomadura kijaniata NBRC 14229
CCCGCAGGCCAGGTCACGCGCTCGCGTGCGTGGCCGGGGTCCACTTGGAACAGGCCCTGGGGTCACGGCGAGCGTCCGGGCGCCACCTCCGGGCCGCCCCCACCAGCGCCAGGACGGCTTCCGGCGGCTCGGCGCCGTGGCCGCGACAGCGCCTGACCACCCCGGATCGACGCACGCGACGATCTCCTGCCCGTCCCCGCTCCCGGAACCCCGCGTCGGCGGTCGTGCCGGGAAAGCGGACGGGGGCTCCGGTGAAGTACCGGCGAGCGGCCGGCCGTCTCACCGCGCCGGCCGCGGATCCTCCGGAGACCAAGGAGTGGCATGACCATCAGAAGGATGGTGGCCGGTATCGGGGCGGCGGCCCTGGTGATGGCGGGAACGGCACAGCAGGCGCAGGCCGCGCCGCCCGAACGGCCCCCGCGACCGGCCCCGTCGGCGAACCCGTCGGCGAACCCGCCGAAGGCCGGGGACGGCGGCCGCGGGACGTTCCGGCGGGGCACGGTCCGCACCGGACTGCCGCACGAGTCCAAACTGCGTCGGCCCCGCACGGCGCGGGCCGACGGCGAGCCCACCCTCAAGGTGAAGGTGCTCGACCGCGACGGGTCCACGCCGACGACCGAGCGGAACAGCCGCCTGTACATCTGGCCGCTGGACGGGAGCATGCCGTTCGGGTTCGACGTGGAGAACGGGCACGCCGAGGGCTCGCTGCCGAAGGGCGACCACATCGTCTACACCAAGATCTACGACAGGAGGGCCGACGGCCGGGCGTCGACCACGCTGATCTACCTGCCGAAGGTGTCGGTGACCGGCGACCTGTCGCTGACGCTGGACGGCCGCCGGACGCGGCCGGCCCGGGTGACCGCGGACCGCGCGGACGCCGCCGCGAGGAGCACCGCCGTCCTGATCTCGCAGCGCGTCGGGGCGGACGTCCGAGGGATGACCATCGCGGACGGCGACGAGGTCCACGTGTCCCCGGCCGCCCCCGGCGGGGACCTGGGCTACCACGTGCAGGCACGGCTCACCCGGAACGGGCAGGAGCAGGGAAGCCCCTACGTCTACAACATCGCGTCCAGGGCCCAGGGGATTCCGGCCGATCCGAGCGTGCGGGTCCGTGCCGGTGACCTGGCCGCCGTGCGCACCCGCTACACCGCGCAGGGGAGACCGGGCTGCACGGGGACCCACGCGGCGGTCGACTGGGGCATCGGCACCGAGGTGGGCCTGTACGAGTCGCCCGGTCGGGTCCCCGCCGAGCGGACCGAGTACTACTCCCCCGACGTGGCCTGGAACCTGGACGCGGCCGTCACCACCCCGGACTGCTCCTTCGAGGAGTACGACCTCCAGTTCCGGACGGGCGAGCGGTTCCGGGCGGGGACCCACGCGATGAGCTGGCACACCGCTCCGCAGGGACCCGCGGCGGGCAGGTTCGTCGCCGACCGCGACGGCCAGAACCTCGTCGAGGTGCCGGTCCTGACCTCCTGGGACGCCGACGGGCCGCTCGGCGTGTCGGCCACCACCGGCGACACCACGGTGCGGAACGCGGCCGGAGAGGTCGTCGCCACCAGCACCATCCCGGGCCTGCTGGACGGCTGGGAACCGGCCCGGCCCGGTCCGCACACCGTCACGGTGGACGGCAGGCGGGCGGCGTCCTGGTCGGACCTGGGGATCCGGCAGCACATCGCCTGGAACGTCACCGTCACCGACCCGAAGGCCGACGTTCCGCTGCCCGTGATCCGGTACCGCACGGACCTGGACGCGAGCAACCGCGCCCGGCCGGGAAGCACCCAGGTCCTGTCGCTGGTCCCCGACGGCCCGCTGGGGCGGGCCGGCGCCGCGCCGTCCCTGTGGACCTCCGCCGACGACGGGAAGAGCTGGCGGCCGGTCGCGCTGACCGCGCACGACGACGGCTGGCGGGCGTCCTTCCCCAACCCGCCGTCGGGTCATGTGTCGCTGCGCGTCCGGGTGCCCGGTGTCGTCGACCAGACGGTGATCCGCGCCTACGGCGTCGGCTGACCGGCGCCGGGGGTGCGGCTCGTTCCCGTGGGGGCGTCCGCCCAGCTCACCGCGGTTCTCCGGGCGAGCCGCACCCGACCGCCGGAGCGGACCGGGGTCGTTTCCAGTCCCGGTTAAAGGCTTGGCGATGAGTGCGGTGGCCCCGCCCGCGCCGCCGCCGGAATCCGCCCGCTCCTCCCCAGTGTGTCCTGGGGGGTGGCGATGGAGCCGACGCGGGACGAGCCGACGACCGAACCTGAGGTCGAGCCGGTGGTCGAGGCCGAGGACCTGGGGCTGCGCACCCGGCGGGGTCCGGTCTTCGCCGGGGTGACGCTGCGGGCCGCGCCGGGGGAACTGGTCGCGGTCACCGGTCCGGGCGGCAGCGGCCGCACCTCGCTGCTGCTGACGGTGGCGGGGCGGATGAGGCCCTCGTCGGGAACGCTGCGGGTGTGCGGGATCGCGCTGCCGGGCGGCGCGGCGCGGGTGCGCGGCCGGGTGGCGGTCGCGCGGGCCACCGGAGCCGCCGAGCTGGAACCCGACCTGCGCGTCCGCGACCACGTGCGGGAACGCGCCCTGGCGGCCGGGAGCCCGGCGGCGGCGTTCGACGAGGCCGCCGGGACCGTGGGCCTGGACGTGCCGGGCGCGACGGTCGTGGCGGAGCTTGCCGCGGCCGACGCGACCCGGCTGGCGCTGGCGCTGGCGCTGCTGGAGGCGCCGGAGGCGCTGGTGCTGGACGACCTGGACGACGGCGCGGACCTGGCCGCGCAGCGCGCGCTGTGGGAGGCCGCCCGGAGCGCCGCCGACAGCGGCCCGGTCGTGCTGGCCGCCGCCACCGAGCCCTCCCCCGCCGCCGGTCTGGCCGACCGGCTGGTCGCGTTGGGGGGACGGGGCTGATGCGCGCGCTGCGGCTGGCGGCCTACGAGCTGCTGCGGTTCCGGACGCCGATGCAGCGGGCGGGGCTGGGGTTCCTGCTGCTGGTGCCGCTGCTGTACGGCGGGATCTACCTGTGGTCCAACTGGGACCCCTACTCCAAGATCGACCAGGTGCCGGTGGCGGTGGTCAACCAGGACGAGCCGGTCGAGGTGGAGGACCGCACCATCCACGCCGGCGGCGACTTCGTGACCGAGCTGAAGCGCGAGCCGCTGCTCGGCTGGCGGTTCACGACCGCCCCGGAGGCCGCCGACGGGCTGCGCGACGGCCGCTACTACGCGGTGATCACCGTGCCGCGCGACTTCTCCGCCAAGCTGACCAGCGGCGCGACCGGCAGCCCGCGGCGGGCCGCGATGGAGATCCGGCTCGACGACGCCAACAACTTCCTTGTCGGGATCATGGCCGAGACCATCCAGTCGGAGTTGCAGCGGCAGATCTCGGCGGCGGCGGTGTCGGCGTACTTCCAGGCGGCGTTCGGCCAGCTCGACGAGCTGCACCAGGGCATCACCGAGGCGGCCGACGGGGCCGGGAAACTGCGCGACGGGCTGGGACGGGCCAAGGACGGGTCGTCCCGGCTCGCCACCGGCCTGGAGCAGGCCAAGACCGGCACTTCCGCGCTCGCCGACGGCCTCGGCCAGGCCAAGACCGGCTCGGCCGCGCTGGTGAACGGCCTGGAGCAGGCCCGCACCGGCACCACCGCGCTCGCCGACGGCCTCGGCCAGGCCAAGACCGGCTCGGCCGCGCTGGTGGACGGGCTGGCCGCCGCCGACCGGGGGGCCGGAACGCTGGCGAACGGGCTGACCACCCTCCAGCGGGGCACCGCGCGGCTGGCGCCCGGCGCCGAGCAGGTGTCCCAGGGCGTGCACCGGGTGACCGGCACCGCCGTCCCGCTGCTCGACCGGGCCTCCAGGGCGCTGCCGGACCTGACCGCGCTCGCGGCGGCGCTGACCACGGAGGCCGCCGGCGTGACCGCGACGACCGCCGCCGTCGCCGACCGCGCCGTCCACGACACCAGGGCCATCCGGCGGTGGATGCGGGGCGCGGTCGCCGCCCGTCCCGCCATCGCCGGCAGCGTCGAGTACCGGGCGCTCGACGCCTCGCTGACCTGGGTGGACGGGCACACCGAGACGCGGGTGTGGGCGCTGGCGAACGCGTTCCCCGAGGCCGCCGACCGCCGCGACCTGCCCGCCGCCGTCACCTCCGCCCGGCGCCTGGACCGGACCCTGCTCGCCCGTCTGAACCTGCTGGCCGAGCGGTACCCCGTGCTGCGCGACGACCCGCTGTTCCGCGAGGCCCTGGAGATCACCGAGCTGGTCGCCGAGGGGGTGCGCCGCGTCGCCCGCCGCGCCGACCGCGCCGACGCCGTCGCCCAGCGGATCGCCGCCGACGTCGGGCGCTTCCAGCGGAGGGTTCCCGGCCTGCGGGAACGGCTGGCGAAGGCCTCCCGCGACCTGCGGACCCTGGACCGGGGCGCCGCGCGGGTCGCGGCGGGCGCCCGCCGCCTCGACGCGGGCGCGACCCGGCTGGTGGGCGGCGCGGACCAGCTCCACTCCGGCACCACCCGGCTGCTCGCCGGGGCCCGCCGGCTCGACGCGGGCAACGCCGAACTGCTCTCCGGCGCGCGGGCCCTCAACGCGGGCGGCGGGAAGCTCCTGGCGGGCGCGCGCGAGCTCGACGCGGGCAACGCCAAGCTCCTGTCGGGCGCGCGCCAGGTGGACGACGGCGCGGGCGAGCTGCTGTCGGGCGCGCGGGAACTCGACTCCGGCAACGCCGAGCTGCTGGGCGGGTCCAAGGACCTCGCCTCGGGCCTGAAGTCGGCCGAGGACCGCATCCCCACCGTCGAGGACCCCGCCGACACCGCCGAGAAGCTCGCGAACCCGGTGGACGTGAGGACCACCAACGCCCATCCCGCCAAGTACTACGGGCGCGGGCTGGCGCCGTTCTTCATCGCCATCGCGCTGTGGGTGTTCGGGATCGTGGCGTTCCTGATGCTGCGGCCGGTGTCGGGGCGCCTGCTGGCGTCGCGCGCGAGCTCGGTCACCGTCGCGTTCGCCGCCTGGCTGCCGGTGCTGTTCATGGGCGCGCTCGCGGCGCTGGTGCTGTTCGGCGTCCTCACCGTCGCGCTCGGCCTGAACGCGGTGAACGCGGCCGGGACCGTGCTGCTGATGCTGCTGGGCGTGGCGGCGTTCAGCGCGATCGTGCACGTGCTGCGGCTGGCGTTCGGCGCGGTCGGCGACGCGCTCGCCCTGGTCATGCTGATGGTGCAGCTGGTGTCGTGCGGCGGGCTGTACCCGGTGGAGACGCTGCCGCAGCCGTTCCGCGCGATCCACGACGTGGTCCCGATGACCTACTTCGTGGCGCCGATGCGGGCGACGATCTCCGGCGGCCAGACCTCGCACGTCGTCGCCGACGCGCTGGTGCTGACCGGCTACCTGGCGGGCGCGCTGGCGCTGCTGGTCCTGGCGGTCCATCTCCAGCGCCGCTGGTCGATGGCGCGGCTCAAACCGGAGCTGGAGCTGTGACGCTCAGCGGTGCTCGTACCTGTGCCCCGGCCTGAGCTGCTTGCCGTGGAACATCTCCGACACCGTGACGAGCGTGAACCCTCGCTTCTTCAACCCCGCCAGCATGCGCGGCACCGCCTCGACGGTCGTCGGGTGGATGTCGTGGAGCAGCACGATGCCGCCCTTCCCCGGCTCGCGGACGCCGATCCGGGCGACGCGGGCGGCGCTGCGGTCCCGCCAGTCGAGCGTGTCGACGCTCCACATGATCTGCGGCATGCCGACGGCGCGCGCGACCTTCCCGTCGGTGGCCCCGTAGGGCGGGCGGAACAGGGTGGGCGTCACCCCCGACGCCTCCCGGACCGCCTCGTTGGTGCGGCGGACCTGGGACCGCACGGCGTCCGGTGACATCCCGGTGAGCTGCGGGTGCGACCAGCTGTGGTTGGCGACCTCGTGGCCCTCCAGGGCCATGCGCCGGACCAGGTCGCGGTGGGGGCCGACGTTCTGGCCCAGCAGGAAGAACGTCGCGCGCGCCCCCTCCCCGCGCAGGTCGTCCAGCAGCCGCCCGGTGTGCTCGCCCGGCCCGTCGTCGAACGTCAGCGCCACGCACGGCGTCCGCGCGCAGTCGATCGCGCGGGGCGGCGGCGGGGTGGGCGTCGGCGTCGGCGTGGACGGCCGCGCCGCCGCCGGCACGCTGCTCCGCGCCGCGACGATCTGCCCCGCCCGCATGCCTCCGCAGCCCGCCACCATGGCCGTCGTCGCGGCCATCGCGAGTACCGTCCCCCTGGTCACACGCACCACTTACCCCCGAAAGTGTTGCCGTGCGCGCTTCGTACCCCTTGGTCCGTATAGGCATGCCCAGGCTTCGCACAAGATCCATTCCCGGCCGGGTGCCGCCGCCCCGCCAAGGACACGTCCGGGAACGGCAAAGCCGCCGATGATTTCGGGGCCCCGCGCCGGTCCACCCCGTGGTCACGACGGTGGAAAGGAAGTCGATGAGCAGCGATCTGCGTTCCGTCCTGCGGGTCCGGGTGGACGACGGCACGGTGCCCGGGGCGGTGGCCCTGGTGTTCCGCGGGGGCCGCGCCGAGGCGGCGGCGGTGGGCCACGCCGATCTGGCGGACGATCTCCCGATGGCCCGCGACTCGATCTTCCGGATCGCCTCGCTCACCAAGCCGATCACCGCGGCCGCGACGATGCTGCTGGTCGACGACGGCCTGCTGGCGCTGCCCGACCCGGTGGACCGGTGGCTGCCGGAGCTGGCCGCGCCCCGGGTCGTCCGGTCCCCGTCGTCTCCGGTGACCGACACGGTCCCCGCCGAACGGCCGATCACGGTGGAGGACCTGCTGACGTTCCGCGCGGGGTACGGGTTCGCCGCCGACTTCGCGTTCCCGGCGGTGGCCGAGCTGTTCCAGACCGTGCAGCGCGACCCGCTGCTCCCGCACGACTACCCGCCGCCGGACGAGTGGACGGCGGCGCTGGCGAAGATCCCCCTGCTGTGCCGGCCGGGTGAGGCGTGGCTGTACCACACCTGCTCCGACATCCTGGGCGTGCTGGTCGCCCGCGTGGCGGGGCGGCCGTTCCCCGAGTTCCTCCGCGAGCGGCTGTTCGCGCCGCTCGGCATGGACGACACCGGTTTCGACGTGCCCGCCGCGAAGCTCGACCGCTTCACCGTGCTCTACGGCACCGGCGAGGACGGCCGCGAGGTGGTCGACGCGCGCGACGGCCGGTGGGCGCGCCCGCCCGCGTTCCCCTCCGGCGGGAGCGGGCTGGTCTCGACCGCCGACGACCTGCTGGCGTTCCACCGGATGCTGCTGGACGAGGGCGCCTTCCGGGGCCGCCGCGTCCTGTCGGCCGCGTCGGTGCGGCTCATGACGGCCGACCACCTGACCGGGACCCAGCGCAAGGAGGGCGAGCCGTTCCTGGAGGGCCAGGGCTGGGGGTTCGGCGGGTCGGTGGACGTCGCGCGGATCGACCCGTGGAACGTCCCGGGCCGCTACGGCTGGGTCGGCGGCAGCGGCACGGCGGCCCACCTCGTCCCGGCGACCGGGACGGCGGCGATCGTGCTCACCCAGCAGGCGCTGACGAGCCCGACGCCGCCGTCGGTGCTGCGCGACCTCTGGCGGTACGCGGCCTGACCGGGCGCGGTCAGCGCAGGGGCCAGTCGGGGACCTGGGGCGGCAGGTCGGTGGAGATCCGCATCGGGAACTCCGCCGGCCGCTTCTCCAGGAACGACGTGACGCCCTCGTTGGCGTCCGGCGCGCCGCCGAGCGCGGCCATCAGCCGGGAGTCGGCGACGTGCGCGTCCCACGG
The DNA here is from genome assembly GCF_001552175.1 of Actinomadura kijaniata NBRC 14229. Lineage (GTDB taxonomy): Bacteria > Actinomycetota > Actinomycetes > Streptosporangiales > Streptosporangiaceae > Spirillospora > Spirillospora kijaniata. The sequence goes on from NZ_BCQR01000045.1 coordinate 7,731, forward strand.
CGACGGGGCCGACAGGCCCGACCACATCAGGCGGCGGATGGCGGCGACCGACACCGCCGAGGTGTTGTCGGCGATCTCGCGGGCCAGCGCGTAGGCGGCCGGGAGCAGCTCGTCGGGGGCGTACACGCGCGACACCAGGCGGCCGTCCAGGGCCTCCCGCGCGTCGAACACCCGGCCCGTCGCCGCCCACTCCATCGCCTGCGCGATCCCGACCAGGCGCGGCAGGAACCACGACGAGGCCGCCTCGGTGACGATGCCGCGGCGCGCGAACACGAACCCGAACTTCGCCTTCTCGCTGGCCAGCCGCACGTCCATCGGCAGCGTCATCGTCACGCCGACGCCGACGGCCGCGCCGTTGAACGCCCCGATGACCGGCTTGAGGCAGCGGGCGATGCGCAGCGCGACGGTGCCGCCGCCGTCGCGCGGGGTGCCGTCCTCCAGCACGTCCTGCTCGCCCGCGAACATCTCCTTCGACTTCTCCTGGTCGAAGGTGGCGCCGCCCCCGCCCAGGTCCGCGCCGGCGCAGAACGCCTTGCCCGCGCCCGTCACCACGACCGCGCGCACGGCGTCGTCGGCGTCGATCCGGTCGAACGCGTCGAGCATCTCGTTGCGCATGGTGTAGGTGTAGGCGTTCATGCGGTGCGGCCGGTTGAGGGTGATCGTGGCGACCCCGTCCGCAACGCTGTACTCGATCTCGGTGTACGACACCAGCGGCCCCTTACTCGCGATTTAGAAGCCGATTCTAGGAAGCCGTCTCAGCCGAACCTCACCTGGCCCAGCGCCCGCCGCGCCAGGTCCGCCACCGCCCGCTCCATCTCGTCGGCGGGGCGGTTCCGCGCGGTGTAGTCGACCAGCACCACGACGTTGTGGCGGCGCCCGAGCAGCTGGACGCGCCGCAGGCCGTCGGGCGCGGCCTGCTCCGCGCCGCCGGGCTCGGTGATCTGCCAGGCCTGCTCGCCCACCCCGCGCACCGGACGGGAGTCGGCGAGCAGCAGGAAGGTCCGCATGCGGTCGCGGGCGTTGGCGGTGCCGCCGCTGCCGCCCTCGCGCGAGTACCGCTGGAGCCGCAGCTCCAGCCCCTCCTTGCGCCCGGCGACGCCCCAGTGGCACGCCGACGTCTGGAACGGGTCGCCGTCGTCGTGGAACCGGTCGTCGTTCACCGCCCCCGGCACCAGGCCCCGCACGGTGCCCTCGTCCACGACCCGGCAGGCCCGCGGCAGCGTGCCCGCCTCCTTGTTCCCCGGCCACCAGGTCTCCTGCCAGGGGAACTCCACCAGCTGCACCGCCAGCAGCAGGCCCAGCGTCCACCCCACCACGCCGACGGGCCCGACGCCCTTGACCGCCTGGACCCGGACCTTCCTGCCCCTGCAGCGCGCGGTGAGGTCGGCGAGGGCCCGGTCGAAGTCGGGAGTGCGGCCGAGGAGCCCCTCGCGGGGCGCGGCCAGCGCGACGACGCCCGCCGTCCCGCCCTTGCGGACGACCATGACCCGCCGCCCGAACGGCGTGGACAGCGTCCTCAGCTCCTTGACCTGCTTCCAGAGGATCAGTTGGAGCGAGCCGTGCCGGCCGTGGACCAGCCCCTTGGCGTCGGCCACGGTGCGCCCGCGCAGCAGCAGGCTGCACAGCCGCCCGAAGTACAGCACGCCCACCAGCCCGGCGAGCCCCATGGTGATCACGCCGTAGCCGTCGTAGACCAGGAACGACAGCGCGAGCGCGACCGAGACCACCAGCCCCGGCAGCGCCCACCACAGCATGCCCCGCGGCGGACGCACCTCGTACGCCGCCGTCGTGTCCTGCCGTTCCGCCTCAGTGGTCATCCCGGACGATCCTCTCCAAGCCGCATCAAGCCCGACCGCCCCGGCATCCTCCCGCACCCGCACGCCCCCTGCCACCGTTCGTCACCGGACCGCGACCTTCGTGGATCCCGGGGTTCCGGGGCGTTCACCGCGGGGTGACCTCCTCCGGCGGTGGCCGGGTCGAGGGGCGCGGTGCTCCCAGCGCCGGGGTCACGGCCCGTGGGCGGCCGGTCACGGGGAGACGCGCGGGCCCTCGGAGGTCAGCGCGTCGGGGTCAGCGTCCGGGTCAGGAGGACGCCTCCGGGAAGAGCCGGACCAGCAGGTCGCGCCGCCAGTCGTTCACCGGGCCGCGGAAGCCCAGCGGGGGCAGCACCGCCACGCCGCTCCTGTCCACGGCCAGCAGCACGGTGACGTCCTCGGCGAGCTCCAGCTCGGTGGGGGCGCGGCGGCCGCTTGCGGCCAGCCGCTGGGCGACCAGCCCCAGCACCCGCGCCCAGCCCTGCCCCAGGTAGGGCGGCAGACCGGTGACGCGCAGCTCGGGAAGCCCGCGCACGGCCAGACCGAGGGTGCGCAACTCCAGGCCGTCCGGGCGCTCCGCGCCCACGATCCGGACCTCGGTCCGCGCCGTGTTCTCCCCGCTCATGCCTCGACGGTACCGACTCGGCGCGGGTCGCGCCGACCGGGCCCGCGCCCTCGCCCCGGGGACGTGAGACAGATCACCTAACGATGTCAGATGCTGGACACCGGTGACGCCCCCGGGATTTGTTCGGATAAATTGCCACAGTGAATTGGGCCGTGACGACGTACGACTCCGCCTTCGGGTACGTCTCCGCGCACGGCGCACCGCTGGTCGACCTGCTCGACCCGCAGCCCGGCGAGAAGATCATCGACCTGGGGTGCGGGACCGGCACGTTCACCGCGGAGATCGCCGAGCGCGGAGCCGAGGTGCTGGGCATCGACGCCGCCCCGGAGATGATCGCGCAGGCCACGGCGCTGTACCCGGGCCTGTCGTTCGCGGTGGGGGACGCGCACACGTTCACCACCGCGATGCCCTACGACGCGGTGGCCTCCAACGCCGCCCTGCACTGGATGACCCGCGACCCCGACTCGGTGATCGCGCAGGTGCACGCCGCGCTGCGGCCCGGCGGCCGGTTTGTCGGCGAGCTCGGCGGCGCGGGCAACTGCGCCGAGCTGATCGTCGCCATGCAGACCGCCTGGCGCGTCTTCGGCCTGGGCGAACCCGACCTGCCCTGGTACTTCCCGAGCCCCGCCGAGTACGCCACGCGGCTGGAGGACGGTGGGTTCACCGTGCGCCTGCTGGAGCACGCCGACCGCCCCACCCGCATGGTCGAGGGGCCGGACGGCGCGGCCGACTGGGTCCGCGTCTACGCCCGCAGCGCCCTGGCCGACGTCCCGCCGGAGCTGGTGGACCCCCTCCTGGAACGGGTCAACGAGCTGGCGGCCCCGGCCCTGCGCCGCGAGTCCGGCTGGGTCGCCGACTACGTCCGGCTGCGCTTCGCGGCGGTCCGCAAGCCCGACGGCACGGCCCCGATGCCCGAGGGCCCGCCCCTCAACGGCGGCGCCCCATGACGCTCCGCGTGGGCCCGCACGCCCTGACGTCCCGGGCGGTGCACGTGCACCTGGCCCCGGGGGCGGGGCTGCGCCCGCTGGTCGTGGCCGACGTCCTGCGCCGGGTGGCCGAACGCCGCCGCCACCGCGTCCGCCTGACCGCCGCGGCCCGCCTCCCGGCGGACCCGTCGGACTACAACGTCCGCGCCCCCGAGAGCCTCGCGCCGGACACCGCCGACGTCCTGATCTCCCCGGCCCCCGCCCCCGGCGCGCTGCTGGTCCCCAACGAGACCGGCGCCCCGGGCCCGGACCCCCTGGCCACACGCCTGGCGTTCCTGGAGGCCCCCTACCGGGTCCCCGTCGCCCTCACTCCCGAGACGCTCCGGTCCGCCGCCGCCCGCCTGGCGCGGTACCGCCGCCTGGTGGCCGACTGGGCGATCTCCCCCGGCCGCCCGATGCACCGCCCCTCGGCGGCGGAGGCGGAGAGCGCCCTGGCCGCCGATCTGGACACCCCCGGGGCCCTGGCGGTCCTCGACCGCCTGGCCGAGTCCGGCGACGTCCCGCCGGGCGCGAAGCTGGAGACGTTCGTCCACGTCGACCTCCTCCTCGGCCTGGACGTGGTCGCCGCCATCGGCACCGCCTAACACCCCCCAACCAGGCGAACCACCGACCGGCGGCCACACCCGGACGTTCTCCCGACCGCCCTTCCCGGCCGGTTCCGCGTCGCTAACGTGCACCGACGACGGACGGGACACGGGCGGACACGGATGGCGAAGCACAAGATCGGCGTTCTACTGACGGTGCTGCTCCTGGCCGGGGGCTGCGCGATGGCGGGGGCCACGCCGTCCGGCGCGTTCCGTCCCGGTGAGGCCACCGCACCGCCGCGTCCGGCGTCCCCGGTCTCCACCCCGCGCGGCGACGGCTCGCCGCTGGGCCGCTACCGCCTGTTCCACGAGGTCATCGAGTACACGCTGGAGACCGGCGACCCGCGCCGCGTCCCCGCGGTCGCCACCGGCCCGGCCGCCGCCCGCCTCCTGGACCGGGTCCGCCGCAACCACCGCGCGGGCGTGGTCCAGCGCGGCCACGCCGTTCCCCGCCCCACCCTGACGGCCCTCCGCGAGGGCCCGGGCCACGGCGCGGGCACCGCCGAGATCGTGGACTGCGTCACCGCGTCGGGCCCCTGGACCTACCGCGCCCGCACCGGCGAACGCGTCGGCCCGGCGCCCCGTCCGCGCCGTCACCTCGTCCACGCGACCCTGACCAAGGCCCACGGCATCTGGAAGGTCGCCGCCCTGACGATCCCCCGGAACGCCCGCTGCTGACCACCCCGGCCACCCGCCCACGCCGCGCCCCTCGCCCCAGGACCCCGATGCCGACACCACGCCTGACGCCGTCCCTCGTCCTCCTGACGACGCCCTTCCTCGCCACCGCGTCCGCCTCGCCGCACACGACGGCTCTCGCCTCGTCCGGGAACGCGGCGGGGCGTGCGCCCCGTGCCGTGCTCGCGCCCGCCGACGCCTCCTGCACGCCAGGGGCGGGGTGGCTGTGCGGCATCAGCGCCTCCTCTCCGGGCCGGGCAGCCGCGCCGCGGGCCGGAGGGGCCCGTGGCGAGCGGCCCGCCCCGGGGGGTTCGCGAGGCGACACCATCACGCCCATGTGCGCCCCGACCGGCGGGGCGGACCACTGCATCACCGTCTCCGTCCCCGCCCCCGCCAGGACCCCCACCGCCGCGGTCGCCGAGATGGCGCGCGACGCGATCGCGCTGCCTCCCCCGCGTCCCCGCACGAGCCCGCGGGGCCGCACCTGGGTCAGGTTCCCCACCCACCTGTGGATCGACGGGGCCTCCTGGCGGACGCGGTCCGCCTCCGTCGCCGTGGACGGCCAGACCGTCACCATCACCGGCCGCCCCACCCACGTCACCTGGGACCTCGGCGAGACCACCCTCACCTGCGACGGACCCGGCGTTCCCTACACCCGCCGCGCCACCGGCGCCTCCTGCGCCCACGCCTTCGCCCGCGCGACGCCCGGCCCGTTCACCGTCACCGCGACCGTCCACTACGCCGTCGCCTGGACCTGCCGTGGCGCGTGCGATGCTCCCGGCGGCTCGTTCGACCCGCTGCCCGCCTCCGGAACGGTCGCCCTCCGCGTCTCCGAGATCCAGACCGGAACGACCCCATGACACCCCGAAAGACCATCAAAATCCGACACAAGGGGACTAAGAGGCATTAGTCACCATCTATCACCCTTGCCCCTTTCGCCCCATCCTGCTTTGCTTTCCCGATCGAAAGAACCGATCGTTCCCTCCCGGAAGGCAGCAGCAGGTTGCGTCTCCCCTCGCCTCGTCTCCTCATCGCGGGTTCCGCGCTCGGCGCCGTCGCGGTGGCGAGCGGCGTCGCCGTCGCCGCCACGTCCGACTCCAAGCCCGAGCAGGCCGCCTCCGTCGGCGCGCAGACCACGGCCGACCCCGACGCCCGCGCGGAGATCTTCAAGCTCCCGCAGGACTCCACGGCGGTGGAGAGGTTCTGGACCCCGGCCGCCATCCGCGCGGCCGAGCACCGCCAGCCCCGGGCCGCCGCCTTCCCGGCCGCCGCACCCCAGATCAAGGCGTTGAACGACGGCCCGTCCCTCCAGGGCGCGCCGGCGCTGCCCGAGGACTCCGCCGAGCCGCTCAGCGCGCAGAGCGCGGGCGTCTCCGCCAAGGCCGTCACCACCGCCCGGCAGTGGACCCGGCACGGCAAGCCCCCGGCGCGCACGGTCGGCAAGCTGTTCTTCGCCGACGAGAAGGGCAACAAGTACTCCTGCAGCGCCGCGGTCATCACCGCCAAGAACAAGCGGACGGTCTGGACCGCCGGGCACTGCGTCCACAAGGGCAAGGGCGGCGAGAAGGGTTACTACCGCAACTTCCTGTTCCGCCCGGACTACAAGGACGGCAAGTCCTACGGCAAGTGGTACGCCGACAGCATCGTGGCGCTGTCGGGCTGGAAGACCAAGGGCGACGCACGTTACGACATCGCGGCCTTCACGGTGAAGAAGTACCGGGGCAAGGGCATCCAGTACTACACCGGCAGCCAGGGCTACGCGTTCAACTACAAGGGCCGCAAGTACTCGTCCTACAGCTTCGGCTACCCGGCCCGCGCCCTGCCGTCCAAGAAGCCGATGAACAGCAACCGCCTCTGGTACTGCTCCGGCAAGACCTTTGCCGTCAACTACGGCGGTGGCAGCACCGGCCTCGGCCTGAAGTGCACCATGGGCAACGGCGCCAGCGGCGGCCCGTGGATCGCCGGGATGAAGAAGAACGGCCTGGGCCTCATCTTCGGCGTCAACAGCATGCACAACCTGAAGAACCTGAACATGTACTCCCCCTACCACGGCTCGGCCGCGGTGAGCGTCTACAAGAAGATCTCCGGCTGACTCACCGGGCACGCGAACGCCCCCACGGGACGGGTTCCCGTGGGGGCGTTCCGCGTTCGGAAGGGGTCAGGGGCGGCCGCCGCCGGTCGGCCCCTCGGGCATGTCCGCGGGCTTGGCGTTCCGCATGCGCTCCTCGGTCCAGTACTCCGCGACGTCCTCGGGCCTCTCGCGCACCTCGTGCACGACGGCGGCGCCGTCCGCCGGCTCGTCGGAGCCGCGCCGTTCGCGGTCGGCCTGCCCCGCGGTCGCCAGGCCCACGACGACGGCGCCCGCCGCCATCGCGACCGCGCCTGCCAGGACGGCGATCCTGCGCCGGTTCATACGCCCTCCTCGGGGATCGGCGGACCCGGAAATTCATCCTAGAAGATGACGCTTTCGTGATCTGTCGTCACGACAATCTCCCCTGACCCCGTGAACCCCGCGACAACAGGGAGTCCCCCCACGTGACCCGTATGGGCCGAACCGCCGGAGTCCTGTTCGGCGGCGTCGCGCTGACCGCCGCGTTCCTGGTCCAGGGCCCGGCGCAGGCCGCACCGCGCCAGCCGGAACGGCCGCAGTCCCCCGCCACCGCCTCCGTCACCACCGCCGCCCAGAAGATCTCCTGGCGCAGGTGTCCCGACGACCGCACCGTGCAGTGCGGAACGCTCACCGTCCCCATCGACTGGTCCAACCCCAAGCGCGGCAGCGTCAAGCTCGCCGTCGCCCGCGCCAAGGCCACCGATCCCAAGAAGCGCATCGGCGTCCTGCTGGTCAACCCGGGCGGCCCCGGCGGCTCGGGCGTCGAGTTCGCGCTGGACCGCGCGGGCCTGTCCAAGCAGGTCCGGCAGCGTTACGACATCGTGGGCTTCGACCCGCGCGGCACCGGCGGCAGCCGCGCGGTGAAGTGCGGCAAGGTCGGCAAGGCCCCGCGCGCGTACCCGCGCAACCAGGCCGAGTTCGACAAGCTGAAGAAGTACCAGGCCGCCCTGTACAAGGCGTGCCGCGCGAAGACCGGGGCGCTGTACGACTTCCTCGGCGCCGGGAGCGTCGCCCGCGACATGGACGCGATCCGCGCGGCGCTCGGCGCGAAGAAGGTGTCGTTCTACGGCGTGTCCTACGGGACGTGGCTCGGCCAGCGGTACGCCGAGCTGTTCCCCACCCGCCTGCGCGGCCTGGCGCTCGACAGCGCCATGGACCACACGGTGAACACCGCCGCCCGCTTCTCCGTGGACGAGGCGCGCGGGCTGGAGGCGGCCTACGGCCAGTTCGCGCGGTGGTGCCGCACGTCCAAGCACTGCGCGCTGCGCGGCAAGGACGCCGTCAAGGTCCTGGACGGCCTGATGGCCCGCGCCGACAAGGGCACCCTCCACGAGATCGGCGACCCGAAGGAACGCCTGGAGGCCACCGACCTCGCCCAGATGGTCCGGGTGTCGTCCTACGACCCGATCTCCTGGGCGCAGCTGGGCGAGGAGCTGCGCGAGCTGTCCCGCCAGAAGGTCCGCCAGATCAAGACGGGCACCGCCGAGGCCGTCGCGGTCGACGGGAGGTTCGCGGGCATCCTGTGCGCGGACTGGTCGTTCCCGATCCGCGACCACAAGGCGCTCGCGGCGGTCCGCGCCGAGACCCGCCGGGCCGCGCCGCACGTCCGGCTGAACCCGCTGGGCTGGGAGGCGATCACCGCCTGCCTCGGCCGTCCGGCCGCGAAGGACCCGCAGCGCCCCTACCGGGTGCGGAACGCCCCGCCGTCGCTGGTCGTGAACGCCGTGGCCGACCCGGTGACGGTCTACCCGTGGGCGGTGAGCACGACGCTGCGCATCCCGCGCACCTCGCTGCTGACCTACCGCGGCTCGGGCCACGGCGCGTACATGCTGAGCCCGTGCTCCCGCAAGACGGTGGACGCCTACCTGCTGAGCGGGAAGACCCCGCGTCTCGGGGCGACCTGCCCGGCGGTGGCCCCGGACTTCACCGAGGCCCGCGGCAGCAGCCGCGGCCCGGCGAAGCCGCGTCGCTTCTGACGCTCCGGCGTGGGCGCGCCGTCCGGCGCGCCCACGCCTCGCCCCTCACCGCCCGGACGCGGGAAGCGACTGGCCGATGCCGAGCAGGTTCCCCTCGCTGTCGCGGAACCACACGGCACGCTCACCGACCCCGCCGCGTGAGGGGTAGTCGCCCTCGACCTCGGCGATCCCGTCGACGGTGCGCAGGCCGGGCAGGTCGTACTCCTCGAACTCCACGCCGCGCTCGCGCAGCTCGGCGACGGTCCGGTCGAGATCGTCGACGTGCCAGGACAGCTGGGTGTGCTCGCCGGAGGGCTTCCCGGCGGACGCGAACAGCGCGAACTCGCCGCCCGGGAACCGGTAGCGCAGGCCGCCCGGCCGCGTCTCGACGGGCTCCAGCCCCAGCTTCTCCCGGTAGAACCGGCGGGCCCGGTCGAGGTCCTGCGCCGGAAGCCGCCCCGCGACCGACGCCCCGGCCAGCGGGCCGACGCTCCCGGTTCCCAGCCGTGCGCGGCGGGCGGTCCAGTACTCCGGCGTCAGCTCGATGATCTGCACGAGGTTGCCGTCGGGGTCGCGCAGCGTCGCGAACCACGCCCCGGCCCCCTCCCGGTACTCCGGCTCGGCGGCCCACTCCACGCCCAGCGCGTCGAGCCGCCGCGCCACGGCCCGCGCGTCGGCGACGTGCAGATTGATGATCACCCGCTCCGGCTCGGCGGCACGTTCGGCCACGTCCTCGCGGCCGTCGACGAGCACCCCCACCTCGCCCAGGAGCAGGAACCCGTCCCCGTCCGCCCGCACGTCGAAGGCGCGCTCGTACCAGGCCCGCAGGCGGGCGGGATCGGTGCTCGCCAGCAGGATGCTTCCGATATTCGGGGTCATGCGTCCTCCACGTTCGCGGTCTCTCCCGAAATGGACTCCGCGCGCCCCCGGAACTCACCGCCCGAGGTCAGGGAGCCTCGCCCTCGACGAGGAACCCGTCGGCCAGCAGCTCGGCCACCGAACACGGCAGCACGTACGCGACGCCGCCGCCCGGCTGGCCGAACCAGGGCACGGCCGTCCCGGTCAACACCCGCAGCGGCTGCTCGGTCCGGTACACGTGGTAGGGCCGCTCCTCCCAGTCCGGGGGCAGCGAGCGGTGCGGGAACGGCGTGCGGGCGATGTACACGACGTTCCCGGCGGGGCTGCCGTGGCGGTCCACGCGCGTTCCGGCGGGCAGCTCGACGATCCGCCGTTCCCGGAAGAGGCTGAGCGGCGGCTCTCCGGGCAGGGACCCGATCCGTTCCTCCTCCTCGGGCGCCGGCGACGGCTCCTTCGGCTCGGGGGATCCCGGACGCCGCAGCAACACGCTGCCCAGCAGGTAGGAGACGGCTTGGCCGGGCTCCTCGAACGCCGTCGCGTGGTGCCGTTCGCCGTCCTGGAGGTAGAAGACGACCCACCGCCCGTCCTCCACCACCAGGCACCAGGCGTCCTCGGCGGTCCCCCTGACCCGGTAGCGGGCCGGATCGACGCCCAGTTCCTCAAGCTTGCGGTCCAACCGCGTCAGCCACACCTTGGTGGGGGTGGGCTTCCCCAGGGGCTCCCCGTCGTCGACGAGGGTCTCGGGCACCGCGCCGAGCGACACGGCGGTGGACAGCCCCTCCGCGACGGTGGTGGCGGGCGCGGGAACGGGCGCGACCTTGAAGTCACCACCGGAACCGTCCGCGCCCCCACGTCCCTCCCCGGCCACGGGCTCGTCCGCGGGCCCGCCGCCGGCAGCACGCTCTCCCCCGGCTTCCGGCACAGGAACGTGCTCCGCGATGGTCTCCGGCGCGGACGCGAACTCCCCCGCAGGCGCACCACCGACAGCGGCCGCCGAATCCACCATCGCCATCGGCGCAGGCACCGACTCCACGACAGCCTCCGGCGCGGACGCGAACTCCACCCCAGGCGCACCACCGGCAGCGGCCACCGAATCCACCATCGTCATCGCGCCAGGCGCTGGCACGTCGTCGGAAGCCCCACCCGCCTCGGGCACCGGCTCCGCGACGGCCTGCGGCGCGAACTCCACCGAGGGCGCACGACGGGCAGCAGGCGCGGAGTCCACCATCGTCATCGGCGCGGGCACCGGCTCCGCGGCGGCCTCCGGGGCAGGCGCGAACTCCACTGAGGGCGCACGACCGGCGGCGGGCGCGGAGTCCATCATCGTCATCGGTGCGGAGGGGGAGGTGAACGACGGTACGGGCTCCGCGATCGTCATCGGCGCGGGTGCGTCCCGGCCGCCCGTCGCCGCCGCGCGGGCCGCCTCGCGTTCCGCGTCGCTCACCTCCGGGACGCGGAAGCCCCGCGCGCGGATGTGCGCCACCAGGTCCGCCTCCGGTGGGACCCCGTGTTGCTCCAGGTAGTAGCCGACCGCCCCCGACCACACCCAGGTGCCGTCCGTGTGGAACGTCAGCGGCACGCGTTCGCCCCGCTCCGGCTCGACCCGGTCGGGCGCGAGCGACCGCGCCCCCAGCACCACCGGCGCGTGCCGCAGGTAGGCCACCACGTCCTCGACCTCGTGCCACGGAACGGCGGGGCGCGTCACCACGGGCCGCCCGCTCTCGGGATCGCTGTGGTCGAAGACCCGCGCCTTCCGGAACCCTCCGGCGGGCGGCTCCGTCGCCGCCCCCAGCACCCGCCGCATCCACTCGGGCACCCGTTCGCGCGGATGGCGCTCCAGCTCCCGCCGGACGTCCTCCCCCGAGGGCACCGCGCTCCAGGCGGGTTCCTCGTCGTAGACGAAGCCCGCCCGGCACCGCACGCCGCCGTGCTCGTACAGGACCTCGAAGTCGATCCGCGACCAGGTGTCCCCCTGGAACGCGTGCGTTCCTCCCCGCAGCCGTTCCAGCAGGGTCGCGACGGACGGGGGCGGCGTCCACATCTCCATGCGCCCGCCGGCCAGGGCCACCATTAGCGGCGGCAGCTCCACGTGCCCGCCCGCCGCCTGGTAGTACCCGAAGACCTTCTCCCACAGCGGCGGGGCCTGGTCCGCGACCAGCCCGGCCAGCCCCTCCGAGAGCACCTCCGCCTGCTCGACCGGTCCCAGCGCGGGGACGTCACCGGCGCCGGGCGACGGCTCCCGCCCCTCCATCCGGTCCCGCAGCCATCCGGGCACGTGGGCGACGTCCCGGGGCATGACGACCTGGTCCCGCCGCCACCACTCCTCGGGGATCGGGGGCTCCCACCCCGGATCGAACTGCCGGTTGTAGAGGACCTGGAACCCCGACGGCTCCACGAAGAAGACGACCGAGAACCAGGTCCCCTCCTCCGACCGGTAGCAGGCCCGCCGCAGCTCGTCCAGCAGGCCGCCCAGCTCCTCCGGGACGCCCTCCACGACCGCGATCCGCGACTCCCCGAGGTGCGCGCTCAGCGACGCCTCGCGGGTCGCGACGTTCGCCCGGCAGTGCAGGTCGGCGCGCGTCCACTCCGGGGGCGCGGCGGAACGCACGAGACGCGCGATCCGTCTCTCCAGCTCCTCGATGAGCCCGTTCTGCTCCGCCACCACCGAGAGTCGCCCCCTTTTGGACCGTCCGCAACGCCCCGAAGGCTATCGATCCACCCGAAACGCGACCACTCGAACCCGCAGAGCCACCAGAACCTCTCCAAAGAGCACGACAGATGACACCGACCAATACCTTTGCCAAACCGGCACAACGTTCGCCAGGCTCGTAGGCATGCGCACCGAAGACCTGATCACGCTGGAGAAGCGCGGCACGCTGCCCAAGTTCGTCCTGTTCTGGGGTGGCAAGCAGCGCAAGGGCTGCCTGAGCCAGTGGTGGCCCTCCCCGTTCACCGTCGACGGTGTCCGCTACGCCACGGCCGAGCACTACATGATGGCCGAGAAGGCGCGGCTGTTCGGCGACGAGGACGCCCTGACCGAGATCCTCGCCAAGCCGGACCCGGCCCGGGCCAAGGCGTTCGGCCGCAAGATCAGGGGCTTCGACGAGCGGGCCTGGGAGGAGCACCGCTACGACATCGTCGTGCGGGGCAACGTCGCCAAGTTCTCCGCCCACGACGACCTGCGCGAGTACCTCGTGGCCACCGACGGAAGGGTCCTGGTGGAGGCCAGCCCGGTGGACCGGGTCTGGGGGATCGGCCTGGCCGAGGACGACCCCCGCGCCGAGCGCCCGTCCCAGTGGCGCGGCCTGAACCTGCTGGGCTTCGCCCTCATGGACGCCCGCGCCGAGCTCGCCGGATAACCCCTCGATTACCCGCCCCGCCCCCGCCTCGAATAACGTCAGGTCCCGTGGCCACCGAAACCGACGCCCCCACCGCCCCCGCGCCGGCCCCGCGCCGCCGACGCCTGGTCCGCCGACTGGTCGCGGCGGTCGTCGCGCTGGCCGTCCTGGCCGTCGCGGCGGTCGCGGGCGTCGGCTGGTACTTCTCGGGCGTGGCGACCGAGGTGGAGCACGGCCGCGAGTACGACCTGACGATCCTGGACGCCGGGAACGGCACCGTCACCCTCCCCCGCGACCCCGGCACCCTCCGCCCCGGCGTGTGGGGCCTGGAGTGGTCCGGCGGCCGGGCGATCCTGGGCCAGGTCACCGCGGCGACGGCCACCACCGTCACCCGGAGGATCGACCGGGCCGTCCAGGGCACCCCGGTCAAGGGAACGCGCGCCGTGATCGACCACTGGGTCTACGCGGGCGACCCCAAAACGGCCCTCGGCCTGGAGTTCGAGCAGGTCACCTACCCCTCCAAGCTCGGCCCGATGCCCGCCTGGCTGCTGCCCGGCGCGGGACTGAACCGCCCCTGGGTGATCGCCGTCCACGGCCACAACGCCGACCGCGCCGAGACGTTCCGCGCGATGCGGGCCGTGCAGCGCACCGGCCTGCCGATGCTGTCGATCGCCTACCGCAACGACACCGGCGCCCCCGCCAGCCCCGACGGCCGCAACAACCTGGGCCACACCGAGTGGAACGAGGTGGCCTCCGCCATCGCCTACGCGCGTTCGCGGGGCGCGACGAGCGTGATCCTGTACGGCTGGTCGATGGGCGGCGCGATGGTGATGCGCACCCTGCGCGCCGTCCCCGAGGGCGTCCAGGGCGTGGTGCTGGACTCGCCGGTGATGGACTGGGGCGCCACCCTCGACAAGCAGGGCGCCGACCGCGGCCTGCCCTCCCCGGTCACGTGGGCCGCCAAGCAGATCCTCCAGTTGCGGACCGGCATCGACCTGAAGGACTTCGACCAGCGCCGGTACGCCGCGCGCCTGAAGGTCCCGGTCCTGATGTACACCGTGACCGAGGACGAGATGGTGGACAACGCCCCGTCCGAGGAGTTCGCCCGCAGGGCCCCCCGCGGGCTGGTCACGCACGTGTCGATGAAGTCCGACCACACCGACGGCTGGAACGTGGACCCGCGGGGCTACGAGGCGGCGCTGGACACGTTCCTGCGGAAGACCGCCAGGCCGTGAGGTCCGCGCGGGGCCACCGTCGCGGGGTCTGCTGACGCAATCCCCGGGAGCGGGCCCCGGACGCGGTTAGCCTCGGTCGGGTGAACGACGTGGCCACGCTCCCGTTGCGCACCGAACGGCTGCTCCTGCCCGCCTGGCGGGACGACTTCGCCGCCGACCTCGCCGCGATGACCGGCGACCCGCGGGTCGCGCGCCATCCCGGCCAGCGCCCCTGGACCCGCGCCCGCGCCGCCGAACGCCACCGCCGCGCCCTCGACCACTGGTCCCGGCACGGCTTCGGCTGGCGCGCGGTCCTGGACGCCGCCGACGCGACGTTCCTGGGCGTGGTCTCCCTGAGCTGGCTGGACGACGCCCTGCCCGGCATCGACGACCCGGCCCTGGAGATCGGCTGGTGGGCGGTCGCCGACGCCTGGGGCCGGGGCACCGCCCCCGAGGCGGCCGGGGCGGTCCTGGCCGAGGCGTTCACGCGCGTCAGGATCGCCCTGGTGGTGGCCCGCTGCGCCCCGGCCAACAGGGCGTCCGAACGGGTCATGCGCAAGCTGGCGATGACCCGCCACCGCGCCGTCCCCGGGCAGCTGGTCTACCTGGCCAGGCCGCAGTCGCCGCACTTCTCGCCGCCGGGCGCCCGGTAGTACAGGCAGCAGCTCCGCCGCCGGAACCCCAGACCGGGCCCCGTCAGCCGCCCGGTGCCCGCCAGCCGCCCCGTCTCCAGCAGCCCGCCCACCAGCCGCGACGCGTCGGCGCGCAGCCACGGGCGGGCCCGCGCCAACGCGCGCCCCGCCTCCGCCAGCGCCGACGCCGCGTTCCCGTGCAGCAGGCCGGGCGCGACCTTCACCCGCAGCCCCGCCGCCAGCGCCTCCAGGTGCCGCACCACCACCAGCTCGTACAGGTCCTCCACCAGGCGTCCCCCGGCCGGCCGTCCCCGGGCGACCGGCAGGCGCAACCGCGGCCCGTCGTCGGCGCGTTCCAGGTCCGCCAGGTCCAGGACGATCCCGTGGGCGAGCGCGCACGCCAGCACCGGCGACCACAGCCGCGCCGCGTGACCCAGCTGCGCGATCGACGCCGCGACCCGTTCCTCCGCCCCGTACCGGGCGTGCCGCTCCGCCACCAGGTCCGCCAGCCCGCGCGCGTACGACTCCCCCACCGGGTGCCAGCCCGCGCCGTCCCCGCCGACCGTCACCGCGAAGAAACCCCCGAGCCCCGCGACGTCCGCCAGGGCCGCTTCCGCCGGGACGCTCATGGCAGGAAGGTCACCTGCACGGTCCCCAGGCGCGGATGCTCGGCCACCTCCGCCTCCACCCCGTACACCTCGGCCAGCAGCCCGGCCGTCAGCACCTCGCCCGGCGCCCCCGACGCCACCAGCCGTCCCCGGTCCAGCACGCAGATCCGGTCGCAGAACGCCGCCGCCAGGTTCAGGTCGTGCAGCGCCGCCACCGCCGTCACGCCCCGCCGCCGTACCAGCCGCAACGCGTCCAGCCGGTGCCGCGGGTCCAGGTGGTTCGTCGGCTCGTCCAGCACCAGCGTCCCGGTCCGCTGCGCCAGCGCCCGCGCGATCAGCACCCGCTGCCGCTCCCCGCCCGACAGCCGGTCGAACGGCGCCGCCGCCAGCTCCGCGACCCCCATCTCCGCCAGCGCCTCGGTCACCGCCGCGCGGTCCCCGGCGTCGTCGCCCTGGAACGCCCGCTTGTACGGCGTCCGCCCCATCGCCGCGACCTCGTAGACGGTGAGCGCGAACTCGCCCGGGTTCTCCTGCGCCACCACCGCCAGCCGCCGCGCCAGCCGCCTGCCGGGCATCCGCCGGACGTCCTCGCCGTCCAGCAGCACCCGCCCCGACGACGGCCGCACCGACCGGTACAGCGTGCGCAGCAGCGTCGTCTTGCCCGCCCCGTTCGGCCCGACCAGCCCGACGACCTCCCCGGCGGCGGCCTCCAGCGTCACCCCGTCCACCAGCGTCCGCCCTCCGGCGGCCACCGAGACGTCCTCGACCCGCAGCGTCCCCGCGTCCGCGCTCACGCCGTCCGCCTCCGCATCAGCCACAGGAAGAACGGCCCGCCGACCAGCGCCGTCAGGATCCCCACCGGCACCTCCTCCGGAGCGATCACCGTCCGCGCCACCAGGTCGGCGACGATCAGGAACGCGGCCCCCAGCAGCGCGGCCACCGGCAGCGCCCGCCGGTGGTCGGCGCCCACCAGCAGCCGCACCACATGCGGCATGATCAGCCCGACGAAGCCGATGGCGCCGCTCACCGCCACCATCGTCCCGACCACCAGCGCGACCAGCACGAACATCACGGTCCGGAACCGGTGCACGTCCAGCCCCAGCGCGGTGGCGGCCTCCTCGCCCGCCAGCAGCAGGTTCAGCCACCGCGCCGTCCCGGCCAGCGCGACCGTCCCGGCCAGCACCGCGGCCGCCGGGACCGCGACCATCCCCCAGGTGGTCCCGGCCAGCCCGCCCAGCATCCACCGCAGCGCCGACTCGGCCGCGTGCGGGTCGTCGGAGGTGACCACCAGGTACCCGGTCACCGCCGACAGCACCTCCGCCGTCGCCACCCCCGACAGCACCAGCCGCACCGTCGTCATCCGCCCGCCGACGCGCGCCAGGAAGTACACCAGCATCAGCGCGGCCAGCGCCCCGAGGAACGCCGCCGACGGCAGCGAGAACGCCCCCAGCACCGTCACGTGCGCGGTCACCACCAGCACGGCCCCGACCGTCGCGCCCGAGGAGATCCCCAGCAGCATCGGGTCGGCCAGCGGGTTGCGCACCAGCGCCTGCAACGCCATCCCGCACACCGCCAGCCCCGCCCCGACGACGGCGCTCATCAGCACGCGCGGCAGCCGCACGTCCAGCACGATCGTCTCGCGCACCGCGGGCCAGGTCGGCTCGGCGAGCGCGGGGTGCAGCCGGTGCAGCAGGACGCCCCACACGTCGCCCACCGGGATCCGGACCGACCCGACCGCGACGCCCAGCGTTGCCACGGCCACGACGAGCGCCGCCAGACCGGCCAGGACCAGCGGGTACGGCGCCCGCCGCGCCCCCGCCCCGGTCACCGGAAGCGTTCGGGGTGCAGCTGGCGGGCCAGCGACTCCACCGCCCCCGGCACCCGGACGCCCAGCACGGTCGACGACAGCGGCAGCACCGCGAACCGCCGGTCCCGGATCGCCGGAACGTCCTTCAGCGCCGGGTTCCCCAGCAGGAACCGCTTCTTCTCCTCGACGGTCGTCCTCCCGTAGTCGTAGATGACGACCACGTCGGGGGCCCGCTCGGCGACCTGCTCGAACGACACGTCCCCGAACGCCTTGGGCAGGTCGCCGAAGACGTTGGTGCCCCCGGCCCGCCGGATCAGGTCGCTGCCGACGCCCCCGCCCCCGGCGGTGAAGGCGGTCTTGTCGCCGCTGTCGTAGACGAACACCTTGGGCGGGCGCACCCCCGCGACGCGCTTCCGCACGCCCTCCAGCGTCGTGCGCATCCGCGCGACGACCTGCTCGCCGCGGTCGCGCACCCCGAAGATCTGGGCGATGGCGCGGATCTCGGCGTCCACCGTCTCGACGGTCACCGGCCCGTTCGGGCAGGACTCGACGCTCAGGTGGCTGTTGATCCCGGCCTTGGCCAGCGTCCCGCGCCCGCGCCCGTCCTTGTCGGCGAACGCGCTGGTGAACCCGCCGTAGACGAAGTCCGGCTCGGCCGCCAGCAGCGTCTCGTAGGAGGGGTACTCCCCGGCCAGCACCTTGATCCGCCCGTAGGCGCCCCGGTACTCGGGCAGGATCCGGTCGTCGAGGTAGGCGGTGCCGACCATCGACCGCTCCAGCCCGAGCGCGAGCATGATCTCGGTGGTGTGCTGGTTCAACGTCACCGCGCGCGTCGGCGGCCGCCGGTAGGTCGTGGTGACGCCGCAGTTGTCGATCCGCACGGGGAACCCGGCCGCGGTCCTCCCGGTGTCGCTCCGTGCC
Source organism: Actinomadura kijaniata NBRC 14229 (assembly GCF_001552175.1). GTDB lineage: Bacteria > Actinomycetota > Actinomycetes > Streptosporangiales > Streptosporangiaceae > Spirillospora > Spirillospora kijaniata. The sequence goes on from NZ_BCQR01000045.1 coordinate 25,858, forward strand.
GGGCCGCCACCCCCGCACCCGGTGCTCGTTCCCAGCGCGATCAGGGCGACCAGCGCGGCCAGGGCGCGACGCCCCGGCGTCCGCACAGCAGACACAGCCGTTCCACACTCCTCCCCGGGGAGATCCGCCCCGGACTCGTCGAGGTGGCGACGGCGTGAGTCTCCTGGCTCTCGGGTCGTCGCTCGTCCCGGCCTTCCCACCCCCTGACGGGGGCGGTGGCGCGTTCGGGATCCGCTCGCCGATCACAGTGGCGGGACCGCGCCGGATTTCCACCGGCTTCCTCGTTCCGCCGTCGCCCGCTTCACGGCCGACACGAGCGTCGGCCGCGATCGATTCGTTCCCGCGACATCATCGCACCGACCGGGCGCGCGCACGCACCCGAACCCCGCCGACCCGCCCCCGGCGCGGCCGGCGTCACTCCCGGCGGTTCCAGAAGTGGGCGCGGCCGCGGGACAGGCCGTCGGCCAGGAAAAGCTGCGCCGCCCATGACCGTGACGGCCAGCGCCCCGGCCGGCCCGTCGGCGATCACGATCTCCTCGGCCGCGTAGAACAGGGTCACGTCCCCGTTGCGGACGTGCGCGAACTCGTGCAGCACCACCGCGTCGAACCGCGCGGCTCCCAGAACGTCCTCCCGGCCGCCCGCCCCGCGCCCGCCGACCACGTCCCACTCCCAGCGGAAGGAGGGGTCCGCCCCCCAGAACGCCGGCGCGCCGCCCGGCGACCCCGTGCGCAGTGTCTTCACCAGGCCCGCGTCCAGGCAGACCGTGTGCCGCCTCGCGCGCCGGAACGTCACCGCCCCCCGCGTGTCCGCCGACGCGTCCAGCACGACCTCGGGCATCCGCAGCAGCCCGGCCCGCCCGGCCCGGCCGACGGCCTCCCCCGCCGCGTGCCCGACGGCCCCCTCCACGACCATCCACACCATGGGCGTGACCAGCACGACGGCCTCGGTCACCCCGAACCCCACCGGCCTGCGCCGCGCGGTCCGCCGCCGGAGCGCCCGCCGCACCCCCGCGTCGTCGAGCCCGTACAGACCCCGCAGGAGCGGCTGCTCCTCCGGGGCCGCCTCGGCCACCACGTCCCCGACGACCTCCCGCACCGTCGCGCCCATGAACCGCGTCACCTTCCGCAGTCATCGGCGCACGCGGGGCGCCGGAGGCCGCCGCGTCCTCACCGCACCCGGAAGCGCTCGGCGTCGGCCTCCCGGAACGTCAGCCCGTGCCCCACCGCGTCCCCGCGGGGCCGCACCTCCCCGCCCTCCGGCTCCAGCACGCCGTCGAAGAACAGCGACTCGACCCGCACGTGGTCGTGGAACCACTCCAGGTGCCGCAGGTTCGGCGTCGCCGCGCCCACCACCGCGTGCAGGTGCGGCGCGCAGTGCCCCGACACCTCCAGCCCGCGGGCCGCCGCGACCGCCGCCACCCGCTGCCACTCGCTGATCCCGCCGCACCGCGACGCGTCCGCCTGGAGGCAGTCCACGACCTCGCACATCCGCTGGAAGTACGCCAGGTCGTACCCGTGCTCCCCGGCCGTCACGTCCGCGTCCACCGCGTCCCGCACGACCCGCAGCCCCTCCAGGTCGTCCGACGACACCGGCTCCTCGAACCATCCGACGTCCAGGTCCCACGCCGCCCGCGCCACCCGGACGGCCTGCTTGCGCGAGTAGGCGCCGTTCGCGTCCATGTACAGGGCGACCTCGTCCCCGGCGACCTCCCGCACCAGCCGCATGCGCTCCAGGTCCCGGTCGACGGCCGTCCCCCAGTCCTCCCCGACCCTGATCTTCACGCGGGGGATGCCGAGCGCGCCGACCCACTCCTCGACCTGCGCGACGAGCCGCTGGTCGTCATCGGTCGTGAACCCGCCGCTGCCGTACACCGGGACGCTCTCGCGCACCCCGCCGAGCAGCCGGTGCAGCGGCACCTCCAGCAGCCGCGCCTTCAGGTCCCACAGCGCCACGTCCACCGCCGAGATCGCGCACCCGGCGATGCCCTGCCGCGCGTCGTCGCGCATCGCGCGCACCATCGCCTGCCACGCGCCCGCCACGTCCAGCGCGGGCAGCCCGCGCACCACGTCCGCGAGCTTCGTGGCCACGACCGCCGCGCAGGCGGACCCCCCGTAGGCCCAGCCGAGGCCGACCGTCCCCTCGGCCTCGGCCCGCACGACCACCACGTCCGTGGCGTCCCACTCCAGCGTCCCGTCCCCCTCGGGCCGGTCGGTCGGCACGGTGTACGCCGCCGCCTGGACCGACCGCACCAGCGGGTCACCGGCAGCGCTCACTTCTTCCCCCGGTGCGGCAGGAACTCCTGGGCCTTGGCCCGGATGCCCTCCCGGAGCACGCCCCAGCGGTCCTCGTCACCCTTCAGCAACGCCTGCGCCGCGTCCTTCACCTGGTCGAACGTCGCATGCGGTGGGATCGGCGGGACGTCCGGATCGCAGTGCACGTCCAGCAGCACCGGCCGGTCGGCGGCCAGCGCCCGGTCCCAGGCGGGCCCCACCTGGTCCGGCTTGTCCACCACGATCCCCTCCAGTCCGATCGCCGAGGCGAACGCCGCGTAGTCCATGTCCGGCAGCGTCTGCGACTGCGGGAACTTCGGCACCCCCTGCATCGCCCGCATCTCCCAGGTGACCTGGTTGAGGTCGTTGTTGTGCAGGACCGCCACCACGAACCGGGGGTCCTCCCACTCCTGCCAGTGGCGCCGGACGGTGAGCAGCTCGGCCAGCCCGTTCATCTGCATGGCCCCGTCGCCCTCGAACACGATCACCGGCCGGTCCGGCAGCCCGGCCTTCGCGCCGATCCCGTACGGGATGCCCGGCCCCATCGTCGCCAGCGTGCCCGACAGCGACCCCCGCGTGTCGGCGCGGAACCTGAGGTTGCGCGCGTACCAGTTCGCCGCCGACCCCGAGTCGGCCGTGACGATCGCCCGTTCGGGCAGCCGGTCCGACAGCTCGTGGAACAGCAGCATCGGGTTGACCGGGTCGGCGTCCACCAGGGCCTCCCGGCGCATGGTCTCCCACCACCGCCCGACGTTCGACTCGACGGTCTCCCGCCACTCCCGGTCGGTCTTGCGTTCCAGCAGCGGGATCAGCGCCCGCAGCGTCGCCGCCGCGTCCCCGACGAGGTTGACCTCGTAGGGGTACCGCATCCCGATCATCGTCGGGTCGATGTCGACCTGCACGCCCCGCGCCTGGTCGAGCTCCGGCAGGAACTGCGTGTACGGGAAGCTCGACCCGACCGTCAGCAGCGTGTCGCAGTCGCGCATCAGCTCATAGCTCGGCCGGGTGCCCAGCAGCCCGATCGACCCGGTCACCCACGGCAGGTCGTCGGGCAGCGCGTCCTTGCCGAGCAGCGCCTTGGCGACGCCCGCGCCCAGCAGGTCCGCGACCCGCTCCACCTCGGCCCGCGCGCCGCGCGCCCCGGTCCCCACCAGCATCGCGACGCGCCGCCCGGCGTTGAGGACCTCCGCCGCCCGCCGCACCGCCTCCCCGTCCGGCGCTATCCGCGGCCAGTCCACCCCCGGCCTCGACGAGGGCACCATCTTGAACGCGTGCCCGGGCGGGCTGTACTCCAGCTCCTGCACGTCCGCCGGGATGATCACGGCGGTGGGGGCCCGCCGCGCGACCGCGATCCGGATCGCGCGGTCCAGGACGTTCGGCAGCTGCTCGGGAACGGTCACCATCTGCACGTATTCACTGGCGACGTCCTTGAACAGCGACAGCAGGTCCACCTCCTGCTGGTAGGAGCCGCCCATCGCGCTGCGGTCGGTCTGGCCCACGATCGCGACGACCGGGACGTGGTCGAGCTTGGCGTCGTAGAGGCCGTTCAGCAGGTGGATCGCCCCGGGCCCGGACGTCGCCGCGCACACGCCCACCCTCCCGGTGAACTTGGCGTACCCGACCGCCTCGAACGCGCTCATCTCCTCGTGCCGCGCCTGCACGAACCGCGGCCGGTCTCCGGCCCTGCCCCAGGCGGCGAGGAGACCGTTGATCCCGTCCCCCGGGTAGCCGAATACCGTCTCGACCCCCCATTCGCGCAACCGTTCCAGCAGGTGGTCGGCGACCGTGGCGCTCATCGTCAACACCCCTTTCCGTGTTCGTCGCATGCGCGCTGCGTGTCCGGCGGTGCCCGTCCACCCCGCCTACCCACCAGCTCCGGGACCATTCAGCCCCGCGAACACCGAAAGAAGCCCGCGATCAGTGGCATGAACCGCGGACCGCCGCCGCCGGTGCGGATCACCCTCCCCGTCGTCGCGCCCCCACCGCCCATCCGGCGGCCACCGCGAGACCGCCCGCCGTCAACGCCCACCGGTGCCGCGACGCCCACCACTGGACGCTGCGCGGATGCGCCTTCTCGTCGAACCGCCCGTGCGCCCCGAAGTCCGGGCCGCCCTCGCCGTCCACGGGCCGCCACAGGTTCACCGGCTGGTCGGGGTCGGCGGGCTCGTCGCCCTGCTGCGACCCGTAGCCGGTCCGGGCCAGGTACCGGTCCAGCAGCGCGGGCGCGAGCCGCTGCCCCACCAGCGTCGCCACCGTGCTCCCGCCGACCCAGTACTCCCGCCGGTGGGGGTGCTCGGCCGCGTACACCAGCGCCCCGGCCGCGACCTCCGGCTGGTAGATCGGCGACACCGGCCGCGCCCGCCGCGGCATGCGCGCCTTGCCCCACGTGAACTGCGGCGTGTTCACCGCGGGAAGCTGGACCATGGTCGTCCGGACGCCGCTCCCCCGGTGCAGCAGCTCGACCCGCACCGACTCGTGGAACCCCTGGATCGCGTGCTTGGCCCCGCAGTAGGCCGACTGCAACGGGATCCCCCGCTTGGCCAGCGCCGACCCCGTCTGCACGATGACGCCCCGGTCCCGTTCCGCCATCAGCTCCAGCGCGACCCGCGTCCCGTGCACGAACCCGAGGTAGGTCACCTCGGTGACCCGCCGGAACTCCTCCGGCTCGATGTCCATGAACTCCCCGAACACCGTGCTGAACGCGGTGTTCACCCACACGTCGACGGGCCCGAGCTCCCGTTCGACCCGCGCCCCGGCCTCCCGCAGCGCCGCGAAGTCGGCCACGTCCACCGGCACCGCCAGCGCCCGGCCCCCGGCCGCCGCGACGTCCTCGGCGGCGGCCTTCAGCCCGGCCTCCCCGCGGGCCAGCAGCCCGACCCGGTACCCGCGCAGCGCGAACTCCCGCGCCGCGGCCCGCCCGACCCCGCCGCTGGCCCCGGTCACCACCACGACCCTGCCGTCCGCCATCACGGTCCCTCCTCCAGCGGTGCGGTGGTGGTGTTGCCGCTGACCGCCGGGGAAAACCTCCGGCCCGCGGGTCAGACCTCCAGCAGCGTCTTGCCCACCGTCGCCCGCGACTCGATGGCCGCGTGCGCGTCGGCGGCCCGCTCCAGGGGGAACCGCTGCCCGACCAGCGGCCGCACCCGGCCCCCCGCGGCGTCGGCGAGGACCCGTTCGGTCGCCTGCCGCATCAGCTCGGGCGTGGCCGCGGGCTGGACCAGCTCGACCCCGCGCTCCGCGGCCCGCTCCTCGGAGATCCCGGCCCACTCCCCGCTGGCCAGCCCGTAGCTGACCATCCGTCCGCCCGGCCGCAGCGTCCCGAACGCGGCCCGCCCGATCTCTCCGCCGACCCCGTCGAACACCACGTCCACGTCCCCGGCCTCGTCGGCCCACCCCGGCCGCCGGTAGTCCACGACGACGTCGGCCCCCAGCTCCCGGGCGACCCCGGCCTTGCGCTCCCCGCCGACGGCCGCGACCACGACGGCCCCGGCGTTCTTGGCGATCTGCACCAGCAGCGACCCGACACCCCCGGCCGCCGCCTCGACCAGGACGCGTTCACCCTCCTTGACCCCGAGACCGTCGAACAGCCACGTCGCGGTCCGCCCGTCCGCCAGCACCGCCACGGCCGTGTCGAGCGCCAGCCCCTCCGGCACCTCGAACAGCCCCGCGGCGTCCACCGCGACCCGCTCGGCGTACCCGCCGGACCCGCCGGTCCCGGTCACGACCCGCCGCCCGACCAGCCCCGGATCGACGCCCTCGCCCACCGCGGCGACGACGCCCCCGACACCGTTCCCCGGGATCAACGGAGGCTCCCCCTTGAACGGCCCCGGCTTCCCGGACCGGAACTGCGTCTCCACGAACGTGATGTTCGCGAACGCCACGTCCACCAGCACCTGCCCGGGCCCGGCCTCGGGCTCCGGCGTCTCCCTGGCGACCAGCACCTCGGGCCCGCCGAACTTCGTCAACCACACCGCACGCATGCCACGCCCTCTTCCTCATTGATCGACAACACGACCAGCATGCAACCTCAACCATTCTTGAGGTCAACCGCGCCCCCGGCGGCCGCTAACGTGATCGCCCATGACCGTCGCGCGTTCCCTGCTGCTGTTCGCCCTGGCCGCGCTCGCCGAGATCGGCGGAGCCTGGCTGGTCTGGCAGGGCGTCCGCGAGCACCGGGGCGCCGGATGGATCGGCGCCGGGATCATCGCCCTCGGCCTCTACGGCTTCGTCGCCACCCTCCAGCCCGACGCGCACTTCGGCCGCATCCTGGCCGCCTACGGCGGGGTGTTCGTGGCGGGCTCCCTGGCGTGGGGCATGGCGCTGGACGGCTACCGCCCCGACCGCTGGGACCTCGTCGGCACGGCGTTCTGCCTCGTCGGAGTCGCGGTCATCATGTACGCCCCACGCTCATAACGCCAGCAACCAGCAACGACACCGCACCTGCCCGCGTTCCGTCCCCAGCCCCGGCAAACCGCCGACACCGCCCGTCCCCCGCCAGACGGAACCTTTCCGCAACGAATCTCTTTTCCCGCATCATCCACCTCTGTAAGCTTTCGCGCGTACTCCGCCACGCTGTCGGCCGAACGAGTCAGGGATGGCAATGCGCGCCCGGTCGGTACACCCCCCACACCCCGCGCCCCGCCCTGCCACGACGAGGACACTCCGCGCGACGGCCTGCCTCCTGACCGGCACCCTCCTGGCGACGACGACCGCCTGCGGCGGGACCGACGCGAACTCGGGCACGTTCCGCCCCCGCGACGCCGCCGACAACGGAGCCCCCGCCACCCCGGCCGGCACCGCCGACCCGGCCACCGACCCGTCACACCCGTCCGCACTGCCCACGCCCCAGGTCGACCAGGCCGTTCTGACGCGGTACCGCGAGTACCAGCAGGTCTACAAACGCGTCTACGAACGCAACGACCCCACCGAACTGTCCACGGTGGCGACGGACCCGCTCCTGACCCACGTCACCAAGGACGTCGAACGCATGAAGGCCCAGAACCAGATCTGGCGCTTCACGAACATCTCGAACGCCAAGGTCTACGCCCGAGCCAAGGACGGCCTGACGGTCTACGTAGTCGACTGCATGCGCACCCTGGCCGCGTACCGCTTCAACGCCAGGACCGGCCAGCGCGTGGAGGGCGGCCCCGGCGAGGCTCACCTCCACCGAACGGCCGTCCGCTACGACAACGGCACCTGGAAAGTCTCCGACACCATCCGGGACAAGAAATGCTGACCCCCACCGCGTCGCACACCCCCACAACAACCTCCCGAACCCCAGCACGACGCCACCTCACCCGAACCGCCCTGCCGGTGACCATGGGCCTGGTGGCAGCTCTTCTCACCGCCATCCCCGCCGACGCCGCTCCCTGCCGCAAACTCCCCGGCGGAAAATTCGATTGCAGCGTCGGGAGTGGTGGCGGTTCCGGCGGTGGAAGTGGCAGCGGAAACGGAAACAACGGCGGAGGAGGGGGCGAGATCCCGACCCTCCCAACGGACGATCAAGGCCTGGGCCTCGGCGGAGGTGACGGTGCCCAACCGCCCCCCGAGCCGGACACCGGCATGCTGGCCGAGTGGGCCCGCACATTGACCGCCCTTCCCAGGCCGGTCGTGCACACGTCCCCCGACAAGAAGACCTATGTCCGGATGAGAACGGGGCTCTGGGTCGACAATTTCGTCACGGTGCATTCCGAACCGGTCAGAGCAGGCACCCAGGTCGTGCAGGCCACGGCGACCCCGAAGTCAGTCGAGTGGCAACTCGGCGAAACGTCACTCAAGTGCGACGACGGAGGCAGCAAGGACGGCAGGTCGTGCGGCTACACGTACAAGCGCTCTTCCGCCGGTCAGCCCGGTGGCGCCTATCAGATCACCGCGAAGATCATATGGGAAGTCACTTGGACCTGCGACGGCGCCGGATGCGAATCCTCCACGGGCACGCTCGAAGACCTGTCGATGGACTCGGCGGCGACCCCGCTCGTCGTGAGCGAAATTCAGGCCAATACTCGGCAATGACCTCCTTCGCCAGCGGGCCGACGGGCCGGAAGCTGACTCTCGCGCTGCTCACCTCCGCCCTGGCTCTCACCGGATGCAGCGGCAAGGACGAGAAGAAGCCGTCCCGGCCTCAAGCCACCTCCGCCGTACCCACGCCCGCTCCACAGCCGAGCTACTCGACAGAACAGGTGGAGCAGCGCTTGCTCTCACCGAAGGAGATCGGCCCGAACGTCCGCGAGATTCGGGCCGTGGCTGATGTGACCAAAGACGGCCGGGCCCCCATGTGCTCCCTGTCAGGAGCGAAGCTTCCTGGATCGCCAAAGACGGTCACTCGCCAGTTCAACAACGCGACAAGAGGAAAAGGCGAGATCGCTTACGTCCAAACGATTGCCCTCTACGGGAGCCCAGACGAAGCGAAGAAGGCCTACGTAGCTCTACAGGACAAGGCCGAATCCTGCCCGGCCAAGCGGAATGTCGCCGCCAAGAGGATACGGGAGAACTTCACTCTCTTCTCCCACAAAGACACCTGGAAGTTCGATACCGGCAACGTCGGGAACTGGGTGCACGGCAGAGGAACCGAAAGACAGCAGTACCCGTCGGCCACAAGCAAGTACAACATCCTTCACTTGATGTACGACTATGCTTCGTACGGCAATCTGCTCGTATCTTCGATCTACTATGAGCGAACAGAGCCCAAGGAATCCGGCGATCCCACCAGCAGACGCGCGACCGAAGTACTGAAGAAGCAGCTTCAGAAGCTCGGATGAGGCGGGCAGAGTGGCGCCTCCCCGGCTACGTCGAACTCAAGGAGTTGGGCGCAGGCGGCCAAGGCCAGGTGGTGCTGGCCCGCCACGAAGGCTCTGGACAACACGTCGCAATCAAGTACCTGTCACCCGCGCTGATGGGCGACCCCCGAACACTCGACGCGTTCCGAAACGAAGCCGCGTTGCTGGAACGTGTGTCCAACCCGCATGTGGCTCGCCTACTGGGCTACTTCACCACATCCGCCGGCGCGGCGATCGTGATGGAGGCGGTCCCTGGCCGTTCACTGCGCAGGGTGTTGGACGATCGCGGTGCCCCTCTCGCTCCCGAAGCCTCGCTGAGCATCCTCAAAGGCTCCCTGCTCGGCCTCGCAGCGGCGCACGCCGTCGGCATCGTCCATCGCGACTACAAACCGGGCAACGTGCTGGTCCAGGACGACGGACAGAGCAAGCTGATCGACTTTGGCATCGCCGTTCTCAGCGGCCAGGGCGGAGTGGTCGGCACCCCCGCCTACATGGCTCCCGAACAGTGGACGGGTCATCCGGCGACGCCCGCTACCGACGTTTACGCGGCCACATGTGTCTTCGTTGAGTGCGTCACCGGGCAGAAGCCCTACCAGAGCATCACTCTCGAAGGGTTGCGCGAGCAACACACGACCGCCCCTGTCCCACTCGACCGCATTCCTGAGCAACTGCGTCTTCTCGTGGCGCGAGGGATGGCCAAAGACCCCGGCGAACGGCTCTGGGACGCGAACGACTTCGTCGCGAAGCTGGAAGCGATCGCAGTTCGAACCTACGGCCCCGAATGGGAACGGCGCGGTCTCGTCGCCCTCGGTGCGATCGCAGCCGCACTGGGCACTGCCGCGCCTGCGGTGATGCTCGGTGCCTCCGTCCTCACACCGGGATCTTCCGCGGTCGGTTCGGGAGCGGCGTCGGCAGGCCAGGGGGTGGCCGCCCTTGAAGGCGGAAAGGCAGGAGCAGTCGCAGGCAAGGGTGTTCTGGCCAAGGTCGGCGGAGCCAAGGGGGCCACTGGGATCGCAGGCGCGGGAACGGCCGCCGTAGTCGCGATCGCGCTGCTTCTGCCGTCCTCTCCGGAAGTCGGTGGCGAAGCCCGCAGTTCGGTCCGGGCATCGTTCACTCAACCCGGTGCACTCCTCGGCCAACCCAACATGCCCGCTTCCGAGACGCCCTACATCCACCTTGACATCGCGGTCACACCTGCTCGCGTTCGTGCCGGGACCAAGGTCCAGATGACGATCAGGTTCCAGGCCAGGACGCTCCAGGGAGTGAAGTATCTGCCGGGCGGCTCACGTCAGTGCTTCGGAGAGAAGCACAACCGGCCAGACGCCAATGGGGGCTACAACTACTACATCGGCGGGGCGAGAAGCCCCAGCGGCTCCAAGGACCAGGGACAGGCCGCTTTCTACCCTGCGCCGAAAGAGAGCACCGCGATCCCGCCGTCCGACAAGAACCTCGTTGTGACCACGACGAGGAAGGTGACCGGAGAAGCACAGCCCTACAACAGGGAGGTGTGCGGCTTCCTGAGCCGGTGGACCGACTACCGCACCTTCACCGTCCCAAGCTCTCGAAGTCTCCGGCCCGGCCGGTACTTGCTCTCCCCCTATCACCCGCCTCGCTTCACTCTGGTCGAGCGAGACGGCAAGGCGATCTCACCTGAATCCGTAGGAGCCACTCTGCAAGGAACGCTGCCCACCGTCACCGTCCTCGAGTGACGTGAGTTCCTCACGGTCAGCCACACCGGCCGCAGGCGACAGCTCCTGATCGCCCCCTGAGCTGACCCGCCGGGCGTCCGGCGTTCGTCGCGGTGTCCGCCCTCAGTCCGTCGTCGGTGAAGCCTGGCAGCAGGACCCTGCCGAGCCCGGACGTCCCCGGTGCCACACAGTCCTTCGGCTCCCCGTCGCCGGGGACGAGTCCGACTCTGGCGGCCAGACCGCTCAACGGACGCCGTCTTCGCCCGCGTGACCGCTTGCTCGGAAGCGCGTTCGGATGAGGTGCGCCGCAGGGCGAGGGCGAACGGGCCCGCCAGGTCTGTACCGGCACTCCCCGCGCGCTTCACTGCCACCGAACCGCCCCAAGGGCGAGCACGGCGCGCATCCCGCCTTGCGGTCAACGGGTGTTGTTGTTAGGCGGGGTCTTGGTGGGCGGTGGCTATTCGGTGGTGGATTTCCTGGTCGTGTAGGGCGGCCGGGCCGCCTGGTTCGTCGGTGGGGGGCTGGGTCGCCGCGCGGGCGGGGTCGATCAGGCGGCGCAGGCCGATGCGCATCATCCGCTGGTCGATGGTCGCGATCCCGGACAGTCCCAGGAGGGTCACGCCCTGGTCGAGGGCCGCGAGCAGGGCGCCCACCTCGGCGGCGGCCAGTGGCTCGTCGTCCGCGCGCGCCTCGGCGGCGATGCGCGTGTAGAGGTCCAGGAGCACCTGGACGCGGTCGGCCAGCGCCTCGCTGAGGCGGTCGTCGCGGGCGGCGACCGCGATGAACTCCAGCGTGGCCAGGGCGATACCGCGGATCACCTCGGTGACGCCGGTGTCGGTGCCGGTGGTCACCGGGTCGAAGGGGTCCCAGGTCCGCCGGCCGACGAGGTGGAGGTTGGCGTCCATCACCGCGAGGAAGAGCTCGGCCTTGCTGGCGAAGTTCGAGTAGACGGCGCCCCTGGTGTACCCGGCGATGCGCGCGATCTCGCCGAGGCTGGCCCCGTGGTAGCCGTCGCGGGCGAACACGTCGCGGGCGGCGACGACGAGCGCGGCGCGCGTCTGCTGCTGGCGTTCGCCGCGCGAGGGCGGCCCGGCCGGGTGATCGTCCACGACCCGATTCTAAGGGGCGCATGCAGCCGGTATTGGGATACAGGTTGTATTTGGATGCATATAGTATCTGGATACAGGTTGTATTTCGGGAGGTGTGGATGACTGCTGTGCTGGAGGTCAGTCGGCTCACGCGGCGGTTCGGTGCGGTCGTCGCGAACGACGACGTGTCGCTGCGCGTGCGGTCCGGGGAGGTGGTCGGCCTGCTGGGCCACAACGGCGCGGGCAAGACCACGCTCGTCTCGCAGGTGGTCGGGCTGCTGCGTCCCGACGCCGGGCGCATCACCGTCGCCGGGGTCGACACGGTGGCGCGTCCGGCCGCGGCCCGCCGCATGGTGGCGTTGCAGCCGCAGGCCCATGTGCCGATCGACGGGCTCACGCCGACGGCGGCCATCAGGGTGGCCGCCCGGCTGCGCGGGCTGGACGCGGCGCGGGCTCGCGAGGCGGCCCGGCGGCTGGTGGCGGACCTCGACATCGAGGCGTGGGCGGAACGGCGCGCGCTGCCCGAGGGGCGTGGCCTGTCCGGGGGCGTGCGGCGGCTCGTCGGGTTCGCGATGGCCGTCGTGGGCGGCGCGCCGCTGGTGATCCTCGACGAGCCGAGCAACGACGTCGACGCCGTGCGCCGCCGTGCGCTGTGGGCGGCGGTGCGCCGGGTCGCCGACCAGGGTTCGGGCGTCCTGCTGGTGACCCACAACGTGGTGGAGGCGGAACGGGTGGTCGACGAGCTGGTCGTGCTCGACGCCGGACGGGTGGTGGCCGCCGGCACGCCGGCCCGGTTGCGCGGTGACGACGGCCTGCGCCTGGAGCTGCATCTCGCGCCGGACGGCCCGGATCCGTCCGATGCGGTGCCCGTCCCGGTGCGGCGCCGTGTCCGTTCCGGTCGGCGCGTCCTGCTCACCATCCCCCCGGACGCCGCGGCGGCCGCGGTCTCCTGGGCGGCGTCGCACCGGGAGCGGGGAGGTCTCGACGGGTACGCGCTCGCCCCGGCCACGCTGGAGGACGCCTACCTCGCGGCGACCGCGGGCCCGAGGTCCGAGGCCGACGAGGTGGTCGGCGGTGTCTGACCCCTCCCTCGGCCCGTGGGCGGCCTACCGGACGCTGCTGTCGTGGCAGCTGGCGCAGATCGGCGGGCTGCTGCCGCTCATCGTGGTGGTGCAGGCGCTGCTGGCGGTCGGCATCGTCATCGGTTTCGGCCTGCTCATCCCCTCCATCGATCCCTCGACGGCGATGTTCCTGGCGACGGGGGCGCCGACCGTGCTGCTGCTGACCGTCGGCCTGGCCATCGTGCCGCAGGGGGTGGCGCGGGCGAGGCTCGACGGCACCTTCACCTACATGCGCGCGCTGCCGGTGGCGCGTCCGCTGCTCTTCCTCGCCGACCTGACGGTGTGGGTCGTGGTCTGCGTGCCCGCGGTGGGGGTCGCGGTGCTCGTGGGGTGGCTGCGCTACGACCTGGAGCTGTCGTTCCGCTGGCCGCTGCTGGTCGGCGCCGCGCTGCTGGTGACGGTCACCGCAACGGCCGTCGGGTACGCGGTCGCCGTGGTGCTCCGGCCCGTGCTGGCCCAGCTGGTCAGCCAGGTGCTGGTGTTCTTCGTCCTGCTCTTCTCGCCGGTCACCTTCCCGGCGGGCCGGCTGCCCGACTGGTTCCGCGCGCTGCACGACGTGCTGCCCGTGCGGCCGGGGGCGGACCTGCTGCGGGCCGGGCTGGCGTCCGAGGTCTACGAGGCCGGTGGCCGCGACCTGGTCGTGCTGCTCTGCTGGTGCGCGGTCGGCGTGGCGATCAGCCTGCGGGCGCTGGTGCGGCGCGAGTGAGGGGCGGTCCGGTCAGGGGAGGCGCCAGGGGCTGACGCCGACCTTGGTGGTGGTGCCGAGGTCCACGGCCATGCCGTCCACCCGTACGGCGGGCATCCCCGGTTTCGGGACCACGGTCACCGAGGGCGCGGTGACGGCGGGTCGCGTGCTGTCGGTGACGAGGTTCCGCCACAGGATGCTCGCCGTGGCCGTGCCGCCGGGCCGCACGGTGAGCGCGGTGGGCGGCTTGTCGAACGCCTCCACGGTCGACACGCCGCCCGACCCCTTCCGGACCGTCGCGGGCACCGGCTTCCCGACGGCGTCCAGCAGGGTGACGCGCGGGTGGCCGTTCAGGGTGATCGGGGCGTTGCCGCAGTTGACGAGGTCGATGTTGAGGGTGCGCAGGCCCATCGCGGCGTCGCCGGTCCCCTTGCGGATCTCCACGCCCGACGGCGGGCAGGTGGGCTGCGGCCGGGTCACCGGCGCCGGCGGCCGGGCGGAGCCGGTGCCGCCGTCCTCGCAGGCGGCCGCCAACGGCAGCAGAACGACCAGTGCCGCCAACGCCCCGCGCATCGCTCTCCCCCGAAATCCCCGGCAGAACGCCGAACGTACCACCAACCCGCAGGAAGCGGGACGCTGACCGTTCCGGTCATGACACGGCGGGTGGATTTCGACATCGAGGGGTTCGAGGACGAGTCCTCCCCGAAGGAGGGTGCCTTCGTGCCCGCGATGACCGCGCGTCCGGCGGCCCTCCCCGGGGCACCGGGTGCGGTCCGGTCGGCGGGTCCCGGTACGCGTGATCAGACCGGGCGCAGCGGGTAGGTCGGGTGGACCGGGAGGTGGTCGCTCAGGCCCGTCACCTTCAGCAGCGTGTCCAGCCTCGGCGGCGGGGCGGCCAGCTTCAGGCGGCCCGGCAGGTGGGCGCTCCGGTTCGCGGCGACCGCCAGGGCGTTCAGGCCGCTGGCGTCGATGAACGTCAGCCCGCCCACGTCCACGATGATCCCGGCGGGGGCGGCGGCGATGGCCCCGTGCAGGGCCGTGCGCAGGGCCGGGGCGGTGTCCAGGTCCACCTCGCCGGTCACCGTCAGGACGAGGTGCTCATGCCACGGACGGTCGGTCACGTCGAATGACGTCATGGTCGTCCCCTTCGGGGTTCGTACGGGGGGAGGCACCCGGGCGCAGGTCGTGCGGCGGGTGGTCGTTCTGGGGCCCGAGGCCCTTCCGCACCCCGCGTGTCGATGCGGAGGATGCCGCCGAGAGCCGGGGCGGCGAAACGAGTCGCCGACGTCACCGATGACAGGTTGACGTCACAGTGACGATTTTAGGCGTTAGATGCGCTTCTGTCAGCGTGTCGGCAGGACACACCCACCTGACCCCCCGTTGACACGACGCATCGCCCGTCGTGCGGCGGAACCCGCAGGACGTGGGGCCGGGACGTACGCGCCCGGTGCGGGGCACCGGGCGCGGGTTCCCGGAGATCTGGCCGGTGGCGCGCGTCACAGGCCGGGCCGTCGCGCGCCCCGGGGTGGGGACGGTGCTATCCCCGCGCGTGGTCGGGGTGGGGGCCGAGCAGGTCCCAGCGGTTGCCCGCGATGTCCAGGAACACCGCCAGGCGCCCGTAGGGCTCCTCGCGGGGCTCGGTGACGAACGTGACGCCGTGTTCCCGCATGCGGGCGTAGGACTTGTCGAAGTCGTCCACGCGCAGGAAGAAGCCGACGCGGCCCGCCGCCTGGTCGCCGACCACGGCCCGCTGGCGTTCGCCGTCGGCCTTGGCGAGCAGCAGCCCGGTGCCGCCGCCCGGGGGCCGGACCACGACCCAGCGCTTCGGGCGGCCGTCGTTGGTGAGGGAGGGGACGTCCTCGGCGAGCTCGAAGCCGAGGACCTCCGTGAAGAACGCGATGGCGGGGTCGTAGTCCGCCACGACGATCGTCACAAGATCGATGTGCATCGCGCGAGCGTAGCGGCACGCGGGCGGGGAGCGGAAAACGCCGCGTTGACAGCGCTGGTGGAATGGGGCGCATGGTCTCCGCGCGCATCTGGCTCGATGTCCCCTACTCGCGGAAGGACGCGGCGAAGGCGGCCGGGGCGCGGTGGGATCCGGCCGCGCGCCGGTGGTACGCGCCGCGCGCCGGGATGGCGGGGCTGGAGCCGTGGCTGCCGCTGCCGGAGGTGCCCGAGCTGCTGCCGGGCGAGGACCGGTCGTTCGGGTCCGGGCTGTTCGTGGACCTGGTCCCGGCGAGCTGCTGGTTCACGAACGTGCGGTCCTGCGTGGACGAGCGCGACTGGGAACGCCTCCGCCGGATGATCACCGGGCGGGCGGGGCGGCGCTGCGAGATCTGCGGTCGCGGCGAGGACCGCGCCACCCGGCGCTGGCTGGAGGCGCACGAACGGTGGGCCTACGACCCGGCGGCGCGGGTGCAGGCGCTGCGGCGGCTGGTGTGCGTGTGCAGCGACTGCCATCTGGCCACGCACATGGGGTTCGCCGAGGTCAGCGGCCGGGGCGGGGAGGCGTTCGCGCACCTGTGCGAGGTGACGGGGCTGTCGGAGGCGGACGCGCGGTTGCACGTGGAGGCGGCATTCGAGCTGTGGAGCCAGCGGTCGGCGGTCGTGTGGGAGCTGGACCTGAGCATGCTCACCGACGCGGGCGTCCGGCTGCGTCCCCCGCCGGACGCCGGGGAGCGGGCCCGCGAGGCGCGCCGTCACCTCGGCTGACGCGGCGGCCGCGTCACGGGGCCGCCTGCGACCGGGGGGCCGTGAACGCCTTCCAGCCGCCCGCCGGGGCCGCGCCGACGCCGAGTGTGCGCAGCTTCGCCAGCACCGCCGGGTCCTGGGCGTCCAGCCACTCCACCA
Organism: Actinomadura kijaniata NBRC 14229; assembly: GCF_001552175.1. Classification (GTDB taxonomy): domain Bacteria; phylum Actinomycetota; class Actinomycetes; order Streptosporangiales; family Streptosporangiaceae; genus Spirillospora; species Spirillospora kijaniata. The sequence continues at coordinate 42,337 of NZ_BCQR01000045.1, forward strand.
GTTGCCTGAACGACACCAGCCTCACGTCCGGCTTGGCCGCCATCCGCTCCAGGACGTCGGCGACGGCGTTCATGTAGATGCCGTTGTTCCACTGCTCGAAGTGGTTGCCGATGAACAGCGGGGCGCGGTTGCCGTTGTAGGCGCGGGCGAAGCCCGCCATGTAGGCGTTGGTGGCCTCGCGCTGGTAGCGGGCCTGGAGGGCGGGATCGGCCCGCACGTTGCCGGGCTGGTTGGCCATGATGTTGTAGTCCATCGACAGCACCCCGAACCGCTTGCCGGGGTACGGCAGGGACTGCAACGGCAGGTTCCACACACCGCGCGTCTTTCCGGGCCACACCTGGAGGCCGCCGGGCGAGCTGGCGTCGTACTTCCAGCCGAGCTTGGCGGCGGCGCGCAGCAGGTTGGGCTGGCCCTCCAGGCAGGGGGTCCGGCCGCCGGCCAGCTCCCGGTCGTAGTCGAACGACAGGTCCGGCAGGTCGGTGAAGCCGGTGTTGGCCTTCCAGTTCCGCACGAACGAGCCCGCCTGGGCGATCTCGCTGCGCCAGTCCGCGACCGTCCAGGACCCGACGCCGCCGGGGCCGCAGAAGTGGCCGTTGAAGTGGGTGCCGATCTCGTGGCCGTCGCGGTGGGCGCGGTCGACCAGCCGGATCGTGGCGCGGACGCCGTTGTCGGACAGGAACGGGATCGCCGAGGAGCCGGGCGCGCGGTGCGGCGGCCTGTACAGCGTCCGCTTGGACTCGGGCAGCATGTACAGGCCGCTCAGGAAGAACGTCATCGTCGCCCGGTGCTTCCGGGCCAGCTCCAGGAAGCGCGGGAACTGCCGGTCGTCGCCCGCCCCGGCCCCGTCCCAGGAGAACACCACGAACTGCGGCGGCTTCTCGCCGGGCTGGAGCCTGCGCGGCCCGGGGTCGCCGGCCAGGCCGCGTCCGGCGGTGGTCCCGGCCCCGGTGGTCCCGGCCCCGGTGGTGCGGCCGTCGGCGGTCTGGCACGCGGTCAGCGCGGCGGCGGCCAGCGCCGCCGTCGCGAGCGCGGCGATGGGCTTGGTTCTCATGCTCGTCCCCCTGTGCGGGCCCGGGCCTCGGCACGCGCTGGGGGGCGGGGGTGGGAGGGGCGTGGAGGGCCGGGAGGTCGGTTCGCTCGCCGGTGGCGGCTGGAGGCCGCGGGACCGGAGAGCCGCCCGGGGCCGCCGGGCGGAGGCTCCTTGGCACTCTCGGGGCGGCACGCTCGCGGGCGATGGGCGCCAGCCAGGATAACCGCAGTTCGGACAAGCTTTGACCGGGCCAGTCGAGCCCCGGGTCAGGACGCGGCGGTGGCGTGCCAGTCGATGTGGTGGTGGTACATCCAGGCCATCTTCGCCATCGCGTCGGGGCCGTCGGCCCTGCGGAGGATGACCGGCAGGGCCAGGTCGCGCAGCGTCCGCCCGACGACCCCCTGCTTCTTGGTGTTGTTCATCCGCGCGCCCCACTTCACGATCCGTTCGACGCGGGAACGGCGCAGGGCCTCGTAGCGTTCCAGGGCGGCCGGAACGGTGGGCAGGTCGCGCAGGCACCGCACGAGGATCACCGCGTCCTCGGCCGCCAGCGAGGCGCCCTGGCCGGAGGCGGGCGAGACCGCGTGGGCCGCGTCGCCGATCACCACCATGGAACCGTCGTGCCAGGTCGGGACCGTCGGCAGGTCGTACTGGTTGGTCATGCCGATCTCGCCGGCGGTGGCCGCGACGATCCGCGCGCCGGGTGTGCGGTCGGGGGCCAGCCGCGCGGCGAGATCGTCCCTGATCTCCCGGCCGGTGAGGCGGCGCAGTTCCTCGCGGGACGGCTCGCGCCGCGCGGGCGGGTTGGCGAACCACCAGATCTGCCCGTCGGGGGCGATGGTGTAGCCGAAGAAGCAGTCGCGGCCCCAGATCATCACGTAGTCCCCGGGTGCGGCGTCGAGGTCGACGCCGGCCGCGGGGGCGAAGCCGCCGGTGTTGCCGAGGCCGCTGTAGCGGGGGCGGGGGTTGGCGGCGTCGATGAGGCCGCGGGTGACCGAGTGCACGCCGTCCGCCCCGACCAGGACGGCGCCGTCGGCGGTGGTGCCGTCGGCGAACCGGGCCCGGACGCCGCCGCCGGGCAGCCTCTCCGCGCCGGTGAGGCGCTTGCCGTGGTGGACCGGGATGCCGCGCTTGACCACCAGGTCGTACAGGCCGCCGTACAGGTCGGAGCGGCGCAGGGTGTGGGTGACGGTGCCGTCGTCCAGCACCGGCCCGATCTCCATCGAGCCCAGGTGCTTGCCGGTGCCGCTCTGGAACCGGATCCGGCCGGTCGGGAAGCCCGCGTCCAGCGCCACGTGGTGGGCGTCCACCGCGCGCAGCGCGTCCAGGCCGTTGACCGCCACGGTCAGGAACACGCCGTGGTCGAGCCCGGCGCTGTGGTCGTAGGCCTCGAACAGCTCGGGCTCCAGCCCCGCCCGGTGGGCGGCCAGCGCGGCGACGGTGCCGGCGACCCCGCCGCCGATGATCAGAACGCGCATCGGGAAACCTCCCGGTGAAAAGTATTTCGTTCGGACGAACGAAACATATGCGGACCGCACGCCCCCGTCAAGTGTTTCGTTCACCCGAACTAAATAGATAGGCTGGCCGCATGACCGACCGGGAAGAGCTGATCGCGCGGCTGATGACCGCCGGCCGGGAGCTGAGCGCCGCCGCGGTGATGTTCCACACCGCGCTGGCCGCCCGCCAGGGCCTGACCGCGACCGAGGAGAAGGCGCTGGACCTGCTGGAACGCTTCGGCCCGCTGACCGCCCGGCAGCTGGCGGCCCACGCGGGCCTCGCGCCCGCGTCGGTGACCGGGCTGGTCGACCGGCTGGAACGCAAGGGCTTCGCGCGGCGCACGCCCAACCCGGCCGACAAGCGCAGCGTGCTCGTCGAGGGCGTCCCCGACCGGATGGCCGACCTCGCCCCGCTCTTCGACCACTACGTGGCGTCGCTGAACGAGCTGGTCACCCGGTACAGCGACACCGAACTGGCCGCGATCGTGGACTTCCTCACCGAGGCCGCCGCCCGCCAGCGCGACGCCACGCGCCTGCTCCAGAACAGCGCCCCGGACGCCCCGGAACGCTGACGGTCAGCGTCCGGCGAACTCGTCGTCGTACTCGTCGGGGTAGGGCAGGCGCTGTCCGGCCCGCATGCCGCCGGAGGCGCGGCCCTCGGGCTCCTCCCAGGGCTCCTGGCGGCCGAGCGCGGTCAGGTCCAGGTGGTAGTAGGAGCCGCCGACCGCCTCGGTGCCCCGCGCGTAGGCCGAGTACGTGTGGTACACCGTGTCGCCGTCGCGCAGGAAGCAGCTCGCGCCGTGCAGCTCCATGGGCTGGTCGGTGAACCAGTCCCGGCCCGCCGCGGCGAACTCCTCCCGGGTCCGGTAGTTGTACTCGATCGGCGCGGCCGACTCGTCCAGCGTCACGTGGAAGTCGACGTTGAAGTCGCCGCCGAACGAGGAGTACCAGGGGAACGGCCAGCCCATCTCCTCCCGGAACGGCTCGATCCTGCCGAACGGGGCGCGGGAGACCACCGCGTAGGTGGTGGCCCGGTCGCGCAGGTGCCGCAGGAGCCCGACGGAGACCTCGGCGAGCGTGGACGAGCAGCTACGGCAGGCGCGTTCCCACTCCGGATCCCACATGGCGTGGTAGACGTACAGCTGCCTGCGGCCCTCGAACAGGTCGAGCAGCGTCGCCCTGCCGCGCGGCCCCTCGAAGACGTACTCCTTGTCGATCCTCACCATGGGGAGGCGGCGGCGCTCGGCGTTGAGCGCGTCGCGGGCCCGGGTGAACTCCTTCTCCTTGGCGAGGAGCTCCTTGCGCGCCCGGACCCACTCCTCCCGGGAAACGATGTCGGGCAGGGACATGGGACCTCCAGACGTCGGACCGCTCTCCGGATGGAGACCGGAACGCGCGTCCGAACTCATCGGCACAGTCTGAACAATTCCCCTTGCACGGTGTCAGGAGACGGATGACACAGTGGGGGCATGGACCACACCGCTCATTTCCGCCGCGAAGTGGAAGCGTTCGAGGCCGCCGTGCGGCCCCTGGCCGGGAGGGGGGACGCGCCGCTGGTCCCCTCCTGTCCCGAGTGGACCGTGTCCGACCTGGTCGTCCATCTCGGATGGGTGCACCGGTGGGTCGCCGCGATCGTCCGGGACCGGCGGGACTCGCCGCCCGAGTTCACCGACACGGCCCTGTTCGGCCTGCCCGAGGACCACGCGCACTGGCCCGACCCCCGCGACACCCCCAACCACGGCCCGCTGCTCGCCGAGGTGGTCGACTGGTTCGCCGAGGGCGCGGCGGAGCTGGCGGAGCTGTTCGCGGGCGCCGCCCCCGACGTGCGGGTCTGGACGTGGTCTCAGGAGCAGAGCGTCGGGTTCTGGCAGCGCATGCAGGCCATCGAGGCGGCCGTGCACCGGTGGGACGCGGAGAACGCCGTCGGCGCCGCCCCTCCCCTCGACGGCGAGCTGGCGGCCGACATGGTGCCGCAGACGTTCGAGGTCATGGTGCCGGCGCGGCGGGAATGGCGGAAGGCCCCGGCCGGGGAGGGCGAGACGTACCGGTTCCGGCGGAACGACGGGCCCGAGGCGTGGACGGTGCGCTTCGACGGCGACGACGTGCGCCTCGGCCGGGACGGCTCCGGGGACGGCGACCGGAACGGCGGGGACGTGGAGGTCGTCGGGAGCGCGTCGGACCTGGCGCTGTTCCTGTGGGGCCGGGTCCCGGCGGAGCGGATGGAGGTCCGCGGGGACCCGGCCGCGCTGGAGCGCTACTTCGCGCTGGCGCCGCCCGTGTGATCACGCTGGAACGTCGCGTACAGCCACCACAGCGACGGCAGCAGCAGCACCGCCCCCACCGCGAGCGCGGCCAGCGACGCGCCCAGCACCGCGTCGGTGGCCGCCGCGTCGTCGATGTCCACGCCGGGCAGCAGGCGCGGGTACTGGCCGAGGCCCCACCCCCACAGCAGCCCGGTGACCGCCAGCGCCGCCGTCACCCGCACGGAACGGAACCTGCGCAGCCACAGCAGCACCAGCGAGGCGATCCCCATCCCCACCGACAGGATCAGCAGCGGCAGCGCCGACCCGCGCGTCAGCTCCCGGAACAGGTCCGGGGCGTCGAGGGCGAGCACCCACAGGCCCAGCACCGACAGCGCCCCGACGACCCCGCCGGTGGCCAGCGCGCGGGTGCGGAACCGCGCCACCAGCTCGGGGGACCCGGCGCGTTCGGCGTCGCGGGTCAGGTACACCGCCGCCAGGTAGGCCGACACGCCGACCGCCAGGGCCCCGCTGACCAGGGACGTCGGGTTCAGCCAGCTGGTGAGCAGGTTCCCGGCGGCGATGCCCGGCGGCACCCGGCCGGACGCGAGCGCGCCCGCGACCGTCCCCAGGAAGAACGGCGTCACCAGCGACGAGAACGCGAACACCGCCCCGAACAGCCGACGCCGCCACAGCCCCGTGCTGACCTTCCGGAACGCGAACGCCGACCCCCGCGCGATGATCCCCAGCGCGACCAGGGTCAGCGGGATGTAGAGCGTGGAGGACACGGCGGCGAACACCGACGGCACGCCCGTCCAGGTCAGCACGATCACGAAGATCAGCCAGACGTGGTTGGTCTCCCAGACCGGGCCGATGGAGTGCTCGACCAGGTCGCGCTGGGGACGGCCGCGTTCGGCGTTCCCGGCGAGCAGGTCCCAGATGCCGCCGCCGAAGTCCGCGCCGCCGAACAGCACGTACGCGGTCAGCCCGATCCACAGCACCGCCATCGTGACGTCGTGCAGGGCCACCGGTCACACCACCTTGGACTCGGTCACGTCGCTCTCCTGCGGCGCGACGGGAACGGGCTTGTCGCGCACCATCCGGCGCAGTACGTACACGGTCGCGACCGTCAGCACCGCATACACGGCGCTGACCAGCACGAACCCCCAGACCAGGCCGGGCGCGGGGTTGACGGCGTCGCGCGTGCGCAGCACGCCGAACACGATCCACGGCTGCCGCCCGACCTCGGTGACGACCCACCCGGCCTCCAGCGCCAGCACCGCCGCCAGTCCCGACAGCGCCGACGCCCGCCAGAACCACGGGGTGCGCGGCAGGTCCCTGCGCCGCCACCAGTGCACGGCCAGCCACACCACCAGCCCCAGCAGCGCGAACCCCATCCCGACCATGACCTGGAACGCCCAGTGCACGACGTTCACCGGCGGCCGGTCGGCGGGCGGCACCTGGTCCAGGCCCTTGACCTCAGCGTTCGGATCGAAGTGGGCCAGCAGCGACAGGCCGTGGGGGATCTCCAGGGCGTAGCGCATCTCGCCGTCCACCGCGATGCCGCCGATGTGCATCGGGACGCCGCGTCCGGTGCGGAAGACGCCCTCCATCGCGGCGAGCTTGACCGGCTGGTTGTCGGCGACGAAGTGCGCGGCCCAGTCCCCCACGCCGATCTGCACGGGCGTGATCACGGCGGCGACGGTGAACGGCAGCAGGAACCCCAGCCGGTGGTAGCGGTCGCGCCGCCCGCGCAGCCACGCCACCGCGTACACGCTCGCGGTCGCGAACCCGGCGACCATGAACGCCGCCAGGATCATGTGGACGGTCTGCGGCGGCGTCGCCGGGTTGAACATCGCCGCCCACGGGTCGACGGCGACGACCCTGCCGTCCCGGGTGGCGAAGCCGGTGGGCACCTGCATCCAGGCGTTGGCGGTCACGACGAAGAAGGCGCTGGCCACGCCCGCCAGCACGATCGGGACCCCGGTCAGCATGTGCCGGACGGGCGGCAGCCGGTCCCAGGCGTACAGGTAGATCCCCAGAAAGATCGCCTCGATGAAGAACGCGATGCCCTCCATCGCGAACGGCAGCCCGATGACCTCCCCGTACGTTCCCATCAGGCCCGGCCACAGCAGCCCCATCTCGAAGGACAGGATCGTCCCCGAGACGGCCCCGACCGCGAACAGCACGCCCATGGCCCGCGCCCACCGCCGCGCCAGCAGCCGGTAGTGGACGTCGCCGGTGCGGTGCCCGCGCCACTCCGCCAGCAGCGTGATCAGCGGCATGCCGACGCCCAGGCAGGCCAGCACGATGTGCCAGCCCAGCGACAGCGCCATCTGCATCCGCGCGGCTCCCAGGTCGACGTCGGTGACCTGGGCCGCCAAGACCGCCGTCGCCCCGTGCGCGTCCATGTGTCCCCCTCCGACGATCCGGCTCCGACGGTCCGGCTCCGATGCTCCGGCCGGAACGGGCGCATACCCCGACGCGGACGACCGCATTCCGGCCAGCGGCGGACACCATACGTCACGATTGACAACTCTCAGTAATCAATCCGATGGTACGCGGCGAAGCGGGCCGCCGGTGAGGAGGGTCCGGCGCGCCGTCGGCGGCGGGTCGTCAGGACGGGGCCGACGACTCCTCGCGCCGGGTGTCGCCCGGTGACGCGCCGTAACGCTCCCGGTAGAGCGCGGAGAAGCGGCCGGCGTGGGGGAAGCCCCAGCGCGTCGCGATCCCCGCGACCGTGCTCCCGTCGTCGGAGACGGCCCGCAACAGCTCGCGGTGCGCGTGCCCCATCCGCACCTCGCGCAGGAACGCCAGCGGCGTGGTGTCGCGGTGGCGCCGCATGCCCTGCTGCAACGCCCGCACCCCGACCCCGGCCGCCGCCGCGATCTCGACCAGGGTGATGTCGTCCCCGGCGTGCTCCTCGATGAACTCCACCGCCCGCCGCACCACCAGCGGCCCCTGCCCGTGGTCGGCGAACCGCTCGCGCCCGGGCACCGGGAACGTGTCCACGAACGTCAGCGCCAGCAGGTGGAACATCGCGGTGCGGCTCAGCTCGCTGTCGCGGATCTCGGGGTTGCGCAGGAAGCCGTCGCTCACGTGCCGGACCACCGAGCCCCAGTGGCGTTCGCGGGCCGCCGACACCGGCCGCGTCGTCTCCATCCGCAGATCGTCGAGGCCGACGCCGGCGAGCGCGCCGACCTCCGCCACGACCGCCGCCGGGGACAGCAGCACCGCCCCCAGGGTGCAGGCCTTCCAGCGCACCGCGGCGCGCGAGACCCGGCCGCACAGCATCGACTGCCCGGGCCGGATGGCGACCTCCACGTCCCCCGGCCACGGCGACATGCCCATCATCCCGTCGAGGCAGTGCAGCACCGTCAGCAGGGGATAGGGCTCGACGACGATCCTCCGGGCCGCCGAGTGCCACAGCAGGCCGACGCCGAACCGGTCCTCCTCGACCATCGTGGAACGGCACTCGAACCCGTCGACCTCCCCGGAGAAAAGACACGAGTGGTCGGTGTGGACGGATCTCAGATGGTCGTGCACGACCTCGGGGTCCCCGCTGCGGAAGTCGTGCCGACGGACGTCGGGCGTCCCGCCCGTTGCGCGTGCCACACCACCCACCTGGTGTCCGGGCGGTCCCCGGCTCCGGGAACCGCGCCTCCCGGTCACGAACCGCGACCGTCCCACCACTGTAGACACCGAACGCATCGGCTTGTCCAGGGAGCGCACGCGAATGGCACCTCCGCGTCCGCCGTGCTCTTCTGGAACACGGGTAGCGAACGGCTCGGGCACAGCGCCTACTCAGAGCCTCGCGGGTTGAAAACACAGCCCGCGAGGCCGTCTCCCCACCAGCGCGGGGAGGGGCGCGCCGGTGGGGAGACCCTCGTCCGTCACGGTCCCGGCGTTCGGCACACTGGGGTGTCGGTGTCGGGCGAGGCGGGAGAGTCAATGAACGGGTTGTTCGAGGTCGACGAGCCACCGGCGGCGTCGGTCCCGGCGTCGGTCACGCCGGTCGTCGTGCACACCGACGGCGGGTGCAGCCCCAATCCGGGGCCCGGAGGCTGGGGCGTCGTGCTGCGGTACGGGGAGCACGTCAGGGAACTGTGCGGCGGGGAATCCGACACCACCAACAACCGGATGGAGCTCATGGCCGCCATCCAGGCGCTGGAGCACCTGACGCGGCCCTCGTTCGTCCAGGTCCACACCGACTCCACCTACGTGCGGCAGGGCATCACCCAGTGGATGCGCTCCTGGAAGCGCAACGGCTGGCGGACCGCCGACCGCAAGCCCGTCAAGAACGACGACCTGTGGCGGCGCCTGGACGAGGCGACGCGGCGGCACCGCGTCGAGTGGTTCTGGGTGAAGGGCCACGCCGGGGACCCCGGCAACGAACGCGCCGACGCCCTGGCCACCGAGGGCCGCCTGAAGCACCGCCCCTGAGCGCGGCGCCTCCGGTCCGGGAAAGCGGGTTGACCCTCACGTGACGTGAGGAAATACGTTCCAGTCGTGAGGACGATGACGAAGGGCTACTCGGTGGGAACGGTGGCGCGGATGACCGGTGTCACCGTTCGGACCCTGCACCACTACGACGAGATCGGGCTGCTGGCGCCCAGCGGGCGCACCGGCACCGGCTACCGCCGGTACGACGACGCCGACCTGGAGCGGTTGCAGCAGATCCTCGGCTACCGGGAGCTCGGCTTCGGCCTCGACGAGATCAGGACCATCCTCGACGCCCGGGGTGGCGACACCCTGACGCTGTTCCGGCACCAGCACGCGCTGCTGACCGAACGGATCGCACGGCTCCAGCGGATGGTCACCACACTGGAACACACCATGGAGGCACACCTCATGGGCATCACCCTCACGCCGGAGGAGAGATTCGAGGTCTTCGGCGACGACGACCCGTCCCGCCACGCCGAGGAGGCCGAACGGCGCTGGGGCGGCGGCGACGGCTGGGCCGAGTCGCAGCGCCGCGTCTCCTCCTACACCAAGCGGGACTGGGTGCGCTTCAAGGACGAGGCCGCCGGGCTGACCGGGCGGATGGTCGAGGCCATGCGGTCGGGCGTCGCGCCGGGCGACCCGGCCGCGATGGACCTGGCCGAGGAGCACCGCCGGCACATCTCGACCTGGTTCTACGACTGCACCTACGAGATCCACCGGGGTCTGGCGGAGCTGTACGTGACCGACGAGCGCTTCACCGAGACGATCGACCGCGCGGCCGCGGGCCTGTCGGCCTGGCTCCGCGACGCGATCCTGGCGAACGCCGACCGCGCGGGCTCCTGACCCGGCGTTCCGCGCGCGGTCACGGGACGGCGCGGTCACGGGACTGCGCGGCCCAGGGTCGCGCGCGCCCTGGGGTCTTCGGGGCCGAACATCACCCCCAGGGACTCGGCCCCGATGGTGATCCCGACGGTGTCGCCCCGGCAGCCGCGGGCGGGCGCGTTGACGACCTCGCGGAACTCCACGTAGGAGTCGTCCCCGTCGCGCGGGGTCAGGGTGCTGGTGCAGCCGGCGTCCAGGTAGACGGCGGTGCCGTGCCCCTCACCGGCCTTGAACGTGAAGCGGACCCGGCCGCCGGTCGCGGCGCCCGCGTCTTCCAGCCTGCCCTCCCACGTCCCGACCAGGCCCCGGGGGATCGAAGGCTCCTGCTTCCACGCGTAGGCGGTGACCGCCGACACGCAGGCGGCCAGCGCGAACAGGTACCCGACGAGCACGACCAGCAGCACTCCCCCGCCCTTGCTGGGCCGGAACGTCCCCGAGGGCTTGGGGGCGGCCGCGCCGGCGGCGGGGCGGACGGCGCGCTGCCGGTCGTAGGCCTCGCGGTCCCGCAGCAGGACGTCGCGGGCGGTCTTCAGCAGGTGGAGGCGGCGGCCCGCCTCGGTGTGGGCCGCCGGTTCCGGGCTGGCGTCGGGGTGGACGGCGCGGACCCGGAGGGCGAACGCCCGGCGGATCGCCCGTTCGTCGGCGTCGTCGGGAACGCCGAGCAGTTCGTAGGCGTCGTGGCCGTCCAGTTCGCGGTAGGCGTCGTCCATCCCGGTCTCCGAGCACGGGGAGGGCGTGCGGATCTCGCGCGCCCTCGCCCGAGGGTATTGCCCCGCTCCGTCCGCGACTGACCGTCAACGGCCAGCGCGACCGTTGTCACCCGCGTTGTTGGCGATCTTGTTAGATTGCTGCGGAACGGGAGGGGGCCGCGTGGGCAAGCTGGTGCGCTGGGAGACCGACCAGGGGCCGGTCGTCGTCGAGTTGTCGGCGAACGAGCCGGGGTTCGTGGGGGTCTCCCGGATCGACGACGTCCTGTTCGAGGCCAAGGGCAGGCTCGAGGACGCCATGCGGGGCGTGCGCGCCGCCGCCCAGACCGCGTTGCTGGGGCTGCGCGAGGGGATGGACCGGCCCGACCAGATCGAGCTGGAGTTCGGCGTGAAGTTCAACGCCGCCGCCGGGGCCGTCATCGCCAAGACCTCCATGGAGGGGCAGATGAAGGTGAAGCTCACCTGGGGCGCGCCCGTCCAGCAGGTCGAGGTCGAGACCGGCAGCGGCGCCGGGGCCACCGGGAATGAGGCCGGGAACGGGGCCTGACCGCGCATGGGCGGAGGGGAATGGCACGCCTGGGTCGAGGCCGGTCCCAGCCGGGGGGCCGCGTTCCTGGTCACCCCGAGCAAGCTGCTGACCTGCGCTCATGTCGTGCAGGGATGTGCGGAGGCCCGGGTCGGCCTCGCCGATCTGCCGCCGCTGACGGCCCGGGTCCGCCGGTGCGGCGACTGGACGCGGCAGAACGACCCCGGCGACGTGGCGGTCCTGGAGCTCCCCCACGAGGTGGGGCCGGACCCGGCGGAGATGGCCGCGCCCGACGCGCTGCTCGACCCGCGAACCTGGCACAGCGACCTGCGCGTCTACGGGTTCCCCGGCTCCGACCGGCAGATCCGGTACGCGACCGTGCGGACCGCCTCCGACATGGTGCAGCACCGGGAGTGGTGGCAGGTCCGTGCCCAGTACGGCGACCGGCTCGAGGCCGGTTACAGCGGCGGCGCGGTCTACGACCCCTACAGCGGCCGGGTCGTCGGGATGCTCACCGACGCCGACCCCGACGATCCCGACGACGAGCGCAGGCGCGGCGCCGTCGGCCGCATGCTGCCGATCGGGACGCTGCGCCGGTACTGGGAGGAGCTCGACGACCACCTGCCGCTGACATGGCTGGACGCGACGGCCCGCCGCGAGCTGCGCCGGGCCCTGGCCGGGCTGCCCGCCGACCCGGCCGCCGCCGCGCGCGTGCTGGACCTGCCGCCGACCCGGCCGCTGCGGTCGGCGTGGGACGCCGCCCGGTACATCGCCGAGGGGTTCGACGAGGAACGCCTCGCGCGTTACCTGGCGGCGTTGTCCCCGGACGTCCCACGGCTGGCCGGATGGCGGCGACGGCACCTGCCCGCGCCGGAGCGCACCGGCCGCGCCGAGCCCGCCTCGATCATCGTGCGGCTGGAGCGCATGACCCACGGCCACGACGTCACCGTGCAGACCTGGATCGACGGCGCGCCCGGCCCCTCCGGGGACACCGTGCGGGTCTCCGCCGAGAAGGACGTGCGGCAGGCGGTCGAGCGGAGCGTCGAGGCCATCGGCCCCGTCGTCGACGACCGGCCCGACCTCGACTGGATGATCGAGTTCGCGGTCCCGGCGAACTGGCTGGGCAAGCCGTTCGAGGACTGGTACCTCAACCGGGGCCGGCGGCTGCGGATGCGCGGCTACCCGGTGGTCGTGCGGGACGTGACGCGGCTGCGGCCCGAGCCGTTCCTGCGCGACCAGGCGCGGCGCCGCTGGAAGCGGCTGCGCGACCCCGGCAACCCCTACCAGGTGGACTGCCGCCCGCCCGCGCCGGGCGCCTTCCGCGACCTGCTGGAGGCCCATGACCACCTGGGCCTGCTGGTGTACGGGTCGTCGCCGGGCCGCGCGCACCTGAAAGCCGCGCTCGACCTGGCCGTTCCGGTGATGCTGTGGCCGCGCGGCAGGTGCACCGACGCCGACCACGCGGACTGCGCCGGGCACCGGACGCGCCGCACGCTGGTCGGGCGCGTCGCGGGCGTCGACCCCGGCGGCCTGCCCGGCGCGGTCCACGAACTGCGCCGCGAGGCCCTGCGCCACAAGGCGCTGGGCTGCGGGCCGCACTGCGGCGACGCGCTGACCCTGCTGTGGGACGACCCGTCCCGGCTGCCCGACCCCCCGCTCGCCATGGAGGTGTGAGCCGGTGTCCGACTGGCTGATCTACACCGGGAACGCCCGGGAACCGCACGACGGCGTCGACCGGCTGCCGCCGCCCCCGCCGTGGCGGGCGTTCGACGGGGGGCCGCCGCTGCCCGTCCCCGACGGCGACTCCGGCAACCGGCACCAGGCGACCGCCTACCGGCCGTCCGACGACGCCGTCCGGCAGGTCAACGCCGCCCTCTACCTGCGGCGGCCGCTGCTGGTGACCGGCCCGCCCGGCACCGGCAAGTCCACCCTCGCCTACGCGGTCGCCCACGAACTGCGCCTCGGTCCCGTCCTGCACTGGCCGATCACCAGCCGCGCCACGCTGCGCGACGGCCTCTACCAGTACGACCCGCTGACCCGCCTGTACGCGGCGAGCAGGGAGACCGGCACCGACGACATCGGCCGTTACATCCGCCTCGGCGCGCTCGGCACCGCGCTGCTCCCGCACGACCGGCCCCGCGTCCTGCTCGTCGACGAGATCGACAAGAGCGACATCGACCTGCCCAACGACCTGCTCACCATCTTCGAGAAGGGCGAGTACGAGATCCCGGAGCTGGCCCGGCTCGCCGAGCCGACCGCCGACGTGCTGACCGCCGACACCGGCGGCGCGCGCGTCACCGTGACCGGCGGGCGGGTGCGCTGCGCGGCGTTCCCCCTGGTGGTGATGACCAGCAACGGCGAACGCGAGTTCCCGCCCGCGTTCCTGCGCCGCTGCGTCACGCTGGAGCTGCGCCAGCCGTCCGACGAACGCGAGCTGGCCGCGATCGTCCGCGAGCACCTGGGCGACCTGGCCGACCGGAGCGAGGACCTGGTGCGGCGGTTCCTGGCGCGCGCGGCGAACGGCACCCTGGCGACCGACCAGCTCCTCAACGCCGTCTACCTGTGCCGCCACGCCGACGCCGCCGACCGCCACGACCTGGCCGACCGGCTGATGCCGTACCTGACCGGCACCGCCGATGACGATTGACCGCCTCCGCGACGCGCTGGGCTCGCTCGGCCCGCCGCCGGACGCGGTCGAGCTGAGCGAGATGCTCTGGCTCGCCCACCATCTCGCCCCGGCCCCGGAGCCCGTCCCGGAACCGGGGCCCGCCCCCGCTCCCCCGGCCCCCGGGCCACCGGAGGACACCCGTCCGGAGCCGCGCCGGGACCCCGTTCCCGAGCCGCGCGAGCCGGAGCGGCCCCGGGCCCTGCACCCGCCCGCCCCGTCGCCGGCACGGGAGGGCGGCGCGGCCCGGGAGATCCTGGTGCCGACCGCGCCGATGCTGACCGACCCGCTCGGAGTCCAGCGCGCGCTGCGGCCGCTGAAACGCCGCGTCCCCTCCCGCCGCCTGCGCGAGCTGGACGAGGAGGCGACGGCGGCGCACATCGCCGAAACCCGCATCGCCCACGCCCGCCGGTGGCTGCCGGTGCTGGCCCCGGCGCTGGAACGCTGGCTGAGCCTGGTCCTGGTCGTGGACACGGGCCCGACCATGAGGCTGTGGCGCCCGCTGGCCCGCGAACTGACCGAGGTGCTGCTGCGGCAGGGCGCGTTCCACGACATCCGCGTCACGTACCTGCGCGGGTCCGGCCACGTCTCCACGACGCCCGACGGTTCCCCGCGCGCCCCGGCGACCCTGCTGGACCCGACCGGCCGCCAGGCGGTGCTGGTGCTGTCGGACTGCTCCGGCCCGCACTGGTGGGACGGCCGGGCCCCGGCCGCGGTCCGCCGCTGGGCCGCGACGGGCCCGACCGCGATCCTGAACCCCCTCCCCGAACGCCTGTGGCGGCGCTCGGCCGCCCCCACGACCCCCGGCCTGGCGCATCTGCCGCGACCGGGCCTGCCCAACGCGGACCTGCGGTTCGCGCCGTTCGACGGCGACGAGCCACCGGACCTGCCCGTGCCGGTGCTGGAGATCGCGCCGCGCTGGCTGTCGGACTGGGCGTACCTGGTGGCGGGCTCGGAGCCCCGGCCGGTCGCCTGCGCGGCGTTCCCGGCCGCGCCCCCGGCGGCCCCGGTCCACCGCGAGCACCGCCTCCCCGTGGAGGAACGCGTCCGCCGCTTCCTGGCCGCCGCGTCTCCGGGCGCGGCGGAACTGGCGGCCCACGCGGCGGTCGCGGTCCCGTCGCTGCCGGTGCTCCGCCTGATCCAACACCGCGTCCTGGGCCGCTCGGGTCCGAGCCAGCTTGCGGAGGTGCTGCTCAGCGGCCTGCTGCGGCCGGTGGACGACCACTACGAGTTCGTGGACGGGGCCCGCGAGGCGCTGCTGGCCGCGCTCCCCCGCCCCGAGGCCCTGCACACCCGCAACGTCCTGAACGCGATCTCCGCCGAGATCACGCGCCGCGCGGGCACGGCGACCGAGACGTTCCCGGCGTTGCTGAGAGCGGAGGACGGCGACCGCCTCCTCCCGGCCGACGGCCGGAAGTTCGCGTTCCTGAGCCCCGAGGCCCAAACATTTCTGGACCGCCGCACCCCACCCCGCCCCGTCGACGACGTACCGGACCTGCTGGAGTTGAACGAGGTCACCGAGCCGGACGCGTTCCCCGCCGCCTGGGAACGGCGCCCCCGCCGCCCGGTGATCGGGCTGGACCACGAGGGACGGCCACTCGTCTTCGACCCCTTCGTCTCAGGGGGCGTCGGTTCACACGGCGTGGTGTTCGGAGAGCCGGAGGACCGGAGCGCCCTGGTGCGCTCGATCGTGTTGGCACTGGCCGCGTCCTACTCTCCCTCCCTGGTCGGTATCACGCTCGGCGGTCTAGGCTTCCAGCCGCTTGGCGCCCCGGTCGGCCTTCCTCCCCATTACATCCGTTCCGGCTCCCTGATCGCCGTCCGCCTAGGGGCACTGGACCCTCTCGCCTCCTGGCTGGAGGCGGAGCTCGACCGGCGGGCGTCACTGCTGGCTGGCAAGGCTCGGCGGTGGCACGACCTCCAGAGTTCGGAGAGCGTGAGCACGGCGGCGCTGCTCGTCGTGCTGGACATTCCGCTCGCGTCGGCACCGGAGAAGGCCAGGCTGCCCTTCGTGCTCGCCCGCGCGGTCGAGGAGGGCCCACGGCTTGGTGTCCACCTGCTCCTCTCCACCGGCGCGATCGACCGGCGTGGACCATGGGGGCGGATAACCGAGCGGCTCCACTGGAGAATCGCCGCGAGCCCGATCCCACGCCCCACCGCGGAACGTCTGTTCGGCGAGCGGGACCTTCCCGGTGTCCTCGGAAACGGCCACGCCTGCCTGGCCATGGGCGACGGCCCTCTCCTCCCGATCAGGGTGGCGGGACAGTCCTCCGTATCGGAACTGACAGCGCTCACCGCACAGATGAAGGCGCACGCCACCCCCGCCGTGATGGAACCGGATTCCACGCGGCAGCCCCCGGCCGTCGTGCCGCCGCGCCTGCTCGACCTGCTGGACCCGCCGTTCCCGGCGTCGTGGGAGCGGGATGGCGGCGGGGAGCTGGCGGTTCCGCTGGGAACGGCGGAAGACGGGTCGCCGGTCCGGCTCCCCCTCGACCTCGGCAGGCCGCGCCCCCACGGCGGAGCGATCCACGGCGGTTCGCGCGACGGACGCCTGCTGATGCTGCGCACCTTCGTGCTGGGGCTCGCGCTCACCCACCGGCCCGGCCCGCTGAGGTTCGTGTTCGCCGACTGCTCCGTCGGCGGTGCGTTCATCGGGCTGGGCAGCCTGCCGCACGTCGCGTTGGCGGTCCATGCGGACGGCCCCGACTCGCCGCTCATGGATCAACTCGCCACCGCCCTCGTCGACGAGTTGGAGCACCGGTCAGCGGCCACGGCACCGCACGACACGTTGATCATCGTGATCGACGGCGTCGGTCCGCTGCTTCGAGAGCGCCCCCTACTGGAGGCGGCCCTGAGCCGGATCGCCGCCGAGGGGCCGTCCCGCGGAATGCACCTCGTGCTCTGCTCGGAGGAGTCCCCGGAACAGGCCGCACCCGCCGTCGCCGGGGAACTCGCCTGGCGGATCGAGACGGGCGACGACGGCCACGACACACTGCGAGGATTCCGTAGTTTCGGACGTTTCCGGCGCGCGGAGATCTCGTTGGACGCCGCCCTCCCGCTCGTCGAGGAGATGAACCGGCTCGGGGACCGGGTCCCGCAACTCCCCTGGCCCGCGCCCGCCCGAACGATCGGCTTCCCCGATCTCCTGACCATGGCGGGGTCCCCGCCACTCTCCTGGTCGGACGATGAGCCGGAATCGCTCTCACAGCCGCTCCTCGGCAGAGGTGAGTTCGGCGCGGAGGTGAGGTTGGCCGGTTTCCCCGGCAGCGGGACGATCCAGGGCGGGCCGCAGGCGGCGCGGCGGCACATGTTGCGCACGATCCTGTTCGGTCTCGCGCTCGCCCACTCGCCGCGCGGGGTCAACTTCGTCTTCGCCGACACGTCCGAACGCGCCTTCATCGGTCTGGAGAAGCTGCCGCACATCACCGAGGCGGCCTACGGTCTGTCCGCCGACTCGTCGCGCACGGAGCGGCTGCGCTCGGTTCTCGCGTTCGAACTGGACCAGCGTGCGCTCCCCTCCCGCGACGCACCACCGCACCTGGTGATCGTGCTGGACGACGCCACCGTGCTCACCGCCGACCCGGACCTGCGCGAACTCCTGCTCCAGATCGCGCGGACCGGCGCGGAGGACGGCGTTCACCTGATCCTGTCCAGCGAGGAGGAGCCACCGCCCGAGTTCGCGGCGGCGATGACCTGGGCGATCAAGGTGGACGCCAACGTCCCGTACCACGACGAACTGCGCCTCCCGGGCGGAGCGGTCACGCACTTCCAGCGGGCTCACGTGTCGTCCAGCGACTGCGCCCCGCTCATCGCGGAGATGAACCGGCGCGGCCTCCGTGGACCGGAGAGGGCGCCGACGTTGGGAGCGATGCTCGGTCTCGCGGACGAGGTCACGTTCTCGGCGGAGTTGGCGAGGCTGCGGGGCGCTCCCCCGCGCGTCACCCCCGTCGGACGGGACGGGAACCTCATCGGGCCGGATCCGCTGCGGCACGGGCTGGTGGTCGGGGCCGACGACGCCCGGCTCGCGACGCTGCGGGCCATCCTGCTCGGGCAGTTGCTCATGCATCCACCAGGTCGGTTCGGGGTCGTCCTGGTCGGGGTCCACCAGGAGCCGTTCTCTCCGCTGACGACCCTCGACCGCGTCATCAGGATCGATCCCCGGTCGCACGACGCGGCGTCGCTGCGGTCCCTGTTCGCCCGGATGCACCTGGAGACGCCGGAACGCCTGCTGGTCGTGATCGATGAGAGCACGATGTGGCCGCCCGAGTGGCCTCCGTTGTCCGAGCTGCTGGACGGCCCCACGACGAAGGGCGTTGGACGCGCCCGGGTCGCCGTCGTCATGGGGGTCGGTTCGGCCGACCGGCTCCCCATCGAGATCATCGGCCGGGTGCGGTGGCGGATCGACCGGCCCGGCCCCTCCGGCCGGGGGCTGCTGCGCGCGGCCGACATGCCGCCGCTCGACTTCGACGCCCTGCGCGACGACCCTCTGGAGACCGAGACCCTGGTGCGGCGGCTCGCCGCCCACGACGCCCCGGTCTGGCCGCCCCGAGCCCCCGTGCCGACGCTGACGGCGTTGAACGGGCACACCGCCGACGACGACTTCCTCGACAACTGGGTCGCCTCGGGGAGCCCGGTCATCGGTGTGGACCCCGAGGGGCGAACGGTGGCGTTGGACCCGTTCGCCGAGCGGGCCCACGGGCTCGTCGTCGGGACCGACGCCGAGCGCCAGGAAACCGTGGCGTCCCTCGTGCTCGCGCTCGCCCTCAACCGCTCCCCCGACGACCAGATCGTCTTCGCGGGCGGTCTGGGGGAGCACCCGTTGGGCCGGCATGTGCGGTTCCCCCATGTCGAGGAGTCGGTCCAAGGGCTGCTCGACTTCTCCGGTGTGCTGCTACCGGATTTCCTCGGTCGGATCACGGCCGAGTTGGAGGAGCGGGCGCAACTGCTGCGGGAGGCCGGAGCCAGGTCGTGGACCGAGTACCGCGAACAGCGCGGTGGACGTTCGGCTCCCCTGCTGCTCGTCGTGGTCGATCTGTCGGCGGATCTGCCGAGCGAACGCCACGACCTGGTCGACACGCTGCTGCGGGTCGCCCAGCGCGGCGCGAACCTGGGCGTGTGCCTGGTCGTCGGCGTGGCAACGGTGAGCAGGCGCCCCGAGTGGGACCGGCTCCTCCGGCTGCTGCGCTGGCGGATCGTCGCGAGCCCGCTGCCCGCCGAGGTGAACCAGCGAGCGCTGCGGCGGGGACGCGCGGACTTTCCCGAAGGTGAGCGGAGCGCGTACCTGCTGCGGCCCGACGGCTCGGGCGCGTTCCGCTACCGGAAGCCGGCGCAGCCGTCCGACGACGAACTGGACGACCTCGCCGCGCGCATGAACGAGCACGTCAGGCGTCCCCGGCTGCTCAACCCCGAGGATGAGAACGCGCAGGCCGACGTCCCCGACATGCTGGAGCTGAACCTCCGGGACAGCGCCATGGAAGAGCCCGCGCTCGCCCTGCTCGGCGTCGACCGCGCCGGGGACGCGGTCGGCGTTCCGATCACCCCCTATCGCGGCCAGCGGATCTACGGACAGGTCAACGGACCGGCCAGGGCCCGCCGTCACCTGATGCGGAAGATCCTGCTGGGGACGGCCGTCGCCTTCTCCCCCTCGGAGGTCGTGTTCGCCCAGCTCGGGATTCCGGCGCGGTTGAGCGACCAGGCGTCCCCCGCTCCGCACGTCGCCCTGGCCGAGCCCGACTGGAGCGACGGCGCGTGGGAACGGTTCTCGGAAGCGGTCCGGGCCGAGCTCGACCGGAGGGATGCGCTGCTGCGCGACTCGGGGCACGGTTCCTGGGGAGAGCTGCGGGCGGCCACCGGTGAGGCCGGTCCCTACCTGGTCGTCGCGGTCCATCTTCCCGACGCCTCCATCTCCCCCCTTGAGATCCGCGCTTTGCTCGACCGGACGGTCGACACGAGCGGTCGGCTCGGCGTTTTCCTGCTGCTGTCGGCTCCGCATTCGTACGGTCCCCTGGAGGCGCCCCTCTCCTGGCGGATCGGCGCGGGAGAGCGGGAGGCCGTCCTTCACGACATCACCGGGGAGAGCGCCCTCTTCCAGATCGCGCGCTGGCCGCGTCCCGCCGAGTTCGCCGAGCGGCTCGACCGGGGCGGGCGGCGGGCGACCCCCCTCGCCCCACCGGAGCCGGATCCCGCGCCGCGCCTGCGGGTCGGGAGCGGGGAGAGCAACGGCGAGCCGGTCCTCGTGGACTTCGACACCGATCCGCACCTGGTCGTCGTCGCCCCGCACGGCGCCCGCACCGCTCGCCTGCTGGACGCGTTCATCGCCGATGTCGTCGCGGCATCCGGCGCCGATGAGGTCTTCGTCGGCGTCCTGGACCCGGAGCGGCGGCTGTCGGAGCGCGACGGCGTCACCTACGCGCACACCCCGCAGGAGATCAGGGATCTGGTGATGAGCGTCGGGCAGCGGGCGCACGACCGGATGCCCTCCACCCCTGACAGCGAGCACGTCACCCCGGAGATCCCCGACCAGTCCGGGCCCGACTTCTACCTGTTCGTCGCCGACCAGCAGCTTCTGCCCGACGTGCTGGACGTGCTGGACCCCATGATCGGGCGGGAGATCTGGTCGCGGCTGCACCTGGTCGTCGCGCGGGAGGCGTCGCCGTCCGGGACCATCCTGGGGTACGGCATGGAGCGGTTGCACCGGATCGGGGCACCGGCGGTGTTCATGGCCGGTAGCGGAGGGGCCGAGGCCGAGTTGTGGCAGGCGACACCGCCCGTAGGAAATGATCGGGCCGTTCTGGCGCGGGATGGGGAGCAGCGGGTCGTCCGGCTCCGGGCGGACGGCTGAGCACCGTATTGCAACGACCAGTCCAAAACATGCTACCGTCAGGATCATGGCGAGGCCGCGGAAGTTCGACGAGGAGCGGGCCGTGGAGGCCGCGATGCGGGCCTTCTGGGCCGCCGGGTACGAGGCCACCTCCACCGAGGACCTGTGCCGGGCGACCGGGCTCGGGCGCAGCAGCATCTACAACACCTTCAGGAGCAAGCACGACCTGTTCGAGAAGGCGCTGCGGCACTACATCTCCGTCAAGAACGCCCAGCTCTTCGAGAGGCTGGAGAGCGGGGTCCCGGTCCGGGAGATGGTCCGGGGCATGTTCGACGGGATCATCGCGGAGGAGACCGAGGACGGGCTCGGCTGCCTGGTCGTCAACACCATGATCGAGCTCGCGCCCCGCGACCCCGCGATCGCCGGGGAGCTCCGCCGGGACTATGAGCGGCGGCTGATCGCCCTGCGGGACACCTTCGCGGCCGCGCAGCGCGCCGGGGAGATCGGCCCGGACAGGGACCCGACGGCGCTGGCGCACTTCGTCATCTCGACGGTGTCGGGGATGCGGACGGTCGCGCGGGCCGGGGGCGGCAAGGACGCGCTGGAGGGCATCGCGGACTCGGCGATGAACGCGCTGTAGGCGGACGCGCCGCGACGGCGCGGCGGCGGCGCGCACCGCGCGCGTCGCCTTTTTCACGGACTTGTTTTGTACTGATCGATTCAAAACTGGGAGGTGTCGACCATGCCGCTGGCGGTGTACGTGCTGGGGTTGTCGATCTTCGCGCAGGGGACCTCGGAGCTGATGCTCGCCGGGCTGCTCCCCCAGATGGCCACCGACCTCGGGGTCTCGGTGCCCGATGTCGGGCTGCTGATCTCGGCGTTCGCGCTCGGGATGCTGGTGGGGGCTCCGGCGCTGGCGGTCGCGACGCTGCGGTGGCCCCGGCGGAACGCGCTGCTGGCGTTCCTCGCGGTGTTCGTGGTGACGCATGTCGTGGCGGCGTCGACCAGCAGCTACGCGGTGCTGTTCGGGACGCGGATCGTGGGGGCGTTCGTGTACGCGGGGTTCTGGGCCGTGGCCACCACGACCGCGCTCGGGCTGGTGCCGGAGGACCGGCGCGGGCGGGCGATGAGCGTGGTGGCGGGCGGGCTCACCGTCGCGACCGTGGTGGGGCTGCCCGCCGGGACGTTCCTCGGGCAGCACTTCGGCTGGCGGGCCGCGTTCTGGGCCGTCGCGGCGATGTCGCTGCTGGCGATGGCCGGTGTGCTCGCGACCGTGCCGGGCGGCCGTTCGCGGACGCTGCCGAACCTGCGCGACGAGCTGCGCGCCATGGCCAAGGGACGGCTGTGGCTCGCCTACGGCGCGACGGCGCTGACCACCGGCGCGCAGATCGTCACCTTCTCCTACCTGGGCGCGCTGCTGACCGAGACGACCGGGATCGCCGAGCGGTGGGTGCCGGTGGTGCTCGCCGGGTACGGGCTGGGGACGTTCGCCGGGATCACGGTCGGCGGGCGGACGGCGGACCGGCGGCCGTTCGCGACGCTGCTCACCGGGGCCGGGGCGCTGGTGGTGCTGTCGGCGGCGATCGCGCTGACCGCCGGGACCGCCCTCGCGGTGGTGCCGCTGGTGATCCTGCTGGGCGGGTTCGGGTTCGCCATCAACCCCGCGCTCAACACCCGCGTGTTCACCCTGGCCGGGAACGCGCCCACGCTGGCCGCCGCCACCAACTTCTCCTCGTTCAACGTCGGCATCACCGTCGCCCCCTGGCTGGGCGGGCTCGCGATCGACGCGGGCCTGGGCTACCCGTCGGTGGCGTGGATCGGGGCCGGGCTCGGCGTGCTGGCGCTCGCGACGGTGCTGGTCGCGGCGGGCCTGGAACGCCGTCCCGCCCCCGTGCGGGCACTCGTGGCCGAGGGGGTCTGACCGATGCCGTTGGCGATCTACGTGCTGGGCTTCGCGATCTTCGCGCAGGGCACCTCGGAGTTCATGCTCGCCGGACTGCTCCCCGACATGGCCGCCGACCTCGGGGTCTCGGTGCCCGACGCGGGGCTGCTGATCTCGGCGTACGCGTTCGGGATGCTGGTGGGCGCGCCGGTGCTGGCGCTGGCGACGCTGCGGTGGCCGCGCCGCACGTCGCTGCTGGTGTTCCTCGGCGTGTTCGTCGTGGCGCACGTGGTGGGCGCGGTGACGCCCGGGTACGGGGTGCTGTTCGCGTCGCGGCTGGTGGGCGCGGCGGCGTGCGCCGGGTTCTTCGGCGTCGCGACGGTCACGGCGGCGGACCTGGTCCCGGCGAACGCGCGCGGCCGGGCGATGTCGATCGTGATCGGCGGGATCACCGTCGCGACGGTCGCCGGGGTGCCCGCCGGGACGTTCCTCGGCCAGGCCCTGGGCTGGCGGGCGGCGTTCTGGACGGTGGCGGCGCTGTCGGTGGTGGCGGCCGTGGGCGTGGCGGCGACGCTGCCGGGCGGGCGGCCCGCGTCCGGGGCGCCGGGGCTGCGGGCGGAGCTGCGCGGCATGGCGCGTCCGGGCCTGTGGGTGGTCTACGGGACGCAGGCGCTGTCGTTCAGCTCGATGATGGCGACGTTCTCCTACCTGGGCGCGCTGCTGACCGACACCACCGGGCTGCCGGAGGGCTGGACGCCCGCCGTGCTGGCGCTGTTCGGCGTCGGCTCGGTCATCGGGATCGGTGTGGGCGGCCGCGTCGCGGACGCGCGCCCGTTCACGACGCTCACGGTCGGCATGACCGGGGTGATCGTGACCTCGGCGGGCGTGGCGCTGCTGGCCGGGCACGCGTGGGCGGTGGTGCCGCTGGTGTTCCTCATGGGCGCGTTCGGCCTGGCCACGAACCCGGCGACCACCGTCCGCCTGTACGCGAACGTCGGCGAGGCGCGGACGCTGGCGGGCGCGGCGGCGACCTCGGCGTTCAACGTCGGCAACACCCTGGCCCCCTGGCTGGGCGGCCTGGTGATCGGCGCGGGCCTCGGCTACCGCTCCACCGCCTGGGTGGGCGCGGCGATGGCAACGGCCGCCCTGGGAACGGTGGCCCTGGGACGGCTGCTGGACCGGCGCGACGCCGCGTCCCCGGAGCCGGCACCGGAACGCGTCCCCGCCTGAGCCATCGCGCGGGAGGCCCACCGGACGGCGCGTTCCCGCACACGGGAAGGGCCGGGCCCCCACGCGGGGACCCGGCCCGGTCGGCCCGGTGCGTCAGCGGACGCGGCAGGTGCCGGTGTCGGTCCTGGTCGGGTCGCTCTCGGAGGTGGCGCGCAGCGTCACCTTGCCGGTGCGATCCGCCCCGGCCGAGCGCTTGGCCCAGACCTCCACGCGGGTCTCACCGCCGGCCTTCGCCGTGGCGATCTCGTGCGGGAGCCAGGTCTTCCAGCCCGAGCCAGCGACCGTGGCCTTGAGGCGGTAGACGTCGGAGGCGTTGTAGCCGGTGCCGCCCTTGCCGGTGTTGCGCAGGGTCAGCACGCACTTCGACCAACCCTGCGACGCGGCGCGCTGGGCGCCGGAGCCCACCTTCACGCCCCGCCGGTACGGGCCGGAGCCGTCCAGCGAACGGACCGCGACCGTGTACGACAGGATGCCCTTGCGGTCGCGCTTGAGGTTCAGGACGTAGAAGTGCAGGCGGTTGTCCTTGTCGACGTACTCGTACTGGCTGCCGGAGTCCGCGCCCGCGTGGTACAGCGCGTCCGAGAGCTGGCGGTAGTCCCCGATCGTCATCTTGGAGACGGTGCCGTCGGGGTACACGAAGTCCGGCTTGTCGATGTCCTGCGGGTTGGCGTCCTTCACCCAGATGAACGGCGCCTCGTCCTTGTCCTTGGTCTTGGCGAACAGGACGCCCGAGTCCGGGGTGAACGAGTCGAAGCCCATCCGGTCCACGACCTCGACGGTGTAGTTGTCGTAGCCGCCGCCGTCACAGAGCGGGTCCTGCCGCCAGTCGCACTTCGGGCTCCTGTCCCCGCCGGTCAGCTTCAGGTTGATGCCCGCCAGCCCCTTCTTGCCGGGGTCGGCGGCACGCGCCGTCACCTTCGCCACGACCACGCCGGACGAGGCCAGCACCTCGCTGTTGAGCTGGAGGACGTGGTTCGGGTCGACGATGCCGAGCTTGAGCTTGTTGCGCAGCATGTGCTGGGCGCCCATGGACGCGCCGCCGGTCGCCGGGATCATCCACCGGCTGTGCGGGCCGCCGGGGCCGTTGAAGGTGCCCCGGCTCAGCATCTCCCACGGGCCGGAGTAGGCGCGGCGCGGCGGGTTGCCGAACGGGTTGTTGTAGTTGTCCCCGATGCCGAGGATGTGGCTGAACTCGTGGGCGAACACCGCCATGCCGGAGCTCTCGGCCTGGGTGGAGCTGCCGGGGACGGCGTTGGGCCAGTGGCTGGAGCCCGCCTGCCAGGACGTCCAGTCCACGTACCGGGTCTTCACCCAGTTCGGGAGGTTGGCGTCGTTCTCGGGGCCCCACTCGTCGGGGACCTCCTCCTTGGTCTTCCACTTCATCATCCCGAACTCCTGCCAGGTGGAGCTCTCGTCCTGGCCGGCCGTCAGGATGAACACGAAGTCGAACTGCTTGGCGGTCTCCTCGCCCACCTCGGCGATCCACGCGGCGCGGGCGTCCTTGCGGATGTCGCGGCCGCAGGTGTCGCCCTGCGGGCAGCCGGTGCCGCCCTGGAAGGAGTCGATGCCGTACTCGTGGTCCTTGGCGGACATCCGGTAGGCCCCGAACGCCTTCAGGTCCACGCCGTACCGCCCGCCCGAGTCCTCCATCCAGTACTCGTGGAGGGTGTGGCCGTGGTTGAGGGCCTGGGGCTTGTTCAGGAAGTCCTGGTAGAACTGCGCGACCTTCTCCCTCGGCACGTCGCCGACGAGGGAGGGGTTGCCGAACACGGTGGAGTTCTTCTTCTGGGTCACCACGAACGGCTGGTTCGGGTAGTCGACCAGGATGACCGCGCCCTTGAAGTTGCGGACCGATCCCTTCACCGACGGATCGGCCCACCTGGTGCCCGGGATCGGCTTGTAGTCGTCCCAGGTCATGGTGTCGGGCAGCTCGTAGTTCTGCGGGTCCACCGGCCTCGGCTTCCCGGGCGCGGCGAGACTGCGGACCTTCTGGCCCTGCTGCCACGGCTGGGTCTGCGGCCAGTGCCGCATCTGCCAGGGGTTGGGGGTGGGGTCGGGTATCTGCGGCTTCGGCGCCGCGGCGGCCGGACCGGCCGCCAGGCCCGCCAGCAGCAACGCCGCCGCGGGCACCAGGAATCTCTTCGTGATTCGCATGTCTCCCCTGACTCAGGTGATGCCGCGAACGTAGAGATGTCCGGTCGCATGATCAATAGGCGAGATCGACGATCCTGCGCCGAATGTCTGGCAGGAGACGACAGACCGGCGGCGGACCGGGGGGCGGACCAGGGCGTTCGGGCGGTTCCTCCCGGCCCGTGCGGCGATCCGCCCGTTCTGGTTCCCAACCAGGCCGGACAGGGGTAGGAACCCCCGCATGAGCAACAAGACCGTCGCGGAGAAACTCGGCTACAAGCCCGGCTGCACGATCCTGGCGATCAACGCGCCCGACGACTACACCGCGCTGGTGGGCGGGCTGCCGGACGGGGCGGAGCTGTGTTCCGTGCCGCCAGCCGGAGCGGTGCACCTGTTCGCCGCCGACCACCGGGAGCTGGACGCCCACCTGGGGGACGCCATCGCGGCCGTGGAGCCGGGCGGGCTGCTGTGGGTGTCCTATCCGAAGGGCGGGGCCTCCGACATCACCCGCGACAACCTGTGGCCCGCGTTCGTCCCGCACGGGCTGCGGCCGGTCCGGCAGGTGTCGGTGGACGCGCGGTGGTCGGCGATCCGGTTCCGCCCCGAGGGGGACGTGAAGATCAGCACGGACCGGTGGGGCTGACCCTCCCGGGCCGCCGGGCACCGGGACTTGACGGATCCGAGTGTGAGTGGTTTATTACTCACATGACGGACGTTCGCACGAGACAGCTCTCCACCGCCGAGGAGCGGCGCGCCACGGTGCTGCGCACCGCGATCAGCGCGTTCGCGGCCCGCGGCTACTACGGGACGACCACCACCGAGGTCGCCAAGAGCGCGGGGATCTCCCAGGCGTACGTGTACCGCCTGTTCCCCGACAAGGAGGCGCTGTTCGTCGCGGTCGTCGAGCACGTCGGCGCGGTGATCCGCGAGTGCCTGGCCGAGGGCGTCGCCAAGGCCGCCAGCGCCGAGCCCGCGGCGGTCCTGGACGCGATGGGCGAGGCGTACGCGCGGCTCATCGCCGACCGCGAGGTGCTGATGGTGCTGATGCACGCGACCTGCGCGGCCAGCGGCGAGCCGGTGATCCGCGAGGCCGTGCAGCGGATGTACGCGCGGCTGGTGGAGTACGTGCGGGCCGCGTCGGGCGCGGACGACGCGCCGATCCAGCACTTCTTCGCCACCGGCTTCCTGTGCAACGCGACCGTCTCGATCGGCGCGGTCGAGGTCGACGCGCCCTGGACCCGGACCCTGCTGGCGGGCATCCGCCACTACTGACCCCCACCGGTCCGCCCCGACGCGGCGTCGCCTGCGACGCCGCCCCTTTTTCGCCCCAACAGTGAGTGGTCAACCACTCATAGGAGGTTCTCCCGATGTCCGTCCCCCGGCCCCCGCGCGGCGGCCCCGTGCTGGCGGCGCTGGCCACCGCGCAGTTCCTGGTGGTG
The DNA here is from genome assembly GCF_001552175.1 of Actinomadura kijaniata NBRC 14229. Taxonomy (GTDB): domain Bacteria; phylum Actinomycetota; class Actinomycetes; order Streptosporangiales; family Streptosporangiaceae; genus Spirillospora; species Spirillospora kijaniata. The sequence continues at coordinate 69,827 of NZ_BCQR01000045.1, forward strand.
CTCAGCACCTCGATCGTGAACGTGGCGCTGCCGTCGGTCGCGGCCGGCCTGGACCTGCCGCCCGCCGCGCTGTCCTGGGTGGTCAACGCCTACGTGCTGGCGTTCGGCGCGCTGCTGCTGGTCGGCGGGCGGCTGGCGGACGTGCTGGGGCGGCGGCGCACGTTCGCCGCCGGGATGACGCTGCTCGCGGTGGCGTCGCTGGCGGCGGGCCTGGCCCCGAACGCGGCGCTGCTGGTCGCGGCGCGGGCCGCGCAGGGCGCCGGGGCGGCGCTGCTGGCCCC
>NZ_BCQR01000046.1 GCF_001552175.1 Actinomadura kijaniata NBRC 14229
GGCATTCCGCTCCCGAAGATGTCCCCAGACATCCGAGCACGTTGTGGTGTCAAGCGGCAGCGAGCATGCGGGGTGGGAACGCGATGGTCTCGTCGTAGGTTCGGCGGACTTGGAGGCAGTGGAACAGGCAGCCGATCAGCCGGTTGAACAGGTGGCGCAGGGCGGCGGTGTGGGCGTCGCCGGTGGTGCGGCGGCGGTCGTAGTGGGCGCGGGCTCCTGGTGAGGGGCGCAGGCAGGCGAAGGCCCAGACGTAGCCGGCGGCGGCCAGGCGGTCGTTCTTCACCTTGCGGTTCATGACGTGTTGGGAGCGGCCGCTGGCCCGGATGACCGGCGCCGATCCGGCGTAGGCCTTCAGGCCGCGGGCGTCGGCGAACCGGGTGCGGTCGTCGCCGAGCTCGGCCAGGAGGCGCGCTCCGACCAGCGGGCCGACGCCGGGGAAGCTGGTGATGATTTCGGCGTCGGGGTGCTGGGCGAAGGCGTCCTCGACTGCGGTGGCCAGGTCCTGCTCGGCGGCGCAGACGGCTTGGAGCTGGCCCAGCAGCGCGGTGAGCTGGCGGCCCATGGCCTGCTCGATCAGGTCGGGCAGGCGCATGTGGTCGGCGCGGAAGATCTGGTGCAGCCGTTCGACGTCCTGCTCAACCTGGCGGGCGCGGCCAGCGCGTTTGAGGGCGGCGCGGATCTGGCCGCGGGTGAGGGCGGCGGCGCGCGTCGGGGTGGGTGCCAGGGTGAGGATGACGCGGGCCTCGGCCTTGGTGATGCCGCCGCCTGGCAGGTGGGCGAATGCCTCCAGGGCGGCGGCGTAGTAGTCGTGCAGCAGGGCGCGGATGCGCTGGCCGAGTTGGAGGCGGTCCCAGACCGCGTCCTGCTGGGCGCGGGCCAGCACGGTGATCGCGCGGGCCAGATCGGAGTCGGCGGGCAGTGGCCGGTGCGCGGCCATGTCGGTGCGCAAGATGCCTGCCAGGGTCAGCGCGTCCTGCTCGTCGGACTTCTTGCCCGAGGCACTGTGGCGGCCGCGATAGCGCGCGACCGCATAGGGATTGATGGCGAACACCTGGCGGCCGGTGGCGCGCAGGCTGGCCACCAGCAGTCCGTGCGGCTTTTCGATCGCGATCGGGATGGGGGCGTCTGGGCAGTCGCCGGCCTCGGCCGGCAGAGTCAGCAAGGCCCGCAGGCCCGCGGCATCGTTGGTGATACGGGCCTTGGCGATGCGGGCGCCGGTGTCGTCGACGATGGCGATGTCGTGGTGGTGTTCGGCCCAGTCGATCCCGCAGAACAGTCTGGCCAGCGCTCCTCCAAGCAGCAGATAGGCGGTTCATTGGTGCAGCTCACAGCCGCAGCGGAGACGCGCGGCCTGCTAATCGAAGGACTCGCCGGTCCGACATCCGATCAGCCGTTCGCGGCTCCAGCGATCCGCAGGGATCTCCTTCTGCCGCAAGAGCTCACCGGCTCGGCCACGTCTGGGAGATCGGCCCTGCGCACGGGCTCGAACCACGGGCACCACGCTTCACCAACCGCCACCGCCGTGACGGGAGAATGCCGGGAGGGCCGGTCTGGGGCGAGACCTTCGAAGGTCCACCCAAAGTCAGGCTCATCAGCCCGGCATCCACCGGTCACGACGACCGGCGAGCTGAGCGAGCGGGCACCGGCGGACCGGTCTGGGGACAGGCATCTGGTGCCCTCGCCAAGTCAGGCTCTGAGGCCCGGTACCCGCTCACAACATGCGATTAGCCGCCAGGTAGCGGAGTGAGAGATAGGCGACACGGTCGTGAGTACGACGAGGTGTTCGGCATCATGCGTCGCCTGTCTGCGGGCATGCAGTGCTGGCTGATCGATCGTGCCCCGTGCTGGAAGGGCGATGTCGTCCTCATCTGCCGATGACAGCGCCGCCCTCCGGGGACTACGACGATGGTGGCGGGGCCGTCGGTCTTCAACTCTGCGGGAACATTTGTCCAAGACTGGCGGCCGGCCGCCCGTGCACAGTCTCCCTATGAGTGAATACGGCATTGAGCACTCGCATGGGATGCACGTGGTCCACGACGGCCCGCGGCAGGCGCCGCCGTTGCTGCTCATCCACGGGTCGGGGGCCTCGGGCGGTTTCTGGGGTCCAGTGGTCCCGGCGCTGGCCGGCCACCATCACGTCATCCGGGTCGACCTGCCGGGTTGCGGCCAGTCCCCGCCCGCGCCGTCGTATGACGTGCCCGCGCAGGCGGGTCAGGTGGCGGCGCTGCTGGACGACCATGGGCTTCGTCATGTCGCCGTGGCCGGGCACTCCAGCGGCGGCTACGTCGCCACTGCGCTCGCCGAGCAACGTCCCGACCTCGTGGGTTCGCTTTCGTTGATCAGTAGCGGCCCGAGTCCGGATGCGCTCCTCCGGCAGCCGTTCATTCTTCGGGTGCTGCTGGCCCCGCCGTTGGGCCCGCTCATTTGGCCGAGGCGTTCGGATGCGATGATCCGCAAGGGCATCAGCGCGACGGCCGTTCGCCCGGTGGACCTCCCGGACGACGTGGTCGCCGACGTACGGGGCATCACCTACCGCGTGATGAGGACGGTGCTGCGCCAGAACACCGCCTACATCGCCGAACGGAGCGTGCCCGAGCGCCTGGCCGCCCTCGGGGTCCCCGTACAGGTGATCTTCGGTGCTGCGGACCCCCGCTGGGAGCCGTCCTCGGCGCACCGGTACGACGCGGTGCCGAACGCCCGGGTCGAGTTGCTGCCAGGCGTCGGGCACCTGCCCATGCTGGAAGCGCCCGAGACGGTCGGCGAACTGCTGCTGAGCTTCACGGCAACGGGGCCGTCGACCACCCGTGATGCCTGATGCCTAGACTGGCCATGTGTTGCCGACCGGGACGTCACCTGACCGGGCATGGGTGGACGTCGCGATCCCGCGGCCGTCGGTTGGGCTGCCGGGAGTCAGCATGGCCGGGTTCCGCCACCATGCCCCGGCCTCGGTGGACATCTCCATGGTCGCCTATCCGTCCGTCACCCTGCTCGTCGATCTGAGCGAGGGAGCCGGCGTCGCCTACGAAACCCATGGCCGGCACGAGCACGGCAGTGTCGTCGTCGGGCTCCTGCCCGGCGACTTCCGGACGACTGGCCGGGGAGTCGGCGAGCTGCTCCAGATCCGGCTGGAGCCGGTCGCGGCGGCTGCGATGTTCGGCGCATCGACCGAGCTCAGCGGGGCGGTGGCAGCCCTTGAGGACGTCTGGGGCCGCGACGCCGGGCAGGCCGAGGACAGGCTGCGCGCCGCCGCGTCGTGGGACGAACGGTTCACGATTGCGGCGGACATTCTGGGCCGGCGGCTGGGCGCCTACCCACCGGTCGATCCGCAGGTCGCCTACGCCTGGCGGCGGACGCTCACCAGCCGGGGGCGGGTGCGGGTCGACGGCCTGGCGGACGAGATCGGCTGGAGCCGCAAGCGCCTGTGGTCCCGCTTCCGGTCCCAACTCGGCATCACCCCCAAACGCGCAGCCCGGCTGGTGCGCTTCGACCACGCCGCCCACCTTCTCGCGGCGGGTCACGCCGCCGCCCGCGTTGCCACCGAGAGCGGTTACGTCGACCAGTCCCACCTCCACCGCGAGGTCACGACGTTTGCCGGGCTCACGCCCACGGCCTTGGCCGCCGCGCCGTGGCTCGCGGTCGACGCCGTTGCGTGGCCGACTTCGTCGCCGACCCAGCGCCCTGCGAGGGGCAGCGAACGCATCCCCGACCTTCGCTGAACAGCATGCCTACACGATGCGGCTGCCACGCGCATGGGCACCCGTCCTGGGCGGCCCTCTGCTCCCCAACGTGGGCTTGATCGCGCTATGGCACCTTCTCGCGGTGTCGGAATTAGGTGGTTTCCCGACAGGCAGTCCAGGGGAATTGGAAAATCGGACGGCGGGGGATGAAACGCCACGTCGGGCGGCCTGTTTCGGGTGCTGATTGACGACAGTATTTTCCGACAGGTAGAACGGGGCTTCGTCCTCCCCGAGGAGCGCAGTGCGGATCGTCTACTCCCGTTCGTCCACTGCGGCCCAGTCCCTGCTGCGGCAGCGGCACATCCTCACCGAGGCCGGGCTGCTGGTTCGGGCCGAGGGTGTGGCCGAGGGGTTTCACCCGGCCGAGGGGGTGCTGCTGTTCGAGGACCCGGCGACGACCTCCAAGATTCCCGCGCTGGAGCGGCCCGCGTTCGCCAGGGTCGCCGCTGCAGCGCACCCCGGCGACACCCTCACGGTGTCGGAGTTGTTTCGGCTCTGCCGCGACCTGGTCGACATCCACGCCGTCCGTGACTGGTGCCAGGCCCGCGGCGTCGTGCTGCGGGTCCTGTCCGGGCCGCTGTCCAACTTCCACGACCTGGCGGCCAACGACGCCACCACCGCTTTGATCATCAATGTGATCACCGCCGTCGGGCAGTTCCAGCGCGATCTGCAGAACGAACTGACCGCCGAAGGGATCGCCGCGGCGGAAGCCGAAGGCCGCTACCGCGGCCGGCCGCCCGCGCTGTCCGGCGCCCGGCTGGAGGAGGTGCGGTCGGCGTTCACCGACCAGGGCGCCTCGATCGCAGCTCTGGCCCGAGCCCATAGGGTGAGCCGGGCCGCCGTCCGGACCGCGCTGGCCGGCCTGCTGCCCGACAGGCCGATCCCGCCCCCTCGATCAGGATGATCAGAGGGGCGGTGGTCAGGCCGCGAGGCCGATGTCGAGGCGGCGCTCCATGTCGATGTCGATCGACCCGTACAGGTTCGCGTTGGACCAGAACAGCGGGGACAGGCCTCGCTTGTCGGCCTCCGTCAGACGCTGTTGCCAGGCGGGATCCTTCAGGACGGACTGGACGAGCAGGGTGTTGATGAACACCAGCGCGGACTGGAGCAGGTGCAGGCTGAGCATGGAGACTTCCTGGTGCTCCTTGTCGCTGCCGGGGATGGTGCCGGCGCTGCCGTAGAACAGGTCGGTGTTGGCGGAGTTCCAGTTCTCCACGACCTGCAGGCCCTCGTGGATCTCCCGGCGCAACTGTTGGGAGGCGATGTACTCGGCGACGAACACGCTCTTGACCGCTTTGCCGAGTTCCTCGATGGCCTTGTAGGTGGGGTGCTTGGGGCCGCCTCGGCCACCAGCGCCTGCAGCGTCGCTTCCCCGCCCGGCACCGCGGGGAACACCACCTGCCGGACCGTGCCCTCCGGGGCCCGCAGCGACGCCTCGGCGATCGAGAACAGCTTCTCGGTCTTGCGGTGCACCTTCTTGGCCTCGGCCTCGATCGCCCGCTCGACCTTCCGCTCCGCCCGGGTGTTGATCTTGCTTACCAAGCCGATGAACAGATCGACCAGCGCGTCGGTGATCTCCGTCGTCCGCGACCACGCCAGCGCGGCCACCAGCGTCAACCGGACCGGCGGCTGGTTCGCCGCCAAGTCCGACGGATGTGAAGCCATCGCCCGCGCCCGCCACGAGGCCACCAGCCGATCCGAGTACCCGCCGAACAGATCCGCCGCAAGCCCGAGCGCTTTGGCACGCCGGAGCTTGACGATCTCCTCCAGCAGCGTCTCCAGGCCCAACCGCCCGGGGTCGGACTTCAGCTCGGCCAAGAACCCGTCCTCACCAGTGGCCAGCTCCCACAGCGACCGCGCCGAGTCCGCGGACAGGCCGTTCAGCACATGCAGGCAGAACTCCCGCTCGAACCGCGCCCGGCCCGCCCCCACGATCCGGTCCACCCGGCCCGGAGGCTCGATCTTCAACGTCCGGCAGCGGGCCAGCAGCGCCGACCGCAGCCCCTCGTCGGTGAACACCATCGGGCAGATGTTGTCCGCCAGCCACTCGGCCAGCGCGTCCTCATCCGCCCGGGTCGCTCCCGGAACCCCAGCGCCTGGCGCACCTGCGCCCGGTGCCGCTCGATCGACCGGCCCGACCAGTCGTACTCCGCCAGCAGCGCCGCATCGACCTTCACCTGCCCCGCCACGTAGTCGACAGCGGCCTTGGGCAACTCACCCACATGCCGGGGGAACCGGCCCTCCTGCTCGAAGAACTTCAGCAACAGACCGAAGCCCAGACGCGTCGCCCCCGTCTTGTTCCCCACCAGATCCCAGTCGCCGTCCAGCAGCGTCCACGCCGCGATCAGCTCCTCCGGCTCCCACTCCCGACGCACACCAACCCGCCCTCCACCCGACCGTCTCCGACGCGAAAACGATCGAGCAGGAACCCCAACCAACCCGTCGCAGTCACCCACTCGCAACGATCACGAACCGCAATCGTGATCTCTCAGCCAGCTACCTGGCGGCTGAGGACACGTTCGGGAGCGGAGAGCCGGGCCGAGAGGCGGTCACCGGGATAAGCGTCATTATCACGGAGCCTCCCTGGTTTGATCTTTTCGCTTTTTTCGATGCGCGAAAATGTTTTCGCGTGTGTAGAAGCGTAAGTTTGCTAGTCTCGGCGAGGTGAGTAGCGATGTGACCGGCTCGAACGACACCCAGGACCTCTTGAGTGAGGCGCGATCCGCCGCTGACGCCGGTGGCTCAACCTCGGAACGCCGGGTGTGTGCGTTGGATGGCTGTGAGTTGGAGGTGCCGTCGTCACGGCGGGGGCGTCCGGCCAAGTACTGCAGTAAGGCCCACGCTGACCAGGCCAGCCGTGACCGGCGGGCGGTCGATGCGGCGGCCGTTGACGAGCCCCTCGCCCGCGCCGAGGCTCTGGCCCGGGACCTTCCTGCCGCGATCACCGCGTTGCAGGAGCGGCTCGGCCAGGCGTTGGAGTTCCTCGGTCAGGCTCAGCAGGGTGCGCTGAGCAGGGTGGAGCGGGCCGAGGCCGAGACCGTCGCCGCCCGCCAGGCCGCCGCCGACGCCGAGGCGCGCGCCGAAGACGCCGAACGCGCGCGGCATCAGGCCGAGCAGGCCGCCCGGGCAGCGGCCGCCGCGCAGCAGCAGGCCCAGGCCACGGCTGAGCAAGCCGTGGCGGACGCCGAACAGACCCGCGTCGACTGCGCCGCCCTGGTGGAGGCCCATCAGCAGGTTCGCGACGCGGCCCGCCAGGCCCAGGCGCACGCCGAGGCCGCCCGAGACGCCAAGACCGCCGAACTGCGCGCGGCCCGCGACGCCCACGAGCAGGAACTCTCCCGGCTCCAGAACGTGATCGATCGGCAGGCCGCGCAACTGGAGCAGGGCCGCACCGAGCTGGACCGAACGGTCGCCACACTGGCGGCCACCCGTGAGGCGCTGGCCACCGCACAGGGGGAGACCCGTACCGAACGCGCCCGCGTCGAGACCGCCGAGCGGGAACTGGAGCAACTCCGCCGCGAGCACCAGGCCGCCAGCGTCCGGGCCGAGAAGTTGGCGGCGGAGATATCGGCGCTACGGGCGGCGGCCGACCGTGATCGGTCCGAGCACGCGGCGGCCCTGGCCGCACAGCAAGCCCTGCGCACGCGGCTGGAGGAGGAACTGACCGCCGTCCGCGCCGAGGCCGCCGCCCAACGAGAACGAGCCGCGGCAGCCGAGGCCTCGCTCAGCGCGCAGTCCGCCGCTCCAGCATCCGCCGAGGCGGGGGAGCCCAGGGACGGCGGTTCTGGCTGAGGTTGATCTCGTGCGGGATCGCGCCGATGTCGTCCGCCGCGTTCAACGCCGTCTTTCAGGAGGTGGGCATTTTGCGCTGGGCCTGGACGCCCGTCAATCCGGACTTCCTGTTGATGGCCGCTCGTCTTGCGGTTGGGGGGACTGCGGTGCCGGAAGCGGGAGGGCCAGGCCGGTCTTGATGGTGTCGAAGACGAGCAGGGTCTCGTAACGCCTGATGTTGTCGTCCGCCTTGAACAGGCGGTCGCCGAGGCGGCTGCAGTCGCGCATGCTCCGTGCGGCCAGGACGACCACGTAGTCCCACGGCCCCGCGACCTGGTAGCACTGCTGGACCTGCGGGTCCGAGCGCATCCGTTCGGCGAAGGCGCGATGGTGCTCGAACGATTCCTCCTTCAGGGTCACCAGGACCGTGGCCAGGACGGTGGGGCCGAGGCGGTGCGGGTCGAGAACGGCGACCTGCCTGGAGATGAGGCCGTCCTTGCGGTAGCGGGCGATCCGTCGCTGGACGGCGCTCGGGGAGAGTCCCACCTGTTCACCGAGGTCGTGCAGGGTGCGTCCGGCGTCGTGCTGGAGCAGGTCCAGGAGCCGGGCGTCGATCTCGTCCAGGCGGGGTGACGGTGGTTCGGGCACGCAAGATTATTGCGTGCCGGCGCGAATATTCTCAATCGCTTCGATCGGGTGTTCGATTAGCGTCGGTCGGGTTCCGCAGCCCCCGACGAGAGGCGATACGCATGGACCTGGACGTGGCACGGATCGAGAAGGCCGTGCAGGTGATCGATCCGGTGTTCCTCAACACCCCCCAGTACCGCGACGAGCAGCTGTGCGAGGCGCTGGGCGGCCGCGCGGTGACGGTGAAGCTGGAGACGGCCAACCCGGTACGCAGCTTCAAGGGTCGGGGCGCCGATCTGATGCTGAGCACGCTCGCCCCCGGCACTCCGGTGGTGTGCGCCAGCTCGGGCAACTTCGGGCAGGCCGTCGCCTACGCGGGACGGTCCCGCGGGATGCCGGTCGAGGTGTTCGTGCCCGAGACGGTCAATCCCGGCAAGCGCGAGCGGATGGAGACCTTCGGCGCCCGCGTCATCACGGCCGGTCCGGACGGCTCGTCGGCGCGGAAGGCCGCCGCCGCTCACGCTGAACGCCACCCGGACCGCGTCTACCTGCAGGACGGTCTCCAGGCGGCGATCGCCGAAGGCGCCGGAACGATCGGAGTCGAACTGATCCGCAGCGCGGGCGGTCGGGGCTTCGACGCGGTGGTGCTCCCGGTCGGCGACGGCGCGCTGATCAACGGCGTCGCGCGCTGGGTGAAGGAGCACGCTCCCGGCACCCGGATCGTGGGGGTCAACGCCGAAGGCGCCCCCTCGATGCGGAACAGCCTGCGCGCCGGCCGCGCGGTCAGCCTCGAACGCACCCACACCTTCGCCGACGGCATCGCGGTGCGCACCCCGTTGGAGGACTCGGTGCGACGGGCCCGCGCCCTGGTGGACGAGATCGTCCTGGTGGCCGACGAGGCCATCGCCGCCGCCATGGAGCTGGCGGCCCGCACGCTCGGGATCCTCCTGGAACCGGCGGGGGCGGCGGGCCTGGCGGCGATCGCCGAGGGCGCGGTCCCCGGCGAGCGATTGGCAACGGTGCTGACCGGCGCCAACCCGCGTCCCGAACAGGTCCAGGAGCTGGCGGCCCGGCTGGCACGGTCCGCCCGGAACGCACCGGCTCTGCGGGAAGACGACTGATCACCGAAGAGGTGACGGGGATGGGCACCGCTTCCTCGTCCATCCGTCCGGACGCCTCCGGGAGGAGCCGAAGCGACCGTGGTCCGCCGCGCTTGAGACCGTCGGCCGCACCGATGTGCCGGCCAGCAACATCGAATACGCCCTACCGAGGTCTTTCGCGCGGAACCAGCCAGGACCGCCTTCCCGACCCAGCGTCGAACCCGGACATCCCACCGCCACGCACCATGGAGGTAGACGCAGTGAACCGCATCGGCATCATCGGAGTGGGCGAGATCGGCCGCGCCATCGTAACGGGCCTGTGCGAGGGGCGCGACGAGCCACCGGAGGTGTTCCTCTCCCCTCGGGGAGCGGGTACGGCCGCGGAGCTGGCGCAGCGATTCGAGAGCATACGGGTGTGCGCCGACAACCAGGAGGTGGTGGACCGCTCCGAGTTGGTGATCATCGCTGTCCGCGGCCAGGACCGGCACGAAGCACTCGCCGGTGTGAGGGTGGACGGCGGCAGGCCGGTGGTCAACGTGATGGCCGGCGTCAGCGTCGACGACCTGCGCCGGACGCTGGCCACCGACGCCCCGCTGGTCCGCGCCATCCCCCTGCCCGCCGTACGCGAACGCCGCTCCGTCACGGTGACGTATCCCTCCCATCCGACGGTGGACTCCCTCTTCGAGAGCCTGGGTGGTGTGCTTCCGGTCGCGGACGAGTCGGTCTTCAACGTCTTCTCCGCACTGACGGGAACGTTGACCACCCACCTGGCCTACCTCGCCACGCTCACGTCGTGGGCTGTCGGCCACGGCATCGCCGCCGACGACGCGGACCGCTACGTTCGCGGTCTCTTCCAGGGCGTCGGCCGCGCGCTGAGCGACCGGACCCGCTCCCTGCACCAGCTCGCGGCCGACCACGAAACCCCGAACGGAAGCAACGAACGCATCCGCACCACGTGGTTCACCCCGGCCAACTCCGACGCCCTCGGCAAGGCCCTCGATGACCTCCTCATCCGCCTTGAGGGACAACGTCAGCGATAGCTCCGGTCTCGTCGAACGGGCGGCCCTGAGAGGGGACCCGCGACCACGCCGTCGCCGGCGGAACCGCCCGAGTCGATGTTGAAGGTCATGGGCTGGTAGCCGGGCATCGCGGGGTGTCTACTTTTTCGGGCCGGGGAGTCGCGTTATCGCGAGGCAGTCGCCTGTCGATCGCCCAGACGGTCAGCGCGCAGGCCGCGAACCCGGCGCCGAGGAGGCTGGAGCCCGTCCAGCCGTGGATGGTGAAGACGGCGGTGGTCGCGGCCGCGCCGAGGGCGGAGCCGAGCGAGTAGAACAGCATGTAGCCGCCGATGACGCCGCTGGTGCGATCCGGATGCGCGGCGGTGAGCGACTGCTGGTTGCTCACATGCACGACCTGGACCGCGAAGTCGAGGAGCACGATCCCGGCGGCGAGGAGCCACAGCGACCATGGCAGCCGCGCGATCGCCGCCCACGAGAGGATGAGCAGGATGAGCGCGAGACCGGTGACCGGGGCCGCCCGTCCCGCGTCCGCCCACCGTCCCGCGCGTACCGCGCCGAGCGCGCCGGCGAGTCCGGCGATGCCGAACAGTCCGATCTGGCTCTCGTTCAGCCGCCACGGCGCGTCCGCCAGCGGCAGGGACAGGCCGCTCCACAGGGTCCCGAACGAGGCGAACAGGAAGAACGCGATGAGCCCGCGCGTCAGGAAGACGCGTTGCCCGAACAGTCCGCCGAGCGAGACGACGGCCCGTCCGTACCCCGCAGGCCGGTGGGGGCGCTCCTCCGGCGGCAGCGCGGCGAGGACGAGGGCCGCGAGCCCGAGCGACAGCACCGCGAGCACGGCGTAGACGCTCCGCCAGCCCCACACTTCGGCGAGCGTGCCGGTGACGACCCGCGCGCCGAGGATGCCGACCACGACGCCCGAGGTCACGACGCCGATGTTCCGTCCGCGTTCGGCAGGTGGCGAGACGGACGCGGCGTAGGCCACCGTGGTCTGCACCACGACCGCGAACACCCCGGCCGCCGCGAGTCCCACGAACGCCATCCACGCGGCCGCCGCCGAGGCCGTCAGGATCATGCCCGCCGCGGTGAGCGCCAGGTGCACGGCGATGAGGCGGCGCCTGTCGACCACGTCGCCGAGCGGGACCAGCAGCACCAGCCCGGCCAGATAGCCGAACTGGCCGGTCGCGACGATCCACCCGGCGAGTTCCGCCGACACACCGAGATCGCGTCCCATCGGCTCCAGCACCGGCTGCGCGGCATAGATGCTCGCCACAGCGACACCGCACACCACGGCGAGCAGCGACCGCCGCCACACGTCCATCGTGCCTCCATCCAAATCAGTAGCAGATTGCAACCAATTTGACCGTAGGGCATGATGGTTTCAATCCGCAACTGATCGGGAGGTGTCATGCCGCGCACCGCCATGCGCGCCCCGGACCCCGGCTGGACCGACGCCCACTGCCCCGTCGCCCGCACGCTCGACCTCGTCGGCGACAGGTGGAGCCTTCTCGTCATCCGTGACGCGATGGACGGGGCGCGCTCGTTCACCGAGTTCCAGCGGCGCACCGGCATCGCCCGCAACATCCTCACCGACCGCCTCCGCAAGCTCACCGCTCACGGACTTCTCGCCCAGCGCACCGCGCCGTCGGGCCGACGCCAGGAGTACGTGCTCACCGACGCCGGCCGGGACCTCTTCCCCGTCATCCTCACCCTGCGACAGTGGGGAGAACGCCACGCCTTCGCCCCCGGCGAGGTGCACTCCACCCTCGTCGACCAGCACGGCACCCCTGTGCCGGAAATCGTGCCGACCAGCACCGACGGCGCCCTCCTCGACGCCGACACCACCCACGTGCAGAAGGTCCGGTAGAACCGCGAAGTCCCGGTCCACTCGAAGAACGGTGCGGTCGAGCGGACGGCGGGCGGGCACGCCTTGCTCGCTGCGCGTCTGGAGTGGCGCCACCAGAATCCGCGCATTCCATGCGCCGCCCTTCGGTCAAGCTCCTGAGCGGCTGGTCCCGACGGCCGTTCAGCGCAGGGTGAGCGAGGTCTCGGCTGCGATGTGGGTCAGCTTCTCCGGGTTGCGGACGTAGTAGAGGCCGGTGATGCGGGCGTCCTCGAAACGGATCGCCAGGACGCCGTCGAGCTCGCCGTTGAGGTGAACGAGGAGCGCCGGGTTGCCGTTGACCACGGTCAGTTCACCGGTGAGCGTGCCTTCGGCCTTCCGCAGACCGCCGGAGAACGCGCGGACCACCTTCTCGGCGCCGGCGATCGGACGCAGCGCGGCCTGCTTGACGCCGCCGCCGTCGCTCACCAGGACGACGTCGGGGGCGAGGACGTCGAGCATGAGCTGCAGGTCCCCGGTTTCGAACGCGCGCCGGAACGACTCCAGGACCGCCTGGGTCTGGTCGGAGGAGACCGTCTCGCGGGGGCGGCGGGCCTCGACGTGCCGGCGGGCACGGTGGGCGATCTGCCGGACGGCCGCGGGGTTCTTGCCGACGGCGGCCGCGATCTCGTCGTAGCCGAAGTCGAAGACCTCGCGCAGGACGAAGACGGCACGTTCGGTCGGCGAGAGCGTTTCCAGGACGAGCATGAGCGCCATGGACACGCTCTCGGCGAGTTCGACGTCCTCGGCCACGTCCGGCGTGGTGAGCAGCGGCTCGGGCAACCAGGGACCGACGTAGGACTCCTTGCGGCGCTTCAGGACGCGCAGCCGGTTGAGCGCCTGCCGGGTGGTGATCCGGACCAGGTAGGCGCGCTGGTCGCGGACCTGCCCCAGGTCGGCCCTGACCCACCGCAGCCACGTCTCCTGGAGGACGTCCTCGGCGTCGGCCGCCGAGCCGAGCATCTCGTAGGCGACGGTGAACAGCAGGTTGCGGTGGGCGAGAAAGATCTCGGTCGCCACGTTGGTCGCGTGATCGCTCATCGCCCGCCGCCTTCCCCTCGATGGTCGTCGACGGCATCCGATCGTGTTTCCACAGCAAGATCCTTTTTCGTGGGCGGCCGTCCGGTGCGCTCCGGCTCCGTTGCGGGCAGACCGGGTCGCACGCGAGTGCCTGGTCAGGTGGCCCGTTCAACGGCGGGGGCCGGTGCCTCGCGGTTGGCCTGGAGCAGTTGCCGGCGCCTGGCGTCCTTGGCCCACCAGGTGCGCGCACCGGGCCTGCGCGCCTCGTATCCCAGCTGCCAGACGGTGCTCCTGCACACGAGTTCCTTGAGCTTCGCGCCCGGGCGGCCCCCCACGTAGAGCCTGATCGCGGTGTCGTTCCTGCGCGAGAACTGGAAGACGCCGACGTGGCGCCCCAGGCTGATGCACTGGCCGAGGAAGCCCACGTCGATGGAGGCGGGCCGCTCGCCCGCGATCCGGCTGAGCACCGTCTCGGCGGCCTGGGGCCCGAGCTGGACCGCGGACTGGCAGCCCATCCGGAACGGCAGGTCCGACGGCGCCGCCGAGTCCCCGGCCGCGACGATGCGGACGTCGTCCACGCTGGTCAGGGTCTCGTCGGTGAGCAGGCGCCCCAGGGCGTCGGTGCTCAGTCCGCTGCGCGCGGCCAGGTCAGGCACGCCGAACCCGGCGGTCCAGATGGTCACCTCGCTCGGCACCCGGCGGCCGTCGCTGAGCCGCACGGCGTCGCGCGTCACGGCCGTCACCTGCGTGCCGGGGCCGTCGAGCACGGTCACCCCGAGCCCGGCCAGCCGCCTGGCGATCGCGCGTCGGCCTCGCGGGTGCAGGTACGGGCCGAGCGCCCCGCCGCACACCAGGGTCACCGTCCGGCCCAGCTCGGCCAGCTCGGCGGCGGTCTCGATGCCGGCCGGACCGGCTCCGACCACGGTCACCGCGGCCGTCGCGGGCGCGGCGTCCAGGACCGACCGCAACCTCTGCGACTCCTCCAGCGTGGCGATCGGGTAGGCGAACTCGCCCGCCCCCGGCACCCGCGGGTCGGCGCTGCCGCTGCCCACCGCGTAGATCAGGTAGTCGTAGCCGACCGTGCCGCCGGTCGCCAGCGTCACCCCGCGCTCGGCCGCGTCGATCCTGGTCACGGTGTCGACCACCAGCCGGACACCGTCGGCCAGGACCTTCCGGTAGTCGACGACCGTGCCGTGGGACCCGCCCACCAGCTGGTGCAGGCGGATCCGCTCGACGAAGGTCGGACGCGGGTTGACCAGCGTCACCGTCACGTCGTCGCGCTGGGTCAGGCGGTTGGCCGCCATGACGCCGGCGTATCCGCCGCCGATCACGACCACCTCGGTGTTCGCAGCCATGGCCTCTCCTTCTCTGTCCGGGAATCGCTCACTAGACACCGCGTACCTGGCCTTTGTGACACACGTGAGGCAGATCACTGCTCGCGTACGAGAGCGCCTCCCGTCCCACGCGCCGACCAGCGCCGCCGCTGTCCCAGCGGGGGGCTGGTGGTGTCTCGGGACGCGACCGTGGATCTCCGAGCGCCGGCACCTTGGACAGCTCGATCCGAGGGAGGGGCGATCCGGATGCGGGAGAGTCTTCCGCTCCGGGCGGAGTTGGGCGAGAGTAGGTGCCTCGACCCGGTTGATCAGGGTCCGACGCTGCCTGCTCTCGCGCCGTAGCCGGTGGACCGCCTCTGACCTGGGTCTACATACTTAATTCATTCAGTATCTTGACCCATTCCAGAAAGTGGAGCAGTCTGTGGCGCGTGGCCACGCCCTTGGACTTCCAACGGATGTTGCGCGGGGCCGGACTGCGTGTGACCCGTCCGCGGGTCGCGGTGCTGGGCGCCGTGCACGCGCATCCGCACGCCGACACAGACTCGATCATCGGTGCCGTGCGCCGGGATCTCCCGAAGGTGTCCCACCAGGCCGTGTACGACTCGCTGCACACGCTGACGGCGGCGGGTCTGGTGCGGCGCATCCAGCCGTCCGGCTCCGTGGCGCGCTACGAGTCGCGGGTCGGGGACAACCACCACCACATCGTGTGCCGGTCGTGCGGGACCATCGCCGACGCCGACTGCGCCGTCGGTGAGGCCCCCTGCCTGACCGCCTCCGACGACCGCGGCTTCTCCATCGACGAGGCCGAGGTCATCTACTGGGGCCTGTGCCCCGACTGTTCCACCACCCAGAGTTCCTGATTCACCGCTGCCCAGCCCGGAAGGATCCTCCCTCATGTCGGAAACCCAAGAGCCGGTCGTCTACGACACGAACACCGAGAGCGCGGGCCGCTGTCCGGTCGCACACGAGCGCGCCCCGCACCCCACCCAGGGCGGCGGCAACCGCGGCTGGTGGCCGAACCGGCTCAACCTGCGGATCCTCGCCAAGAACCCCGCCGTGGCCAACCCCCTCGGTGAGGAGTTCGACTACGCCGAGGCGTTCAAGGGCCTCGACCTGCCCGCCGTGAAGCGGGACATCGCGGAGGCGCTCACCACCTCGCAGGACTGGTGGCCGGCCGACTTCGGGCACTACGGCCCGTTCATCATCCGGATGGCGTGGCACAGCGCGGGCACCTACCGCATCAGCGACGGCCGCGGCGGCGCCGGAGCCGGCCAGCAGCGTTTCGCGCCCCTCAACAGCTGGCCGGACAACGCCAACCTCGACAAGGCCCGCCGGCTGCTGTGGCCGGTCAAGAAGAAGTACGGCCAGCAGATCTCGTGGGCCGACCTGATGGTCCTCGCCGGCAACGTCGCCCTGGAGTCGATGGGCTTCAAGACGTTCGGCTTCGCCGGTGGCCGCGAGGACGTGTGGGAGCCCGACGAGGACGTCTACTGGGGCCCCGAGAGCACCTGGCTCGGCGACGAGCGCTACAGCGGCGACCGGGAGCTCGAGAACCCCCTGGCCGCCGTCCAGATGGGCCTCATCTACGTCAACCCGGAGGGCCCCAACGGCAACCCGGACCCGATCGCCGCGGCCCGGGACATCCGCGAGACGTTCCGCCGCATGGCGATGAACGACGAGGAGACGGTCGCCCTCATCGCCGGCGGGCACACCTTCGGCAAGACGCACGGCGCGGGCCCGGCGGACCACGTCGGCCCCGAGCCCGAGGGCGCCCCGCTCGAGGAGCAGGGCCTCGGCTGGACGAGCACCTACGGCACCGGCAAGGGCGGGGACGCGATCACCAGCGGGCTGGAGGGCATCTGGACCCCCACCCCGACCGCGTGGGACAACAGCTTCTTCGAGACCCTGTTCGCCTACGAGTGGGAGCTCACCAAGAGCCCCGCCGGCGCCCACCAGTGGAAGCCCAAGGACGGCGCCGGCAACGGGCTCGTCCCCGACCCGCACGACCCGTCGAAGCGGCACGCCCCGACGATGCTGACGACCGACCTGTCGCTCCGGTTCGACCCGATCTACGAGCAGATCTCGCGGCGTTTCCTGGAGAACCCCGACGAGTTCGCCGACGCGTTCGCCCGCGCGTGGTTCAAGCTGACCCACCGCGACATGGGTCCCGTCGCGCGCTACCTGGGACCGGAGGTCCCGGCCGAGACGCTGCTGTGGCAGGACCCGCTCCCGCCGCTCACCCACGAGCTGGTCGGGCCCGAGGACGTCGCCGCCCTGAAGGAGCAGGTCCTGTCCTCGGGGCTGACGGTCTCCCAGCTGGTCTTCGCCGCGTGGGCGTCGGCCTCGTCGTTCCGCGGCAGCGACAAGCGCGGCGGCGCCAACGGCGCGCGCATCCGCCTGGAGCCGCAGAACGGGTGGGAGGCCAACGACCCCGACGAGCTGGCGGTGGTGCTGCGCGCCCTGGAGGGGATCCAGGAGTCGTTCAACGCCGCCCAGACCGGTGACAAGCGGATCTCGCTCGCCGACCTGATCGTGCTCGCCGGGTGCGCCGCCGTCGAGAAGGCCGCCAGGGACGCCGGGTACGACGTCGAGGTGCCCTTCACGCCGGGACGCGTGGACGCGTCGCAGGAGCAGACCGACGTGGAGTCCTTCGCCGCGATGGAGCTGTCCGCCGACGGGTTCCGCAACTACCTCGGCAAGGGCAACCGGCTGCCGGCCGAGTACCTGCTCATCGACCGGGCGAACCTGCTCACGCTGAGCGCGCCCGAGATGACGGTCCTGGTCGGCGGGCTGCGGGTGCTGGGCGCCAACCACCAGCGGTCGCCGCTGGGCGTCCTCACCGAGAACCCCGGGGTCCTGACCAACGACTTCTTCGTCAACCTGCTCGACATGGGCACGACGTGGCGGCCGACGTCGGAGGACGCCGAGGCGTTCGAGGGCCGCGACGCCGTCACCGGCGAGGTCAGGTGGACCGGCAGCCGCGTCGACCTGCTGTTCGGCTCGAACTCGGAGCTGCGCGCGCTCGCCGAGGTCTACGCCGGCGACGACGCGAAGGAGAAGTTCGTGCGCGACTTCGTCGCGGCGTGGGACAAGGTCATGAACCTCGACCGGTTCGACCTCGCCTGATCCGGGCGTTCGGGTCGGTCCGCGCGGGCCGGCCCGAACGTCTGCGGTCCGACCGGCGTTCCTTCCGGCGTCGTCCGCCTCCGGCGCGGCGCCGGGAGGGGCGCGGTCAGCCGGACCCGGAGCGGCACCGGGGGCACAGCCCCCAGAACGTGACGTCGGCCTCGTCGATCAGGTAGCCGGCGTCGTCCACCGGGGTCAGGCAGGGCGGGTGCCCCACGACGCAGTCGACGTCCTTGACCGCCCCGCAGTTGCGGCACACCAGGTGGTGGTGGTTGTCGCCGACGCGTCCCTCGAACCGGGCCGGGCTGCCGGCGGGCTCGATGCGGCGCACGAGCCCCACCGCGGTGAGCGCGTGAAGGGCCTCGTACACGGCCTGGAGGGAGATGTGACCCACGCGGTCACGCACCCCCGAGGCGATGGTCTCGACGTCGAGGTGGTCGCCGTTCCGGACGGTCTCGAGCAGCGCGACGCGGGCGGCCGTCACCCGCAGGCCGGCACCGCGCAGCTCCTCTGCGGTGGTCGGGGGCTGGGATGCGGTCATGGCGCCCAACCTACGTTCCTAAACGCGAATCATTCAACTTGACGTGAGGTGTCGCACGTCCAGGACCGGGACGAAGACCGCGTTTCGGTCCAACGGCGCGGCGTGCCTGTGATGATCACGGCCAACCCGATGGCGTCGGTGACCGCCCGCGCCAACCGGACCTTCCTCGGACGCGGTGCGGTATCCGACCGCCGAGCGCGGCATCCGGCGGTTCCTCGACATCGGGGCCGGGCCGCCCACCCGGCGGAACGTGCACCAGGCCGTCCTGCTGGTGGCGATCCCGCACTTCATCTGCCCGGACGACGACCCGCACGGCATCCGGGCGCGGCTGCGGGAACGCCATGGACGATGGTGGGCGGCGTCGGCGCCCCCGCGGACGGGGGCTGAGGGCGCCGCCGGTGGGGGAGTGGCGGAAGGCGCAGAGGTCCGCCGGTCCGCCTTGGCGGTTCGGTGGCTGCCTCAGGCTGGCTGAGCAGGTACGGCAGAGGGGCCCCGGCACGGTCGCCGGGGCCCCTTTTCATGTGCTGGTCAGCGCTGTCGTCCACAAGCGACTCGGCATTGCAGTCGCACTTCGTTGTGTGTGCGGCGTTGCCGCTGGTGGCGGCGGCGTTGGGTGCGGGCTCGGTGTCAGTCGTCGATGGCCTGGTACAGGGTGGTCCAGAAGTCGTGGATCAGGCGCATGGAGTCGGGGGTGGAGGCGCCGACCTGGGTGAGCAGGATGCCCACCAGCCGGTTGACCGGGTCGGCGTAGGTGGCGGTCCCGGCCCCGCCGTCCCAGCCGAACTGCCCCACCGGCGCATAGTCCCCGCGGTAGGTGCGCACCGCCATGCCAAACCCCCAGCCACCCTGCTGCCCTTGGCCGTGGGAGAGGTGCACGTTGTCCACCGCCAGGGCGTGCCGGGCGGCCTGCTGCACGGCGGTGAGCTGGTTGGTGGTCATCAGCTCAACGGCCGGCCGGGACAAGATCCGCCGCCCGCGGTGGATGCCGCCGTCCAGCAGCATCTGGAAGTAGGCGTGGTAGTCACCGGCGGTGGAGACCAGCCCGCCCCCACTGCTGGGGAAGGCCGGGGGCTGGCTCCAGCGGCCGCCCTGGGGGGCGTCCCACACCACCATCTGCCCGGTCTGGGGGTCGGGGGCATACAGCGTGGGCAATCGGTCGATCTTGCCCGGGGGCACATGGAAGCCGGTGTCGACCATGCCCAGCGGTTCGAAGAGGCGCTCGTGCAGGAAGGTTTCCAGCGGCTGGCCGGTGACCCGGGCCACCAGCACCCCCAGCACATCGTGGCTGATGTGGTACTGCCAGCGCTCACCGGGCTGGTACATCAACGGCAACTCCCCCAGCCGGCGCAGCCACTCATCGGGGGCGGGCATGGGCTCGGGCAGGTTGGGGGTCAGCCCCTGGGCGAAGATCGCGTTCATGATCGGGGTGCCCAGCGAGGTCATGTCCATCCCCAGCCCGAAGGTGGAGGACAACAGATCCCGCACCGTGATCGGGCGCCGCGCCCGCACGGTGTCCTCCAGCGGGCCATCCACGCGCTTGAGGACCTGGCGGTCGGCCAGCTCGGGCAGCCAGGGGTCGATGGGGTCATCCAGCCGCAACCGGCACTCATCGACCAGCACCATCGCCGCCGCGATCGCCACCGGTTTGGAGGTGGAGGCCATCCGAAACAGGGTGTCACCGCGCATCGGCGCACCCCCGCCATGGTGCAGGGTGCCCAGCGCCTCCAGGTGGGTGTGCCCGTCCCGGCCGACCAGCGCCACCAGCCCGGGGATCTTGCCCGACTCCACATGCCGCTCCAACACACCACGCAGCCTGCGCAGCCCCGCAGCGGACAAGCCGTTGTTACCGTTCTCCATCACCAATCTCCTTACTTAGAAGCGTTCGATCTACGGGATGCGCCCCGGCGTGGTGCTCATGGCCTCGGTGAACCGGGCCTGGTGGGCCGGGGGCGCAGGGGTACGGGGGCCAGACGGCGGTGGTCGTGCCCGTGCCGTTCGGGCCGATTCCTTCGGGCACGACCTCAACGGCCACGGGTCAGAGGCTGCGGGCGGTGATGTCGCCGTAGTCGGTGGTGGCGCGGATGTTCAGCTCGGCGGTGCCATCGTTCTTGAGGCTGTTGTGGACGCGCCCGTAGGAGGTGTGAGCGTCCAGGGCGGCCGAGACGCCGGGGGCGGCGCCGACCGAGATGGCACCGGCCTGGGTGCGCAGCGTGACCGTGCCGCGCACGGCCTCGGTGATGTCGATGTCGCCCTTGCCGGTGCTGATGTCCGCGGGGCCGTCCAGGCGGCCGACCTTGACGTCACCGGCGTCGGTGGTGAGGTGGAGGCCGGCGGCCTCTTCGATCTCGACCGGGCCGTGGGACCCCTTGAAGGTGACCTCGCCGAGCCGTCCCGCGGCCCGCACCTCGGCGCTGGCCGCCTTCGCCTCGACCCCGGAACCGGCGGGCAGCTGGACGGTCACCTCGATGGACCCGGACGGGCCGAGGATCTGGTTCTTGGCCGAGGCCATGATCCGCAGGACACCGTCGCGGTAGTCGACCGTGGTCTGTTCGGCCATCTTGACGTCGCGGCCGTGCGAGGGGTCGGCGGGGCGGACCTGGACGGTGGTGTCGGTCCGGTCGGCGGCGATGAACTGCACGCGCCCGGCGGGGATGTCCAGGGCGACGGTGATCGGGGCGGGGGTGGAGAACGTCTGCATCGTGGGCTCCTACGCTCGTCGTTTCTGACATTGGAAAAGCTACGTTGCCTTGACGGAATCCGCAAGAAGATCGTTGCGACTAAAGCAAGTTTATGCAGGTAGATGCAGAGCAATCGTTGCATCGATCTTGCAAGATAATGCAACGCCGCCCTACAGGTCGTTGCATTGGATTGCAAGTGAACGCTATGTCGGGGCCTAGGGGAGCAGCGCTTCGGGGACTCGGATCGGATCGGCACCGCCGGCTTGACCCTGACGTTGCGTCAACTTCTAGCATCGCGGCCATGTCGATCACTGTTCTTGACACCTACTCCGCCATGCGGCGGATCCTGCTGGCCCCGGTCGCGGACCGCGTCGGCCTGCTGCGTTCGATGCTGGAGCCCACCAGGGACATGTACCGCTACCACCCCGGCGAGATCGACCTGGTGGCCATGCACCTCGAAGCGTCCGGGTTCCCCATCGACCGCGACGAGCGGCGTTGCCTCGACGCGCTCGAAACCCTGGCGGCGGCCGGGGCCTGGGAACGGATGCGACGCGCCCTCGACGATGCCCTCGCCGTCCTGCTGGAGGCGACGCCGAGGCTGGAGGTCCCGGACATCACCGTGCTGTTCGTGCTCGGTGATCCGGGTGACGAGCACTTCATGGGGCCCTGCCGGGGAGTGACCGGGTTCGGCGGCATCTCGGGCCACATCGTGATCACGCTCTGGCCGTTCCCCGAGAACGTGGAGCGGCTGGAGGCCACCGCCGTGCACGAACTCCACCACAACCTGCGGTTCGGACCGGGCGGGGTCGTGTGGAACCCGATGACCGTCACGGTCGGCGATCACATCGTCTCCGAGGGCCTGGCGGACGCCTTCGCCCGGCAGCTCTACGGCGACGAGCTCGGCCCCACCCGCATCGGCGTGCCGCACCTGCACGACGACGAGGTCTTCCGCAAGGTGCTCACCGGACTCGACGTGACAGGCATGCAGAACTTCACCGCCTGGGTGCACGGCGACCCCAGCGCCGAACGCTTCGGCCTCACCCCGGTGGGACTGCCGATGGGCGCCGGGTACGCCGCGGGCAACCGGCTGGTCGACGCCTACCTGGCGGCGACCGGGCAGACGGCGGCGCAGGCCCTGCACGCCGACAGCTCGGAGATCATCGCCGCCACGGTCCATCGCGGGTGACACTGGAACGATGGAGTGGACGATCCAGGAACTCGCGGTAAGGGCCGGCATCACCAGCCGCACCCTGCGTCACTACGACAGCTTCGGGCTCTTGGCCCCGTCCCGGATCGGCGCGAACGGGTACCGCTACTACGACTCCACCGCGGTCGCCCGCCTCCAGCGGATCCTGCTCATGCGCCGGCTGGGCATGGGTTTGCCGGCCATCGCCAAGGTCCTGGCCGACGAGGTGGACGCGTGCGACGGGCTGCGCGCCCACATCGCCGCACTGGAAGAGGAACGGGACCGCATCGAACGGCAGATCCGGTCGGTGCGTCACACGCTCGAAGCCCTGGAGGCGGGGGCGGAACCGCGGATGGACGTCATGTTGGCGGGGTTCAACGACCACTACAAGGACGAGGTGATCTCACGCTGGGGCGAGCACGCGTTCCAGGTGAGCAACGACTGGTGGCACGGCAAGACCCTGGCCCAGCAGCGGGCCTGGAAGCAGGACGCCGAAGACCTCGTCGCCGCATGGGTCGCCGCGGCGAAGGCCGGGGTCGCGCCGACATCGGAGCACGCTCAGTCGCTGGCCGCCCGGCACGTCCGGTGGCTGAGCCAGATCCCGGGCACCCCCACGGCCGAGGGCGACCGGGAACGTTCGGTCGAGATGGTGAAAGGCCTGGGGGACATGTACGTCGACGACCCCCGCTTCGCGGGCATGTACGACGACGCCGCGGGGGCGAGGTTCGTCCGCGACGCGCTGCATGCGTACGCGCGGACCCGGATGTAGCTCGTGTGGTTCGTAGAAACGAGGAGCTCCGACACGCCGTGCCGACCTGAGCGGCGGTTTCGGTGTCGAAAGGTTCAGGGCCGTCGGACCCGTAGGTCTGACGGCCCTGTCGGGCCGGTTCGCCGACGGTGGATTCGGTCAGCGGCTGGGGCCGCGGCTGAACAGCTTCACCGACCAGAGGAAACCGACCAGGGTGATGCCCACGGACCAGGCGATGGTCTGGTAGGCGCTGGTGCCGATGGCGTCGCCCATCAGCAGGCCGCGCAGGGTCTCGATGGCGGGCGTGAACGGCTGGTACTCGGCGAACCAGCGCAGGGCGGTCGGCATCGAGTCGGTGGGCACGAAGCCGCTGCCGAAGAACGGCAGGAGCATCAGCAGCAGGGGCGCGTTGCTGGCGCTCTCGGGGTTCTTGGCCACCAGGCCGAGCGCGACGGCCAGCCAGGTGAGCGAGAAGACGAACAGCGTCAGCAGGCCCGCGGCGGCGACCCACTCGGCGGGGTTGGCGTTGGGCCGGAAGCCGATCGCCAGGGCGACGACGGTGACGACCACGATGCTGATCGCGATGGAGACCAGGGTGCCGACGACGTGCCCGGTGAGGATCGACGACCGGGAGATGGCCATAGTCCGGAACCGGGCGACGATCCCCTCGGCCATGTCCATGGACACCGAGATGGCGGTGCTGGTGGCGGCGCCGACCGTGGTCATCAGGATGATGCCGGGGGTCACGTAGTCGATGTACGCCTGGCGGCCTCCTCCGCCGTCGAGCCCGTTGCCGAGCGTGCCGCCGAAGACGTAGACGAACAGCAGCAGGAAGACGACCGGCATGCCGATGATCTGCACCGTCATCGCCGGATAGCGGAGCATGTGCTTCAGGCGCCGGCGGATCATCGTCGCCGAGTCGGCCAGGGGATGGGTGCGAACGGCGGTGCTCATCGAACTGCGTCCTTGGGGTTGCCGGTGAGGGTGAGGAAGACGTCGTCGAGGTCGGGGGTGTGGACCGACAGTTCCTCGACGTCGATGGAGTGGTCGTCCAGGCGGGCGAGCATCCGGCGCAGGGAGCCGACGCTGCCGTCGCTGGGGATCTGCAGGGTGAGGGCGTCGCCGTCGAGGAAGCCGGTGCCCAGGGCGCGCAGGGCGGAGTCGACGTGGTGCTGGTCGGCGAAGCGCAGGCTGACGTGCCCGCCGGGGATGAGCCGCTTGAGCTCTTCGGGGGTGCCCTGGGCGATCAGCGTGCCGTGGTCGAGCATCGCGACGCGGTCGGCGAGCTGGTCGGCCTCCTCCAGGTACTGCGTGGTGAGGAAGATGGTGACGCCGTCGGCGACCAGCTCCCGGATGATCTGCCACATGGAGCGGCGGCTGCGCGGGTCCAGGCCGGTGGTGGGCTCGTCCAGGAAGATGACGCGCGGGTTTCCGACCAGGGTCATGGCCAGGTCCAGGCGGCGCTGCATGCCGCCGGAGTAGGTGGAGACGGGTTTCCCGGCGGCCTCGACCAGGTCGAACCGCTCCAGCAACCGCGCGGTGAGCTGCCGGCCCGCGCGGCGCGGCAGATGGTGCAGGTCGGCCATGAGGTTGAGGTTCTCCTCGCCGGTCAGCAGCTTGTCCACGGCCGAGTACTGGCCGGTGACACCGATGGACGCGCGCACCGCCTGGGGGTCCTTGGCCAGGTCGTGACCCGCCACCCGGATGTCGCCGCCGTCGGCCGGGATCAGGGTGGACAGGATCTGGACGGTGGTGGTCTTGCCGGCGCCGTTGGGGCCGAGCAGGGAGAAGATCGTTCCTTCGGGGACGGCCAGGTCGATGCCGTCGAGCACGACCTTGTCGCCGTTCTTGCCGCGGTAGGACTTGCGCAGTCCGCTGGCCGCGATGGCCAGGTTCGTCATGGGGGTACTCCTCGCAGAGGACAGGGGGACAGGGGATCAAGGGCCGCGCGCGGTGATGCCGCCGGGCCGGCAGGAGCGTGCCGTGCACGGCTTCGGCGATCGGTGGTCGTCCGTGGTGGGCTGCTCGGTGGGGGTGTTCAGGCGGCCGCACTCACCGGGCCGCGCGGCAGTCGCCGACTCGCCGTGCCGGGGCCCCGGCGTCGGCCGACCGAGCGGCACGAGCGGCACGAGCGGCCATGACGATGGCCTGGGGAAGGGATCGGCGCGACTCGGCACGCACGGCGACGCGCAGGCTGTCGCTGGTCAGGGAACCGAGGCTGTCCGTCGGCTCACCCGTCGAAGGGCTCCATCGGCTCCGGTTGAGGGGTGTTACCTCTCGACCGTGCCGGACCCCTCGCGCTTGGAGTCCTGGTAGAGGTCCGCGTAGGTGGGGGAGTCCTTGATCAGGTCGTCGCAGAAGGCGGCGACGTCGTTGCCGGTGAGTTCCAAGACCCCCTTGCCCGCGGCGGCGCCCTCCTCGAAGAAGTCGACGATCCCCGGGAGCAGGGGCCCGTCAGGCAGGTCGACCGGCCCGACCTTGAACAGGTACCGCTGCATCTCCTTGTAGACGATCTGGTAGTCCGCCGGGAGCGCCTTGACGCGCGCCATGTGCGCCCGCCACTGCTTCTTGCCCTCGATGATGTCCTGGATACCCACGTCAGCCTCCCAGCCGGCTCAGTTTCCTTGCGACGTTCCTGTTCAACTGCTCACGCCACCGGTCGCGGTAGGTTCGAGCCCCCTGCCCACCGGCCAGCGCCGCGCAGAAGCCCGCGATGTCCTCGCCGAGCACCTCGCGGACGCTCTGCCCGTCCGCCGCGGTCTCCTCCAGCAGCCCCAGGGCGGCGTCGAGGATCGGCATCAGGTTGCGGCCGGTGAAGTCCGCGTGGGGAAGCAGGTGGTTCTTGATCTGTGCCCACGCCGCCCGGTAGTCCTCCGGCAGGGCCTGGGCCCGGGCGTCGAACGCCTTCCATTCCCGGGTGAGGTCGCTGCCTGTGATGGTCTCCCAGAAGTTCATCTCCCGCCCTCCTTGAGGCTGTCGATGCGTGATGAGACGTACTGCCATTTCGCCCAGAACTTCGCCAGGTGCTCACGTCCGGCGTCGTTGAGCGCGTAGAACTTGCGCGGCGGGCCCAGTTCGGACGGCCGCTTCGTCACCTGGACGAGCCCGTTCCTCTCCAGCCGCAGCAAGATCGTGTACACGGTCCCCTCGACGACGTCGGCGAAGCCGAGGTCGTTCAGCCGACGCGTGATGGCGTACCCGTAGGTCTCCTCGTCGCTGATGATTTGGAGCACGCAGCCCTCCAGCGTGCCCTTGAGCATCTCCGTCAGGTCGTCCATCGCGGGCCCTCTTCGGTCTGCAGGTACTTTGTAGTACCGAGTACCACTATAGAGTACCACTGAGTAGTGAATCAACGCCCGGCGGACGGTGGCCGCAGACCGCGGAAGCGGCCCGATCCGCCGGAGGTGGACGTGAGGGGACGAGGGCTACCCCTGGCTCCCGTCGGGAGACGACCGGTGAGCATCGGCGCGTACGTGTGCACGCACCCCTTGCAGGCCGAACAGGATGAGAAGCTCGACCGCGCCGCCGTCGGCGCTGCCCAGCCA
The DNA here is from genome assembly GCF_001552175.1 of Actinomadura kijaniata NBRC 14229. Classification (GTDB taxonomy): domain Bacteria; phylum Actinomycetota; class Actinomycetes; order Streptosporangiales; family Streptosporangiaceae; genus Spirillospora; species Spirillospora kijaniata. The sequence goes on from NZ_BCQR01000046.1 coordinate 26,315, forward strand.
GTGCGGCAGCGACGTGTCGAACTCGGCCGCCTCACCGGGCGGCAACGTCAGGTCGCGCTCGCCGACCACCAGCCGCAGGCGCCCGCTGAGCACGTACAGCCACTCGAAGCCCTCGTGGGTCTGCGGGGTCGGTTCGAGCGGGGACGGCCGGGCGGGGATGACCATCTTGAACGCGTGCACGCCGCCCGGCCGCCGGGACAGCGGCACGAAGACCATCCCGAACCGGCGGACCGGCTTGAGGTGGATCCGGGGGTCGCCCGTGCGCGGGGCGCCGACGAGGTCGTCCAGCGGAACGTCGTAGAGACGGGCCAGCGGTAGCAGCAACTCCAGGGTCGCCCGGCGCTGTCCGCTCTCCAGCCGGGACAGGGTGCTCTCCGACACCCCGGTCGCCGCCGCGAGGTCGGCGAGGGTGATGCCGCGGTCGCGACGCAGCGCCCGCAACCGAGGTCCCACCGCTTCGAGAACGTCTTCCGTTGTGCGGTCCACGAGGCCATCTTGCCGGAACCGCAAGATTGCGTGCCAGATCGTGGGGCGCCTGGCAAAACTGGGCGCGTGCCGACAGAAGGAGTCTCGATGAGCACCACCGATGCGGTCACGTTCTGGGACAGCGTTCACGCGGCCCGAACGGCGGCCGTCGACCCGCGGCCGAACGCCCTCCTCACCGAGACGGTCACGGGCCTGCCGCCCGGCGACGCGCTGGACCTGGGATGCGGCGACGGCGGCGACGCGCTGTGGCTCGCCCGCCAGGGGTGGCACGTCACCGCCGTCGACGTCTCGGCCGTGGCGGTCGAGCGGCTCGCCGCCCTTGCCCGATCACACGGCCTGGGCGGCCGCGTGATCGCCGAGCGGCACGACCTGCACGAGTCCTTCCCGCAGGGTGGATTCGACCTGGTCTGCGCCCACTACCTGCACACGCCCCTGGACCTGGACCGAGCCACCGTCCTGCGTTCGGCCGCGTGCGCGCTGCGCCCGGACGGACGGCTGCTGGTCGTCGACCATGGTTCGACCGCGCCGTGGTCGTGGAACCAGGATCCCGACGTCACGTACCCGAGCCCGCGCGAGGTCGCCGCGAGCATCGGTCTGGACGCGGCGACGTGGACGGTCGAGCGGGCCGACGCGCCCCGCCGGACCGCGACTGGGCCGGGCGGGCGCACCGCCGAGGTCACCGACCATGTCCTCCTCATCCGCCGCACCGCCTGACACGGCGACCAGCACCGCTCCCGACAGAGCAAGGAGACCACCGTGCCCGCCACCACGCGCCGCGGCGACACCCCGCCGCCCCGGACCGGAAGCAGCGAGACCGAGGTCCTGCGCGGATTCCTCGACTACCTCCGGGCATCGATCGTCGCGAAGGTCGATGGTGCCCCCGAACCGCAGGTGCGAACAGCCGCGGTGCCGTCGGGCACGAACCTGCTCGGCCTGCTCGACCACCTGGCCTTCGTCGAACGCTCGACCTTCCTCGGAGACGACGTCACCGACTGGCAGGCGACGTTCCAGGCCGCACCGGCCGACAGCGTGGCCGATGTCGTCGCCCGCTACCGAGAGACGGTCGAGCGCGCGAACGCCGTCCTCGACCGGTGCGCCGATCCCGGCGCGCCGGTTCCCCGAGCGCGGCCGGGCCGTCCCGTTCCCAGCATCCGCTGGGCGCTCACCCACATGATCGAGGAGACCGGCCGCCACGCGGGCCACGCGGACATCCTCCGCGAACTCATCGACGGTACGACCGGGCGCTGACCCCGCCACCCTCCCCAGGACAGGAACACATGATCACCGCACCCCGGTCGCTGACGCGCCGTCTCCTCCGATCCGCGCGTACCGCGGCGGCCCTCGCGCTCACCCTCGTGCTCCCGGCCGGCACCGCAGCCTGCTCCACGTCGCCGGCCGGGAACGTCGCTCCCCACGCCGTCGCCGTCCAGCGCGACCCGGCGTTCCAGAGCGCCTTCCGGCACGGGTTCGCCGACGTCGACGGCGTGCGCATGCACTATGTGACCGGTGGCAGCGGCACGCCGGTCGTGCTGATCCATGGTTGGCCCCAGACCTGGTACGGCTGGTGGCCGATCATGCCCGCGCTCGCCGAGAAGCACACCGTCTACGCCGTCGACCTTCCCGGCCTGGGGGACAGCACCGGCTCACCTACCGGCTACGACAAAGCCACTCTGGCGCGGTACGTGCACAGGCTGATCGCCGATCGTCTCGGGGTACGCGACGCCCGCGTCGTCGGGCACGACTTCGGTGCCGCGGTGGCGTTCCAGTACGCCAGCCAGTTCCCCGGCGACACCGCACGTCTCGGCTACTTCGACCTGCCACTCCCCGGACCCGCGATCAACGCGTCCACGTACCGTTCGCTGAGCTGGCACATCGCCTTCCACTCCCAGCGGCGGGTCCCCGAGGCGGTCGTCGGCGACGATGTCCGCGAGTACCTGGCGCTGTTCTATCCCCAGGTCTCGTTCGGGGGCACGGCGTTCGGTGGCACCTCGCGGCGATCCCCGTTCACCGACGCCGAGGTCAACGAGTACGCACGGACCTACCGCCGGCCCGAGGTCCTGTCGGGAGGCTTCGAGCTCTACCGCGCCCTCGACAAGGACGTCCGCGACACCGTGGCGGCGGCACCGACACGTGTCCCGGCTCTGCTCATGACCGCCCAAGGCCAGCTCGACGCGATCCGGGCCACGGTGGCCCCACGCATGACCAACATCGTGCGCGCGGTGGACGTGCCGAAGGCAGGACACTGGCTCGTCGAGGAGAACCCCCGGTTCGTCACCGCGGAGCTCCTGCGTTTCCTCGCGGGATGACCGCACTCAGGACGCGGGGTGGCTGTTCCGCGTGGTGGAGTGGGCGGCCAGGGCCGCCTTGGTGGTGAGGTGGCTGGGGATCAGCCGGTCGACACCGGTGAGCGACAGCAGCCGGGCCAGGCGGTCGGGCACCTGCGCCAGGGTGAGCGAGCCACCTGCGGCATGCAGCCGCCGGTACAGCAGGACCAGGGCGTTCAGCCCGCTGGAGTCGCAGAACGGCACGCCGACCAGGTCCAGGATCACGTCGGGGTGACCGGGGTCGGCGTTGCCCCGGGCCGCGTCGAGGAACCGGGCGCTGGTGCGCATGTCGAGCTCGCCGGTGACCGCCAGGACCACCACGGTGTCGCGCCGTTCGACCACGGCGACCTGCAGGTTGCTGCTCACGATGTCGCTTCCTTCGATGAACACCCGGCCTTCGGGGAAGCGGCCCCTCAGGGTGGAGAACTTCGGTCACAACGCTGGTGCCGGCGTCGACAGCCCGGTTCGGCAGGTCAGCGGCCCCACTCAATCAGCTCGTCTTGTCCAGCGAGTGTGTCACGAACGCGGGCTCCTCGGGTGGGCGGAGCACACGACCCTGGCCGCCACCGAGCCATGTGAGGGCCCGCATCGCTCTGAGCCGACGTCGTCTTCGCCCCCCGGACCCGGTCCAAGACTGGAAGGCCATGTCATTGCCGCTTGGGTGTCGCGGGGGCGAAGCCTTGTTCGCCGTGCCGTTCATCGCGCTCGTTACGGCCTGATGGACACCGTTCGCGGTGGGGATCAGGGCCTTCTGTCGATGTTGGAGGCGTCGGCGGGTCGGGACGGGGAACGGGACCGGTGCCGGCCTTCCTGCGCAGGTGCAGGAGGACGGCGGTGGCGACCAGTCCGAGGACGATGTCGGTGACGAGGGTGATCATCCGGCTTGAGAGCGCCACCGTCACCCCGGCCGGTCCGGCCGTCGCCGTGCGCGTCAGGAACCAGTAGAGCGCTCCCTCGCGGGCGCCGAGCCCTCCGGGCAGCACCACGGCGACCGCCCCCGTCACGGTCGCGCAGATCGCGGCCCCCACCGCGGCGGCGCTGCCGGTGGGCGACCCGTCGAGCAGGACGCCGACGTGGAGGCCCAGGAGCAGCCAGCCGGCCACCATCAGCGCGTACGCGCGGCCCCACCGGGCGCCGACCGGTATCGCCGGGATCGGCGCCTTCGGCAACCGGCTGAGGACGGCGCCGAGCGCGGCGGCTCCGCGACGCGACAGCAGGAGTACGGACCCCGCCGTCCCGGCGGACGCGAGGAGGCCCCCGCCCAGCGGCCAGCGCGGCGCCATCATCAGCCCGCCGACGGCCAGTCCCGACGCCGACGACAGCATGAGTGACAGCAGGTAGCTGCGCATGACCAGGGCCGGTGTCGCGCCGATCGACCGGCTCCAGGTGATCTGGACGGCCACCGGGCCCACGCCGCCGGGCAGGTACTTGCCGATCTGGCTGCTGTGGTAGGACGCCAGCGCGGGCAGGCGTCCCAGCGGCGTTCCCAGCGCGGCCAGCACCTCGCGCCAGGCCAGCCCGCCGGTGACCGTTCCGGCGAACGCGGTCAGGAGGCCGACCGGCACGCCGGCCCCCTCGCGCAGGGCCAGCCCGGTGACCTGGGCCCGGTGCGCCCACAGGTAGCCGCATCCGGTGAGGATCGTGACCAAGGCGACGAGCGCCCGCCAGGGGACGCGGCGCAGGCGGTCAGCCATGGCGGCCGCCCGAGAGGTCGACGATCTGCGGGCGGTGGTCGGAGGAGGGGGCCGTCCGGAGTTCGTAGCGGTCGGCCGACAGCCCTCCGGCGACGAAGCACCAGTCCAGGCGCCACAGCGGGGGAAGGCCGCCGCCCTGCGGCCACGAACGCGGGTAGCCGGTGCCCGCGGCGTCCCGCATGCTCTGCCGGAGCCAGTCGATGTCCCCGGTGGCCGAGGAGGAGTTGAAGTCGCCCGCCACCAGGCGGGGGCCCCGCTCCTGCCGCAGGCTGGCCCGCAGTGCCGACAGTTCGGCTTGGCGCCGGGCGTGACGCTCCCGCACGGTCGACCAGAACCCGCCGCTCAGGGGACTGCGCGCCAGGTCCAGGTGCACCGGAAGGTGAACGTTGTAGACGGCGATCCGGGTGGTGCCCCGCTGGATGTCGGTCCGCAGGACGTTCGGTGATACGCGGACACCGGCCACGATGGGGTCGCGCGACAGCGTGACCAGCTCGCCCTGAACGGCCACGTGATAGCCGGGGAACCACTCGCGCAGGTCGGCGCGCCGGTCGAGGGGCGTGGTGGTGTGGCCGTTCCAGTGGACGTACTCCTGCAACAGGTAGATGTCGGCGTTCTGCCCGCGGATGAAGCCGTAGAAGGACCGGGGGTCCTCGTCCTGGTCCCAGTATTCGGTGTTCCATGACATCAGGCGGACGCCTCCCTGGGACGCCGAAGGCGAGGACGGCGTGACGGTCAGGTCGCTCTGCGGCGCTCCGAGCACGAGCCCGGCCGCGATCGACAGCCACATCGCCGTCGATCGGGTGCGCAGGCCGGCCGCCACCGCGGCGGCGAGGGCCGGGGCGGCGAGGAACAGCACCGGCGGGACGGAGGAGGGCACCAGCCACACCCACCAGAGGCCCGCCAGTGCCGCGTTGAGCAGCGCGTACAGCAGCCACAGTCCCCACACGACCACCAGGACCTTCCGGACACGGGATCGCCGCGTGGTCGTCGCGGCGCGGTCATCGCTCACCGGCTCCTCCAACGGTGACGGGCGCGGTGTCGTACAGGCCCCGGAACTCGGCGCTGACGGCGTACCGGAACAGCCCGGCGGCCACACCGGACGCGATCGACAGCGCCACCAGGTAGTGCACGGCCAGGAAGTACGCGAGGAACGCCCGGCCCCGCTCGCGTCGCACGAAGCGGTACATGTGGCGGTCGGACGCGGCGAACGCGGCCAGCCCGGCCAGCGCGACGGCTCCCGGCACCACCGGTGACGGCGCGGCGGGCGAGGCGAGCAGCGCCGCCGCCGAGACGCCGGCGGCGAGCACTCCCAGCGCCCGTTCCCGGGTCTCGAACCCGGTCATGAACCGTCGCCGCCGCAGGTAGAGCGGTACGCGCAGCCGCGCGCGGCGGGCCAGCTTGCGCATCAGGGGCCACAGGGCGTCGTCGTCATCGTGGCGGCCGACGACCTTGTCGGTCAGCAGCAGCCCGTAACGCCGGCTCAGCCGCTGGCCGTAGTCGACCTCCTCGGTCTGCCAGAGCCGCTCGTTGAACGGCCCGATCTCCTCGAACACCGTCCGCCGGACGGCGCCGAGCGAGAAGAACCCGACGTTGACCAGGCCCACCGAGCTCTTGCGCCAGTAGTGCGCCTGGAGCGACCGGTACTCCTCGACGAGCGAGTCGCGGATGAGCGGGGCCGGTGTGTAGATCCCGCACACCGAGCCCAGCGACGGGTCCTCCTCCAGCAGCCGCACCGCCTGGGCGATGGCGTCGTCGCGCAGGACCACGTCGGAGTCGAGGAAGAACAGCACGTCCCCGGTCGCCCTCGCCGCGCCGAGGTTGCGCGCGGCGGCCACCCCGCGGTTGCTCCCGGACGTCAGGACGGTGCAGGGGAAGCGCGCGGCGATCGTGAGGCTGTCGTCGGTGGAGCCGTCGTCCACGACGATGACCTCGGCGGGCCGGTGGGTCTGGTCGTACACGGCGCTCAGGCAGAGGCCCAGCGTCTTCTCGTAGTTGTAGTTCGGGATGATCACGGAGACCGTCGGACTCATCGGTGTCCACCTCGTCTGTTCGTCTTGTCGGGGAACGGGCCCGTCGCTCAGGCGACGAGCGGGGGGAGCACGAAGCACAGCGACCACAGGGCGCCCACGACCAGCAGCGGGCGGTCGGTGACCAGCGTGCGCGCCGGGTCGCCGCCCCCCTCGCCCACGATCAGCACCTGGAGGTACCGGGCCAGCCCGAACATCACCAGCGGCGTGGAGGCCATGACGGTGAACCACCCCACCGGGCGGCCGGTCACCTCGACGCTGAGGTAGGCCACGTAGCCGACCACGGCGACGGCGCCGGTCACCGCCACCAGCGAGTCGATGAGCTGCCGGGAGTAGCCGCTCAGCGCGGGCCGGTGCAGCAGCGCCCCGAGGTCGGCCACGGCCCCGTCGCCCATCTCCCGGCGGCGCTTGCCCAGCCCGAGCAGCAGCGAGGCGGACAGGACGCAGATCAGCAGCCAGGGCGAGGGCCGGTCGCCGACCGCCAGGGACCCGCACGCCACCCGCAGCGCGAACCCGGACGCCAGCATGAACACGTCCACCAGCGCCACGTGCTTGAGCACCGTGCTGTACAGCAGGTTGAGCGCGATGTAGAGCACCACCGGCACCGCCAGGGCCATCGGCCGGACGGCGATGGCGGCGGCGGTCACCGCGTAGACCAGCGCGGCCACCGCGACCGCGCGGCGCACGCCGACCGCGCCGCTGGCGATCGGGCGCCCCCGCTTCACCGGATGGGAGCGGTCGCGCCTGTGGTCGGCGATGTCGTTCACCACGTAGGTGGCCGATGCCGCGCAGGTGAACAGGAACACGCCGAACAGGACCGCGGCGAGCCGCGACCATTCCCATCCGTCGCCCACCAGCACCAGCGGGACGGCGACCACGAGGTTCTTGAACCACTGCGCCGGCCGCAGCAGCGACAGCAGCGTGCGCGCGCGGTCACGGTTGGAGGGGCTTGCCGCCACCTGTTCGTCATTCGCCACGGTCGTCATGCCGTGCCCCCTTCAGAAGATCGCCTTGGCCAGCCGCAGCGCCCCTTGCCGCCAGGGCTGGTCGTGGGTCCGGCCCGTTCGGTGGCCGGAGCCCGGCCGGACGTCGGCCCGGTACCACTCGTAGGTGCGCAGCAGCGACTCGGTGTTGGAGTACCTGGGACGGAAACCGAGCCTGTCCTGCGCCTTTTCGATGGAGACGTAGGAGTCCTCCAGCAGTTTCCGCGCGAGCCGCTCGTAGACGGGCGAGACCTTCATCCGCGCCAGGACGCGCAGCACCGCCTCGGCGGGCCTGGCCGGTACCGACACCACCCGGCCGCCTTTCCCGGCGGCGTCCAGAACGGCCTGGAAATCCTGGCGGAGCGTGCCGAAACTCGCGGCCGCGACGTTGAAGACGTCGTCGACCTCCGCGGCGGGCAGGCCGAGCACCCGCAGCACGACGTCACACAGGTCGTCGACGTCGAGCATCTGGCACCGGACGCGCCCGCCGCCGGGCAGCGGGAAGTCGCGCCCCTCGCCCGCCCACTCGAACAGCATCGCGAAGATGCCCAGGCGTTCGGGTCCGAGGAAGGTCTTGGGGCGCAGCACCGGGACGCACATCCCGCGCTCCCGGAACCGCGCGCAGACCTCCTCGGCCGCGATCTTCGCGCGGTTGTAGGGGTCCACCGCCTCCAGGGGATGGTCCTCGGGCGTCGGCCGCAGGCGCGGCAGGCCGTAGACCGCGGTGGAGGAGACGTGGACGAAGCGTTCGACGCCGTTGCGGGCGGCGGCCGCCAGCAGCGTGCGCGTCCCGTCCACGTCCACCGACCAGATCTCCTCCGGGCGGTGGCTGGGCAGCGCCGCGGCGCAGTGCACCACCGCGGTCGCGCCCCGCGTCAGCCGGTCCGCCAGCCCCTCGTCGCGGACGTCGCCCACCTGCGCCGCGACCAGGTCGGACCGCGACGCGGGCGGGCGGACGTCCAGCGCGACCACCCGGTACCCGTGCTCGGTGGCGCGGCGTACCAGATGCCGTCCGAGCACGCCGCTGCCACCGGTGACCAGCAGGGTCGGGCGCCGGGCGTTCATCGGTCCCCCCGGCGCGGCGAGCCGTCGGCCGCGGGCCGCGCGTCGTCCCCCCGCCAGGAGCCGTCGCCGTGACGGAACACCAGCTCGGCGTCCCGGTTGCCGCACCAGCGCAGGCTGTCGCGCCAGTGGATCGCGTCGGCCCGGTCGGCGCGCGGATCGATGTGCGACACCTGGTCCGGTGAGGCGGCGTGCCGCACCCCCCACTGGACCGGCCGCTCCCCGGCGGACCCGTACGACGCGTCGGTGACGGTCGCGGGATCCAGGACCGCCGGATCGAGATTCCGAACGTTCGCCATCGGTGGCACCTCCCCGAACATCCGGCCCCTTGGGGCCCGGTCAGGTGCCCAACGATGGGCCGCCCGCCGTCCCGGGCACATGGTGCGCCCGCCACGACACGGCCCGGCGTCGTCTCAGTCGGTCCCGAGTCCGGCGTCCCGGGCGCGGGCGACGGCCTCGGCCCGGGAGGTGACCTGGAGCTTGTCGAAGATGTGCCCGAGGTGGTTGCGCACGGTCTTCTCGGACAGCACCAGCTCCTGGGCGATGCGGTGGTTGCTGAGGCCGCGGGCGACCAGGTCGAGCACCTCGCGCTCGCGGGAGGTCAGCACCGGCAGCGGCGGCGCGACGGCCGAACGGCGGGCGCCGTCCAGCAGCGCGGTGATCCGTCCCGTGATCTCCGGGCCGAACACCGCGCCGCCCGCGGCGACCGTGCGGACGGCGTTCAGGACCTCGTCCCGGCCGGCGCCCTTGACCAGGTAGCCGCGGGCCCCCGCGCGCAGGGCGGTCAGCAGGCTGTCGTCGTCGGCGCTCATCGTCAGCATCAGCACCGGCAGGTCGGGGGCGCCTTCGGCCAGGGATCGGGTCACCTCGATGCCCGACCGGTCGGGCAGGGCGATGTCCATCAGCACCACGTCGGGGCGGTGGCGCTCCACCGCGTCGGGCACCTCGGCGGCGGTGCCCGCCTCGCCCACCACGCGGATGTCGGGGGCGCTGTCGAGGGCGCCGCGCAGTCCCTCACGGAAGAGCGGGTGATCGTCCACGATCAGGACGCGTACGGCGGACTGGTCCATGCGTCAATACTAAGTGGATCCGCTCCATTACCCTCGGTGGCGATCTCGTGGGGTCGGCGTCGCCCGCCGGGCCGGTGTGAGGCACCGTACCCAGGTGCCCGGGACGCCGGGCGGGTGATCGTTGAGGGAGTCGCAACCCCGCTGGCGACGAAGGGACCTCGCTCATGACCAGCAAGCCCGCCCGAACCCGGTGGCGCGGCCGCGCCACGATGTCCCGGCTGGACCTGGGGTTGGCCACGACGATGTGCGTCGTCGCGCTGGCGTGCCTGGTGTCCTGGGGCGCGCTGACGCTGGAACGGCTGGCCCGCGGCCCGGAGCCGGCGGCCGTCGTGCTCGACGACGCCGCGCCCGTTCTGGTGGGCGTCACCCTGGCCACGGCGGGACTGTTCATCGTCGCGCACCGCCGCGGGCAGGTCATCGGCTGGCTGCTGCTCGGCACCGCGCTGGGGACCATCATGGCCCGGACGGCGGTCGGCGCCGTGATCGCGCACCCCGAGAACGCGGGCGTGGGCGTGGTGACGGCGGTGCTGCTGGTCTGGGTGCTCGGCACCGCCCCGCACACGGTCATGATCGGCGTCCTGCCGTTGCTGTTCCCCTCCGGCCGGCTGCCCCACCGCCGTCTGCGCTGGTACGTCGCGGCGCTGGTCGTCTGGGCGCTGGTGCAGGCCTACCTGCCGGTCGCGCGCGAGCCCGCGCAGTTCGGCGTGGCCAACCCGCTGCGTCACGGCCCGCTCGCCCAGGCCGCCGACCTGCTGTACCGGACGCTCCGGGTCCCCATCGAGGCCAGCGCGATCACCCTGGTCGTGATCGCGCTGGCGTTGATGCTGCCGCACTGGCGGCGGGCACCGGAGCGGTCGCGGCGGCACGCGGCCGCCTTCATCGTCCCGTTCGCGGTATGGGTCGTGGCGTTGCAGGTCGCCTACTGGCTGCACCTGCGGGGGTGGCCGCGGGCCCTGCTGCTGGGCGGCGGCGCGGTGCTGTGGACGGCCGCCGTCGGCCACATGTTCACCCGCGACCGCCTGTGGGCGATCGACCGGTCGGCGCGCCGCCTGCTGACGGGTTTCCTGCTCACCACGGGCCTGCTGACCGGGTACGGCATCGCGATCGCCGCGGTGTCGGCGGCCGCGCCCGGCGCGCACAGCCCTCAGACCGTCCTGCTGGCGTGCCTGACCTTCGTCGTCGGCGTGGCGCTGCGCCCCACCGCGCGATGGTGCGCCCGCGTCGTCGACCGCCTCTACTACGGCGGGCGCGCGCAGCCCTACCAGGTCGTCCGGGACCTCACCCGGCGGCTGGGCCAGATGGTGCGCCCCCAGGACGCCCCCGCGCTGCTGTGCGACACGGTCGTGACGAGCCTGCGCCTGCCCGCGGCGGCGCTCCTGGTGCGGACCCGTGACGGCCTGCGGGAGCTGGCCGCCCGGGGCGACGCGCGCCACGCTCCGGAGAACTTCGACCTCACCTACGACGGGACGGTCATCGGGCATCTGCGCGTCCACCCGCGCCACGGCGACGCCGCCCTGGACGGCCAGGACCGGGAGGTCCTGCGGCTGCTGGCCGTCCAGGCGGCCCCCGCCGTGGCGTTCCTGCGGCTGTACGAGGACCTGCGCGCCAGCCGCGAGCAGATCATCACGGCGCGGGAGGAGGAGCGCCGCCGGCTACGCCGCGACATCCACGACGGCATCGGCCCGGCCCTGTCGGCGCTGCGGCTGAACATCGACACCACGCGGTCCACCATCGCGGACCGCTCGCCCGCCGCCGCGTCCCTGGAGGCGATCTCCACCCAGGTGGCGAGGCTGATCGACGACGTGCGGCGGGTCAGCGAGGGCCTGGTGCCGGGCGCGCTGGCCGAGATCGGGCTCGGTGGCGCGGTACGCCGGCTGGCCGCCAGCATCAGCGGGGGAACGCCACGCCTCACCGTCCGCTTCCACCCCGACCCCCTGCCGAGGCTGCCCGCCGCCACCGAGGCCGCCGCGTACACCATCACCGCGGAGGCCGTCACCAACGTGGTCCGGCACGCCCGCGCCCGGCAGGCGCGGGTGACGCTGGCGGCCGACGCCGACAGCGTGCGGATCGAGGTGAGCGACGACGGGGTGGGCGTTCCCGCACGGCGGCGGCAGGGGACGGGGCTGCAGTCGATGGCCGAACGCGCCGCCGAACTGGGCGGCAAGTTCAGCCTGTCCAGCGGCGTCGACGGCACCGTGGTGCGCGCCATCCTGCCCCGGAGAGCGCCTGCGGCCCCGGCCCCTGCCGAGGAACCCGTGGAAGAGTGACGGCGGACGTCAGATCGACGGCCAGGGGATCACCTCGGGACCCGGTTCGGGAAGCTGGGAGTCCACCAGGCACCAGGGCGGACAGTACGGCGGGCATATCCAGCAGGGGACCACCTCCGCGGTGGCCTTGACGGCGCCTTCCTGCGATCCCGGCCAGGCGGGAACCAGTAGCGCCAGGACGAGACCACCGGCAGCCAGCAAACGCGACATGAGCACCCCGCCAAAACTCTTAGTAGTTAGATAATGACTTATAGTAACCGAGCGGGGTGTGGGCGGCAATCGACATAAACCCCACCGGCCCCTGCCGCCGGGACGGGATGGGCTTCGGGCCATCAGAGTGACGACCGACCGGTCGGCCATGGACACGGGTGACCAAGCCGACACCATGGACCACGCCGTTCGTCTCTAGTGTGAACCGCATGGTGGATTTCGAGCTGGATGGGCGGCAGGTGTGCCTCAGCCCCAGAAGGCCGGGGGCGGACTGGTACCGGGTGCTGGTGGACGGCGTTCCGGTGCCCATGGAGGTGACCAGGACCAGTACGCACACGGGCAACCTGGGGACGACCACCCGGGAGATCCAGGCCGCCCGCCCCGCCGAGTGGATCCAGATCGAGGGCGAGCCGTGCGAGCCGTCGATCTGGCGCTCCCGGACGGCCTCCATCCACTTCTCCTTGCCGACCGCCTACGTCTACAACACCGCGGTCTGGCACTCCCAGTCCGTGCGCCTGACGTTCGCCGAGGACTTCTCTCACGTCACCGTCATCTGGGACGACTCGGTCGACGACGCGACCTGACCCCGCCCGTCTCCTCACGCACATGGTTCGTCGTGCCGGGGTGAGACCTCGTCAGTGCTTGTTCTTGTTGGCGTACATGTAGACCGCCAGGGGAGCGGAGACGGCGATGAGGGCGCCGGAGGTGGCCAGGGTCAGGGCGATGTCGCCGGCGTCGGCGTTGCCGTGCATCAGCCCGCGGGAGGCCGTGGTGACGTGGCTGATCGGGTTGACCTTCACGAACGCCTCCATCCACCCGGGCAGGCTGTCCGTGGGCACGAAGATGTTGCTGGCGAAGACCAGCGGGAACATCACCATCATGCTGGTGGTCGAGACCGTCTCCGGCCGCGACGCCACCACGCCCATGGCGGTGAAGATCCAGCTGACCGCGAAGGCGAAGAACATCATCAGCAGGAACGCCACCAGCACCCCGGGCACGCCGTCGGGCCGGAAGCCCAGCGCCAGGCCCAGCAGCAGGGTGATGGTCAGGGCGATCGTGTAGCGCACCGCGTCACCCAGCAGGTTGCCCACCAGGGTGGCGGGCTGCCAGAACGGCAGGGTGCGGAACCGGTCGTGGATGCCCTTGGTGATGTCGCCGTTCAGCGACGTGCCGGTGTAGACCGACATCATCACCACCGTCTGCACCAGGATGCCCGGCACGAAGTTCTGGAGGTAGTCGCCGGTGGACCCGCTGATGGCGCCGCCGAACAGGTAGGTGAACACCACCAGGAAGATGAACGGGAACACCACGATGTCGATGAGCTGCGCCGGGAAGTGCTGGAAGGTCCGCATCGCCCGCCAGAAGTGCGTGAGCGAGGCCGCCAGCGGGCCGGGGCGTTTCGGCCGGGTACGGACCGACAGCACCCGGTGCAGGGTCACGGGCGGGTGCTGCGAAGTGGTCGGTGCGGTCACTTCGATGTTTCCTTTCTGAGGGGCTCACGGGAACGGGTCAGGGGACATCGGCGCCGGCGCCGTCCTCGGCGGCCTCGGTCCCGGCGTCCTGCCGGTGGCCGGTCAGCGCCAGGAACACCTCGTCGAGGCTGGGCTGGCCGAGCGCGAAGTCGCCGAGCCGGACCCCCGAACGGGTCAGCTCCGCCAGCGCGTGCGCGACCCGTTCGGGGTCGGATATCCGGGCCGACAGGGCGGCCGGGTCGGACTCCAGGTGGATCGGCACGGCCAGGACCCGGGCCAGCAGCCGTTCGGCCTCCGGCCGCTGCCCGGGCTCCTTCAGCCGGACGTTGAGCGCGCCGACGCCGACCGAGGACTTGAGCTCGCCGGGGGTGCCCTCGGCGATGACCCGGCCCTTGGCGATGACCGTGATCCGGTCGGCGAGCTGGTCGGCCTCGTCCAGGTACTGCGTGGTGAGCAGCACCGTGGTGTCGGCGGCCACCAGCGCCCGCACGATGTCCCACACCTGGTTGCGGCTGTGCGGGTCGAGCCCGGCGGTCGGCTCGTCCAGGAACAGCAGGTCCGGGGTGGCGACGATGCTGGCCGCGATGTCCAGCCGCCGCCGCATCCCGCCGGAGTAGTTCCTGACCAGGCGGTCGGCGGCGTCCGCCAGCCCGAACGCCTCGATCAGTTCGGTGGCGCGGGCCCGCGCGTCGCGCCAGGAGTGGCCCAGCAGCCGGGCGACGAGCACGAGGTTCTCCACGCCGGTGAGCTGCTCGTCGGTGGAGACGAACTGCCCGGTCAGACTGATCCTGCCGCGCACCGCGTCCGCCTCGTTCACCACGTCGTGGCCGAACACCGTGGCCGTGCCGCCGTCCGGGCGCAGCAGCGTGGAGAGCATGCGGATCGTGGTGGTCTTGCCCGCGCCGTTGGGGCCGAGGAACCCGTGCACGACCCCGGCGGGGACCGTCAGGTCCAGGCCGTCGACCGCGCGGTCGCCGCCGAAGATCTTGATCAGGCCCGACGCCTGGATCGCGATGGATGATTGCACGCCCATTGCTTCTCCCACACAGTTTCCGGGCAGCCGAAAGAAGACGCCGAACGCGACCTGCCAGGAGCAGCCGGCGGGCGGCCGCGCGCCGTCCGGGTGTCGATGTCACATCTGCCGGGGCTGGAACTTCCGCACTTTGACTTGGCCCCGGAGCACGCAAAGCACGATACCTCCATTATGGCCTTAATGCACCCCTAAATTAATTTCATTAAGGGGTTGACATATCATAAATGACCTATGAGTAATAAAGCCATTGAATCCTTTTGCCCGTGAGGCGCGGGACGTGCGATCACAGCTGCGATGCTCCGCCTCTGACGCGACGAACCTCCTGGTGAACCGCTGGTTCGAGTGTGTCAGCCGCCATCGGGTGTCACCGGCGAGAGCCCGTTGTGGCGTCAATGAGATCGTTGGTCGGCCCGAGTGGCGATGGCAAGTGGCCAGGCCTCCGCGAAGGCCATCCGTCCTGCTTATGCGGGGCGCGCCGGGGCCTGAGCTTCAACTGAATGGCAACGGTGTCGGCGCATCGGTCAGACGGAGATATCGCCGTTCCGACGCGGATGAACGCCCGCCGGTGCCCGGAGCGGGGCGGTAACGGGTGAACGCGTTCTCGCCTTGTCCGTGCGGTCGTCCGGTCGGGAGAGCGCGCCACTCGCCCCGCCGTCCGGTGAAAATGTCAGTGGCAGGCGGGATGATGGGATCATGAGCGACACCGCCCCGGTCACGTTGATCGAAGATGAGGCCGCCTACGCCGCGGCCGTGCAGACCGCCGTCCAGGCGTCGGCCGCCTACTACGCCGACGGCTCCTCCCCGCTGGACGACGACGAGTTCGATCGGCTGGTGCGGGGGATCGCCGCCTACGAGCAGGCGCATCCCGAGCAGGTGCGGCCCGACTCGCCGACCGGGAAGGTCGCCGGAGGCGCGGTGGTGGGCGACGTTCCGCACACCGTGCCGATGTTGTCGTTGGACAACGTGTTCGGGGCCGAGGAGCTGGCGGCCTGGGCGGCGGGGCTGGAGCGCCGGATCGGGCGGCCGGTCGAGCGGTGGAGCGTGGAGCCCAAGCTGGACGGCCTGGCGATCTCGGCCCGGTACGTCGACGGCGGCCTGGCGCAGTTGGTGACGCGGGGCGACGGCGCGGCCGGGGAGGACGTCTCGCACGGCATCGACAGCGTGCTGGGGCTGCCGCGACGGCTGTCGGCGCCGGTCACGGTGGAGATCCGCGGTGAGATCCTGATGACGACCGCGCAGTTCGAGGCCGCGACCGAGGCTCGGGTGGCCTCCGGCGGGACGGCGTTCGCCAATCCGCGCAGCGCCGCGGCCGGGTCGTTGCGAGCCCAGGACCGGCCCTACAAGGTCGAGATGACGTTCTTCGGCTACGGCGCGCTGCCGCTGCCCGCCGACGCCGGGTTCGGGGCGGGGACCGGCGAGGAGCCGGCCGAGCGGCTGCGTTCCCTGCCGCACAGCCAGATCATGGGGCTGGTGGAGGAGTGGGGGATCCAGACGACCTCGGCCACCCCGGTGGCCGGGAGCACCGCCGAGACGGTCGAGCAGGTGCAGCAGCGGGTCGAGCAGATCGCCGGGGCGCGGGCCGAGCTGGAGTTCGGGATCGACGGCATCGTGGTCAAGGCCGATCTGGCCGCCGACCAGGCCGACGCCGGATTCTCCTCGCGCGCGCCGCGCTGGGCGATCGCCTACAAGCTGCCCGCGGTGGAGAAGATCACCAAGCTGCTGGCGGTGGAGTGGAACGTCGGCCGCACCGGCATCATCGCGCCGCGGGCGGTGCTGGAGCCGGTCGAGATCGACGGGGTGGTCATCACCTACGCCACGCTGCACAACCCGGCCGACATCGCCCGCCGGGACCTGATGATCGGTGACAGCGTCACCGTCTACCGCGCCGGGGACGTCATCCCGCGGGTGGAGGCCCCGGTGGTGTCGCTGCGCACCGGCGACCAGACCCCGATCGCGATCCCCGAGACCTGCCCCCACTGCGGCGGCGAGATCGACCGGAGCCAGGAGCGCTGGCGCTGCGTCCAGGGCCGCGCCTGCATGGCGGTGACCTCGATCCGGTACGCGGTGGGCCGCGACCAGCTCGACGTCGAGGGCCTCGGCGAGAAGATCATCGACCAGCTGGTGGCCGCCGGGCACGTCACCGACTTCGCCGACCTGTTCACCCTGACCCGCGAACAGGTCCTGGGCCTGGAGCGGATGGGCGAGACCAGCACCGACAACCTGCTGGGCGCGATCGAGGCCGCCAAGTCCAAGCCGCTGAACAAGGTGTTCTGCGCGCTGGGCGTGCGCGGCACCGGACGGTCGATGTCGCGGCGCATCGCCCGGCACTTCGCCACGATGGACCACATCCGCGCCGCCGACGCCGAGGCGTTCCAGCAGGTCGACGGGGTCGGCCCGGAACGCGCCACGATCCTGGTCGCCGAGCTGGCCGAGCTCGCCCCGCTGATCGACAAGCTGGTGGCGGCCGGGGTGAACATGACCGAGCCCGGCGCCACCCCGCCCTCGCCGGGCGGCGAACCGGACGCCGAGCAGGCCCAGCAGGCCGAGCAGGCCGCGGCCGACCTGCCGCTGGCGGGGATGTCGGTGGTGGTGACCGGCTCGATGACCGGTCCGCTGGCCGAGCTGTCCCGCAACCAGATGAACGAACTGATCGAAAGCGCCGGAGGCAAGGCCTCCTCCTCGGTGTCGGCCAGGACCTCGCTGGTGGTGGCGGGGGAGAAGGCCGGATCCAAGAGGGCCAAGGCCGAGAAGCTCGAGGTCAGGATCATCACGCCGGAGGAGTTCGCGACCATGGTCGCCGACCTGCTGTGAGCGCGTGGTCCGCGGGGGTCACGTCCTGGTGGGCGTGGCCCCCGGGCCGCTCCGGAGACCTGCGCGGGTGAACGGCACGGGTGGGTGAGCCGTGGTTGTGCCGCCGCCCGACGTGGAACGATCAAGTCGTGACCGATTTCGCGACGCCGCGACACCTCGCCCACCGCACCTGTGCCGCGATCGACGCGGCCGTTGGGGCAGGACGCGACCTGGGCCTGAGCGTCACCGACGCCACGGTGCTGCACGACCTGTTCTCCGTCGTCGTTCACCTCGCACCCGCACCGGTCGTGGCCCGGGTCCCCACCGTTCTGCCGCCCTCCACGGACCTCGATTCCCTGGCGCGCCGCCAGCAGGCCGAGCTGGACGTGACGCGGTGGCTGGCGGGCCAGGGGACCCCCGTGATCCCTCCCAGCCCCCTGGTGCCGCGGGAACCCGTCCGGCGGGACGGGTTCTCGATGACGTTCTGGCAGTTCGTCGAGGAAGACCCCGCCAGAGAACCCGACTACGCGGCGAACTGCGAAATGGTCGCCGACCTGCACGCCGCGATGCGCGCGTACCCGGGTCGCCTGTCGTATCTGTCCTCGGCCGAACCGCGGTTCGTCACAGAGAGCCTCGCCCTGCTCCAGAGCCACCCCGACCTGATCGGTCCGGCCGAGCTGGACCGCGCACGCCGCGAATGGCAGATCCTGGAACCTCTCGTGCGCTCACGCACGGCGTTCGAAGAGAGGTTCCCGGGGATCGACCTTCAGCCCATCCACGGCGACTCCCCACCCGCCAACATCTTCGCCGGGGTGGACAGGGACCTCTACGCCGACTTCGAGCTGGTCACACTGGGGCCCGTCGAATGGGACCTGGCCGCCTTGGGACCGGCGCTCGAATCCGCCTACGACCGGGGTGCGCAGCGCAACGGCATGAGGCCGCTGGACAAGGACGTCCTGGGGTTCGTGAACGCCGTGGGGATGCTGCGGGCCATCGCCTGCCTCACCCTCGCGCCGCAGCTGCCCCCGCTGGTGGAGTACGTGGAGCCGGCCATCGACCAATGGCGGACGATGCCGTTCGCCGGCGGCATGGCCGACTAGTGCACGGCGTCCACCAGCCGACCAGTGGCGAAGGACCGGGTCGGGTTCCTCACCCTCGCTGGTGGTGGGCCAGGAGCTGCGTGAGCAGGCGGGTCAGGGTCTGCCGGTCCTTGGCCGCGAGCGGTTCGAGCAGGTCGTCCTGCACCTTGTCGAGTGCTCGGTCCATGCGCTGTAGCTGTCGTTGACCCGCCTTGGTGAGGGTCACGATGTTGCGCCTTCGGTCGTCGGGGTCCGGCGTCCGCTCGACGAAGCCCTGCTCGGCCAGTTCGTTGAGCGCCGCCACCACGTCGCTGCGGTCCATGCTGCACCGGCGGCCGAGGTCGGCCTGGCTGGCCGCCCCGAACTCATCCAGCGCGGCCAGGATCCGGTAGTGGTACCCGCGCGCCCCCACCTCGCCGAAACCATCGGACGCCAGCCGGTGGGCGTGCACCGCTACCTGGCCGAGCAGCCAACTCGGCTTCGCGGTCAGGCGCGAGGGGGTCTTTTCCACGACGACCACCCTATCTTGTTGGCGCAGCCAATGAATCCTCCGGGCGGACCGTCAGCACATGCATGATCCACCGGGCGGGTTCTAGGCTGGGCCGGTGACCGAACCGATCATCATCGCCCGTGACGTGGGTGTGGAGCTGGGCGGCGTCCCGGTACTGCGCGGAGTCGACCTCACGGTCGTGCCCGGGGAGGTGGTCGCGGTGCTCGGCGCCAACGGTGTCGGGAAGACGACCTTGCTGCGCTGCCTTGCGGGCTTGCAGCAGGCCTCGGGCAGCGTGGACGTGCTGGGGCGCCCGCCCCTCGACGAGCCGGATTTCTGGCGCGAGGTCGCCCTGGCCGGTGACGAGCCCACCTGGTATCCGGGGCTGACCGTGAGGGAGCACCTGGAGCTGATGCGAGCGGTGCATGGTTCCGGGCGTCTGGAAGTGCGGGCGGCCTTGGAGCTGTTCGAGCTGGCCGGCTGCGCCGACCGGGCCCCGTCGTCGCTGTCGACCGGGCAGCGCCAGCGGCTGTCCCTGGCCATGGCGCTCCTACGGCCGAGCCGGTTGTTGCTGCTGGACGAGCCGGAGCGCGGGCTTGACACGGCCTTCCGGGAACGGCTCGCGGGGCTGCTCGCCGAGTATGCCGCGGACGGCGGCACGGTGGTGATGGTGACGCACGACCCGCGGTTCGCCGAAGACGCCCGGCACCTCGCCCTGGAGCCCGCCGCGTGAGCGGGCTGGCGGAGATCCGGTCGTTCGTGCGGCTCCGGGGTCGCAGGCGTCGCACCTGGTCCGACCGGTACGTCACCCTGCTGAGCCTGGGCCTGCTGGTGGTGCTGGCGGCCCCGCTGGTCGGCCGCGCCGTGTCGGCTCTGCCCCGCGACGTCGATCCGGCGCGGGCGGGTGCGGGCCTGGCGCTGATCGCGTTGCTGCTGGCGGGCTCGCTGGCCCTCGCGCGTGTGGCCGGGCCGGTGGGGGTGTCGGCGGCGGACGCCGCGTGGCTGGTCCTTTCGCCGTTGCCGCGCCGCGGTGTGCTGGCCCGAACGCTGCTGGTCCTCGTCGCGGTGTGCGTTGTTGGTGGTACGGCCCTCGGCCTGGCGCTGCTGAGCGCGCTCGGCGGCCCCGACGCGTTGGCCCTCCGGCTGCTCGCGTCCGTGGTGCTGGGCATGTCGTGGACGCTGGGCGGGATGGCGGCGGCCGTGCTGGCGCAGGCGTCGCAGTCCTGGGACGGTCGGCTGGTCGCGGTGCTCGCCTCCCTCGTGGTGGTGGCGGTGGCCGTGGCGGTCATGGGTGCGGGGCCGGGGCAGGGAGTGCTCTCCGGCATCGCGTCGTCTCCTCTGTCGGCGTGGATGGCGGCGGCGTCCGTATCGGCCGTAGTGGCCGCCGGCCTCGCGGGACGGGCCTGGGCGGCCGTGGCTCGCATCCCGGCCCGCGCCATCCTGGACGCGTCGACCCGGGCGGGGCTCGTGGCGGACGCGTTCGTCGTCATGGATCCGGGTTCGCTGACCTGGATCGCTGAGGACGCGCACTGGCGGTCGCGCGTCCTGCGGTCGCGCGCCTGGCCGTCGCGGCTGCGCGGGGCGGCGGCGGTCGCCTGGCTGGACTGGCGGCGGCTGGCGCGGCGGCCGGGACTCCTCGCGCTGGTGGCGGCGACGACCGTTCTGCCGGCTCTGGTCGCGCGGGCGGGTGGCGGGGGAGCGGGAGCGCTGATCGTGCTTGCGGCGGGCGCGTTGACGGTCGCCGCGATGGGCACCGCGGGGGCGCGCCGGGACGCCGGGGACGCGGCGCTGGCGCGCCTGCTCGGCGCCGGTCCGCGCGCGCTCCTCGCGGCGAGGGCGGTGCTGCCCGTCCTGCTCGGCGGCTCCTGGTCGACCCTCGCGCTGGCAGGACTGGACATCGTGGCCCCCGGCGGACCCTTCTGGCTGCTCGGGGGGCTGTGCGCGCCGGCGCTGGCGGCGGGCGCGCTGCGGATGGCGCGGCGCCGTCCCATCGAGCACGCGATGCCCGTCATGGACACGCCCTTCGGCTCGGTGCCGCTCGGTCCGGTGCTGTGGGCACTGGCCGGCGCCGACGTCGCCGCGCTCGGGTGCCTGCCCGCGCTCGTGGCGTTCGCCGGCGGGGTGACCGGTCCGCTGCTCGCGGCGCAGGCGGTGTGGGGCGCGGCGGTGCTGGCGGCCTACTGCGCCGTCCCAAGGCGCGCGTAGGGACGAAGGCCGGGCAGCTCGTGCGCTTGGTCTGGGGTGCCTGCGGTTTGGGGTCGCTGTCACGCCGATGAACGGCGAGGTTCGGGTACGGCGGTGGTCCGATGGTGGGGTCGCCGGTGGCGGCGGCCGAGGGGGGTCAGCCCCCAGGGCTTGGTGATCGAGAGGATGACCGCGAACAGCGCCAGTGCCGGGGAAACCATGGCCAGGTACGGGGTGGCGCCGAGCGTGGCGCGGACTTCGGCGAGGGGGCGTCCGGCCTCGACGAGCGCGAGGCCGTCGACCGGGACGTCCTGCCAGGCGAGGATCGGCAGCACCATCAGCACGAGCATGGTGGCGAACTTGGTCGCCACCCACCACCGGCGCAGCAGGCCCCAGCGGGTACCGGCGGCCAGCATGATCCCGGTGAAAAGGGCGCAGAACGCGGCCGGGCCCAGGAAGGTGGCGTCGATGACCAGCATGGCGGTGAACATCGCCCGTGCCAGACCGGCATCGTCGGTGGTCACCGCGGTGATGCCGAGCGAGCCCTGCACGGTGATGATCCCCAGCCACGCGACCGAGCTGGTCACGTGCACCACCAGCACACCCTTGCGCATGGTGGGGGACAGCTCGCGCCTGCCGGTGGTTCGGATATAGGCGGTGGAGGGCGGCAGGTATGCCAGGACCACGGCAACGAACTGGACGGCCGCACACGCCAGGGCCAGCCCTACCGCCGCATCCGGCCGCCGCATGGGATCCAGCTCCGACGGTTCGGCCGACACCAGGACCGGCGACAGCACAACGGTGAGCCCGGCCTGCACCGCCAGCATCGTTCGTCCCCACCGCCGGTCCGCCATGGCGGCGAACAACAGCAGCGCCGCCGCCCAGAACGCGGGCCAGAACGCGGTCCGCAACGACGCCCCGGCGAACTGCTCGACCAGCATCGCGGCGGTCAGGAGCATGGCGGCCAGAACGGAGAGGGCCATGGCCGCACGAAGGGTGAAAGGCATGCCGCGACGCTATGGCCGCGTCCTCCCGGGAGACTTGGAAGAATGGGACACCCGGTCAGGCCGGCAGGGCGAGAACGTCCGGCCTGGCGGCCCATTCGGTGGGGGAGCAGCCGGCCAGCGAGCGGAAGTCGGCGTTGAGATGGGCGTGGTCGTAGTAGCCGCACTCGGCGGCGATACGCGCCAATGACCACTGCGGTCTCGTGGCGTGTAGGCGCGCGGCACGCCGGAAACGCAGGACGCGCGCCAGGCGTTTGGGCGGCAGGCCCAGCTGGTGATGGAACCGGCGGTTCAGGTGCCGGCGGCTCATTCCGAGCTCGGCGGCCAGCTCACCGATCGCCACCGCCCCACCGGAGCGGCGTATCCGCTGCCACGCCCAGGCGACGGCCGGGTCCGGCGGATCACTGTCGGCCACGCGCTGGGCGAGCACCCGGCCCAGCAGCCGGAACCGCGCGTCCCAGCCGTCGGTCAGCGCAAGACGCTCGACCAGCAGGTCCGCGGACGGGCCGAACACGTCGGCGAGATCGACCGCGGCGCCGCTGAGCTCCCGCATCGGCACACCGAGCACCCTGTACGCGTCCAGCGGTGGCATCTGGATCTGGAGGCTGTGCACATCACCGGCGTGCGCCGTCCGCCCCGGTGTGTCCTTGAGCCCTACGACCAGCGCCGACGCCGTCGCGGGCACCGATCCCGACGTCCCGACCGCGGACCGCACCGGGTCACCGAACCGAAGGATCACCTTCACACCACCGCTCGGCGCCAGATGACGCACCTGCGGCTGCTCGAAGTGCGCGCGGTATCCCAAGCACCGCACCCCTTGTACGCCTGACAGCAACCCCGGCGGACAACGCACGACCTCCACCCGCTCCACCGTAGAGACCGTCTCCCCTCCCTTCCAGCCGCGCACCACGTCGAGTCGCACGGTCCCTCGCCGCCCAGGTCCGACCACGGGACACGCCAGCCCTGGTTCCGCGCCACCGCGAAATGGTGCGGCGGCCTGGCGGGGAGGGTGTGGCCTTCAGGGCGTTGCCTGCCGTGGCTGGGTGAATCGCAGCGTATTGCCGGAGGGGTCGAGGAAGGCGCAGTCGCGGGTGCCGTCGGGCCGGTCGACCGGTTCTTGCATCACTTCCGCGCCTGTGGCCTCGATGTGCTCGAAGGCGGCGTCGCAGTTGTCGGTCACGAAGACCAGGTGGCCCAGCAGGCCCTTGGAGAGAAGGTCCTGGATCGTCTGCCGGTCGGTCGGCGAGACGCCCGGGCCGGAGCCGGGCGGTTGGAGCAGGATCCGCACGTCCGGCTGCGACGGCGGGCCGACGCTCACCCGCCGTACCCCTGCGGATCCGGTGTCACCGCGCACCTCGAAGCCGAGCACGTCACGGTAGAAGCCGAGCGCCTCGTCAACGTCGTGGACGGCCAGAGCGCAGGCCGAGAGCTTGAGGTCCGGGCCGGTCAACGCCGCTCCTCGCCGTTGGCGGGGAGGAAGACGACGTCGAGGTCGCCGAGCCGGTCCGGGTCGGTGTCGATGGTGATGCGGGTGATCTTCCGGTCGTCGATGGTGAACGTGAAGACCGCCTTCGGCTGGCCGCGGTGCGTCCAGACGGCTCCCGGAACGCCGTCGACCAGGGCGAGCCGGGCGGCCTGGGCTCGTCCGGCGAAGAACGCCGCCACCGCCTGGCCGCCGCGGACCTCGCCGACCACGGCGTCCGGATCGAGCAGTTCCAGCAGGGCGGCGAAATCCCCGTTCCGGGAGGCGGCGAGGAAGGCGGCGACGATCTCCCGCTTCGCCGATCGCGCGGCGTCGGACGCGTCGGACGCTCCCTGCACCCGGCGCCGGGCCCGGCTGGCCAGTTGCCGGGCCGCCGCCGGGGAGCGGTCGATGACGGCGCCGATCTCGCCGAACGGCACGGCGAAGACGTCGTGCAGGACGAACGCGAGCCGCTCGGCGGGAGTCAGCGTGTCCAGCACCACCATCAGCGCGACGCCGACCGAATCGGACAGCAGGGCCTCGTCCTCGGGGCCGTCCCGGCCGATGGGGTGGACGTTCACGTCCGGCTCGGGCGGCAGTGCCCCGGCCGACTCCTCGCGCCGGGCCCGGCGGGCCTGGAGCATGTTCAGGCAGACCCGGGCGACGACCGTGGTCAGCCAGCCCGCCGGGTTCTCCACCTGGTCGGTGTCGGCGCGGCTGACCCGCAGCCATGCCTCCTGCACCGCGTCCTCGGCCTCGCCGGGGGAGCCGAGCATCCGGTAGGCCACCGCCTGCAAGCGGCCCTGGTGCTCGGTGAACCGCTCGCTCAGCCAGTCCTGCTCAGCCATCAGTCACATTCCTTCGTTTCGGCCTGTCGTACTGACTGACCGGCGAAACCACGCCGATGTGACATCCGGGCCCGACCTGGAGGCCCGGGCCGCCTGTTCGGGCGGCATCTCAAACACAGGGAGACAAGGCATGAAGGCGCACGTGAGCTCGATCCTCCTCGGAGTCCGGGACCTGGACCGATCCAAGCAGTTCTACACCGAGGGGCTCGGCTGGAAGATCAAGAACGACTGGGGCATCTCGGTGTTCTTCGAGCCGGACGGGGGCTCGCCCGTCGGCTTCTACGGCCGCGAGGGCCTGGCCGAGCAGGTGGGCACGAGCCCGGAGGGCAGCGGCTTCAGCGGGCTCGTCCTCACCTACGTCGTCCGGAGTGAGGCGCGGGTCGACGAGGTCATGGCGGAGGCCGAGAAGGCCGGTGCCACGATCCTCAGGCCCGCCGGCGCCCTGCCGTGGGGCGGTTACGGCGGCACCTTCGCGGACCCGGACGGCTACGTCTGGAGCCTCGGCTACAGCGACCAGGGAACGGACCAGCCTTACGCCGAGTAGTCCCCGGCGCGTGGGGGCGGCCCCGCGACCGGCGTCGATGCGGGGTCGTGTCGGCGCCGGTCGCGGGGCCGACGTGCGGTGGCGCGGCCGAACGCCGCGTCGACCGCGACCGGGGGTCAGCTCGGGCGCCGGAGCGGAGCCATGGGGGCGAGGCCGAGATCGGCGAGCGCGGCGGCGCCGCGGGCGGCGTGCTCGCCGCCCGCGAGCACCAGGGTCCGCGCCGACTGGTACCGGCAACCGGTGGCGTCGAAGGCGTACGCCGTGGCGAGCAGCCGCTCCCGGTCGTCGTCGAGCAGCGCCTCGGCGCGCTCCACGATGGCGGCGGCGACCGGGTTCCCGGCCGTGGCGGCCCGGGCGTCGGCCAGGCGGTCGCGGGCGTCGGGGCGCCCGGCGAGCACGGCGGCCTCCGCGCGCAGCGCCACGTACCAGTGGAGCCAGATCCAGGTGACCCACTTCCAGACGTCGCCGGGTTCGGGGGCCATCCGCTCCAGCGCCTCGGGCGCCTGTCCCCGGTGGAGCAGGAGCATCGCGTCGAAGACCGCCCCGTAGCCGTAGGTGTGCTCCGGCGGGGTGCCGAACCGGGCCAGGACCGCCTCCCACTCGCCCTGGGCGTCGTGGTCGTCGCGGAGGCCGTGGATCATCACCATCGCGGCCACCGCCGGGCCGAGGGCCGAACTGGTGGGGCTGCCGGCCCGCCGCCACGCGTCGAGGAACCGGACGCCGCCGGTGAGCATCCGGTCGGCGTCGCCCGCCAGCGCGTCGGTGACCAGCGGCCAGCTCATGGCGCGGTGGCCGACCTCGGCCAGCAGCGGGTGGTCCGCGAGTTGCCGTGCCCACCGGCGGGCCCCCGGCAGGTCGCCGGTGCCGAGGCTGGACTCGACGGCCTCGCCGAGCGCCTCGACCAGCTCGTGGGTGGCGGCGGGCGTGTTCGGCGCGGACGACAGCAGCGTGACCCGGAACCGGGCCGTGGCGGCGGCGGCGAACGTGTCACCGGCCCAGCTCTGGGTGCCGGCCAGCACGTCGAACGCGGCGGACTCGGCGAGCGGGTCACCCGTGCGGTGGGTCAGCTCGACGGCCCGCAGGGCGCGCGCGATCATCTCCGGCGCGGAGTCGCCGGGGCGGCCCCGGACGGAGCCGACCGCGTCGTCGAGCGCCTGCGCGGCCTCGGCCAGCGCCACCGTGGCCTGGGCCGCCGGGTCCTCGCCGGCCAGCTCCCGCGCCTGGGCGATGAGCGCGGCCGTCTCCTCCGGTGACAGCTTCCGCACGAACTTGCTCGCGAACCGGCACGCGTTGGTGGCGATGGTCGCCAGGTCGCAGGCGGCGCCGGCGGCGTCCCCGGCCCGGCGGGCGGCTTCCGCGGCCGCGCGGTGAAGGTGGTGCATGTCGTCGCCGCGCATCCGGCAGCCGGCGACGGCCGCGGCGTCCCGGAGCGCCGACGCGGCCGAGCCCGGGTCCTCGGCGAACGCGGCCGCCTGCTCGTACCGCTGCTGGGACTCGCCGACCAGGTTGCGGGTGAAGGTCAGCTCCGCCAGGTGCCGGGCGAGGCGGTACGCGTCCGCGCGCTGCTCCGGCTCCTGCGCCGCCCACGCCAGGGCGGCGCGGAGATCGTCGGCGACCGCGTCGAACGCGGGCCGCCAGTCCGCGCCCACCACCGCCAGGTCGGCGGCCCGCTCCAGGCACCAGCGGCGGTGCCGGGAGCGGACCTCGGCCAGCTCACCGGCCTCGGCGAGCCGCTCGGCCCCGTACTGGCGGATGGTCTCCAGCGCCCGGTACCGGGTCCCGCCCGGGGACACCGTCACCACCAGCAGGCTCTGCTCGGCGAGCCGGGCCAGCCCGTCGGCGACGAGGATCTCCTCGACCCCGGCGACCTCCGCCGCCGCCCGGGCCGTGAACGGCGCCATGAACACCGACACCTGGCGCAGCAGCGCCTGGTCGGCCGGCTCCAGCAGGTCGTGGCTCCAGTCCAGCACCGCCCGCACCGAGCGGTGCCGGTCGTCGGCGCGGGAACCGCCGGTGAGCATCCGGAGCGGATGGGACAGGGCGGCGGTGAGGCCGTCCAGCCCGAAC
This sequence comes from Actinomadura kijaniata NBRC 14229, assembly GCF_001552175.1. GTDB lineage: Bacteria > Actinomycetota > Actinomycetes > Streptosporangiales > Streptosporangiaceae > Spirillospora > Spirillospora kijaniata. Next base: position 53,411 of record NZ_BCQR01000046.1, read on the forward strand.
GTGGGGTACCGGGCGGCGGCCAGCTCGATCGCCAGCGCCATCCCGTCCAGCCGTTCACAGATCGACGCGACATGGTCGAACAGCGGGGGATCCAGCGGCCAGCCCACCGCCGCGGCCCGTTCCATGAACAGCATGACCGCGTCCGACTCGCCGCCGCTGGCCAGCGAGAGCGGCGGGACCGCGTACACCCGCTCGAACGGCACCACCAGCCGCGCCCGGCTGGTCGCCAGCACCGTCAGCCGGGGGCAGCTCGCGAGCAGCCGTTCGAGGAACAGCGCCACCCCGTCCCGCACCTGCTCGCAGTTGTCCAGCACCAGCAGCGTGTGGCGGTCGGTCAGCGCCGCGACCACCGACTCGTCCATGCCGCGGCCGGGCAGCTCGCCGAGGCCGAGCGCGTCGGCGACCGCGGTGGCGATCATGTCCGGGGCGGTGACCGGGGTCAGGTCGACGAACCACACCCCGTCGGCGAAGTCGCCGGCCGCGTCCGCGGCCACCGCCAGCGCGAGCCGGGTCTTGCCCACCCCGCCGGGGCCGACCGCGGTCACCTGCCGGTGCGACTTGATCATCTCGGTCAGGTCGGCCCGCTCCCGCACCCGGCCGACGAACGAGGTCAGCGGGGCCGGCAGGGCCGGTGCCGAGTGGGGCCGGTCGGCCCGGGCGAGACCGGACGCGCGCTGGGCGAGCGCCCGCCGGTCCGGCATTTCCAGCTTGCGCAGCAGCGAAGAGACGTGGCTCTCCACGGTCCGCACCGAGATGAACAGCCGGGCCGCGATCTCGGCGTTGCTGAGATGCTCCCCGACCAGCTCCAGTACCTCGGCCTCGCGGGCCGAGACGTCCGTTGTCGTCGCCACGGTCGCATTCTGCCGTATCCCTCTTCGCGCTCCCGGTCCGTGGTGTGGTCCGTGGTCACCACGGATGTGGACCGGCCGTGCCGGAGGGAGGCTGTGAAGCCGTGCGGATCGGGCCGGTGAAGGCCCACGACCCAAGGAGTGATCATGACCGGCTCTCCCGCCCAGGGGATCAGGACGGTGCTGCATCCGGTGTCGGACCTGGCGGCGGCCAAGGCGGTGTACGCGGCGCTGCTCGGCGTCCCGCCGGAGAATGATTCGCCCTACTACGTCGGATTCGTGGTCGGGGGCCAGCGCATCGGGCTGGTGCCGGGCGGCGGACCACAGGGCATGACCTCGCCGGTGGCCTACTGGCACGTGCCGGACATCGAGGCGAAGCTCGCCGAGGTGACCGCCGCGGGCGCCACCGTCAAGGAACCCGTGCGCGACGTCGGCGGCGGTCGTCGCGTGGCCACCGTCACCGATCCCGACGGCAACGTTCTCGGGCTGATCCAGGATCGATGAGCGCCGCCGCCCCCTTGGCGGGCGGCACCGGCGCTGTCGATGCTCATCGAACGCGGCTCCCGCTCCGGCGGATCCGAGCCGCGTTTCGCATGCGTGGGGCAGGGGGCGTCGGCCCGTGAGCAGGTTTCGCTTGACTCATAACTCAATTGAATATAGACATACTCCATGGAAAGTGGGAGCAGGCGTCCGTACCGCATGGGCGCCCGTGCCGCGGCCGTGGAGGTCACGCGTACGCGCGTGCTGGAAGCGGCGGCCGCGCTGTGGATGCGGCGGTGGTACGACGACGTCACGCTGCAACACGTCGCCGACGAGGCGGACGTGTCGGTGCAGACGATCGTCAACCACTTCGGGGGCAAGGACGGGCTGGCCGACGCCGTCGCCGACCGGATGGCGTCGCGAACGGCGGTCGCCCGCCAGGCGCCGACCGGTGACGTGGCGGCGATCGTGGCCGTGCTCTTCGCGGACTACGAGCGGCAGGGCGACGCCAACGTGCTCTGGACCGCGCAGATCGACCGTGTCCCGGCGTTCGCCCGGGCGGCCGCTCACGCGCGCGGCCAGCACCGGGCGTGGCTGGAGCAGGTCTTCGCCGACCGCCTGCCCGCCCCGGGCCCCGCCCGCGAGCACGCGTTGAACCTGCACTACGCCGCCACCGACATCTACCTGTGGAAGCTGTGGCGGCGCGACCTCGGCCTGTCGCGCGAGGACGCCGAACGCGCCATGCGCGACCTGTTGACCTCGATCGACCCCCGGAGGAAACGCGATGCCTGAGAACTTCCTGTTCGCCACCTGGTCCGGCGGCGGGGCCGTGCCACCCGTCCTGTCGGTCGCCCGCGCGCTGCGCGGGCGCGGCCACGGCGTCCGGGTGCTGGCCGACAGGTCACTGCGCGAGGAGGTCGTCGCCAGCGGCGCGGAGCCGATCGCCTGGACCACGGCGCCCCAGGGCGACACCGCCGACCCGGCCAAGGACGTCATCAAGGACTTCGAGGCCCGCACGCCGCTCGGTGAGTTCGCGCGGCTGAGAGATCGCATCGTGTGCGGTCCCGCGGCCGACTACGCCCGGGACACGCTCGCCGAGCTGCGCGCCCGCCCCGCCGACGTGCTGGTCACCGAGCACATGCTGCTCGGCGTGCTCACCGGCGGCGAGGCCGCCGGGGTCCCCGTGGCCTCGCTGGTGACGACCCTCTATCCGTTGCCCACTCCGGGGGCGCCGCCGCCCGGCCCGGGCCTCGCCCCCGCCACGGGCGCGCTGGGGCGCCTGCGGGACCGGGTGCTGACCCGGATGATGCTCAAGCCGTGGGAGAAGGGACTGCCCGCGCTCAACGCCGCCCGCGTCGAGAACGGCCTGCGGCCGTTGGACTCGGTGGTCGACGCGTTCGACCGCGTCGACCGGCTGCTCGTGCTGTCCCCGCGTGCGCTCGACTACCCCGGCAGGCGCTTCCCCGCCTACCTGCGGCACGTCGGCCCACGGCTCGACGACCCGGCCTGGGCCGGGGAGCTGGAACTGCCCGGGGGTGACGCGCCGCTGGTCCTGGTCGGCCTGAGCTCGTCGTTCATGAACCAGCGCGGGCAACTGGAGCGCATCGCCGAGGCCCTCGGCACGCTGCCGGTGCGCGGGCTGCTGACCACCGGCCCGGCCGTGGACCCGGCGACGGTCCGCGCGCCCGGCAACGTCCTGGTCACCGCGGCGGCGCCGCACAGCGCCGCGCTGCGCCACGCCGCGGTGACCATCACGCACGCCGGCCACGGGACGGCCGTCAAGTCCCTGGCCGCCGGGGTCCCCCTGGTCTGCATGCCGCTCGGGCGCGACCAGCGCGAGGTGGCGCGGCACGTCGAACTCGCCGGCGCCGGGATCACCGTGGGCAAGAACGCCTCATCCCGCGCCATCGCCCGCGCGGTCGGCCGGATCCTGCACGACCCGTCCTACCGGCGCGAGGCGCGGCGGCTGGCGAGCGAGATCGCCGCCGAGACGGCCACCGACCAGGCGGTCGCCGAACTGGAGGCCCTCGCCGGACGGGCGGCCGCCGGCGACGAGGGCACCCTTGAGGCCGAACGGTCGAGCTGATCCCGCGCACCGGCGACCGTTGGAAGGGACCGAGCGCAGCCCCTCAGGCGGATGCGGCTTCCCATTCGAACCCGTCGGGGTCGGTGAAGGGCCCGGCGTCGCCGCCGATCACGATCCGGTGCGATCCGGTGCCCTCCTGGGGGACGCCGGTGTCCTTGGCGAGGGCGCGGCGCGGGTAGAGCGCCAGCGTGACGGCCGACGACGGGGTGTCGAACTCGACGTACTTGCCGCCGAAGCTCTTGCCCACGGCCAGGCCGCGGTCGACGTAGAACCGCTTGCTCGCCTTGACGTCCGCCACCCCCAGCAGGAGCGCGACCTGGTCGATGTGCCGGGTGGCGGGACCGGTGTCCTTCTTCTTCGAGGTCGCGAGCTTGCAGATCGTCCCGTCCGGGGCGCGCACGACGCCGCCGTAGCCCCAGAACCCCTTCGTGGCCGGCTTCAGCGTCGTGGCCCCGGCGTCGAGGGCGGCGCCGATGAGGGCGTCGACGTTGCCCGGCTGGGACACCACGAGGGACAGCGCGAACCCGCGAAAGCCGGTCGTCGGCGCGTCCGAGGCGCGCACGTTCACGTATGAGCCCAGACCGAAGGCCTGGTAGAAGGCGTCCGCGGCCGTGGGGTCGGGAACTTCCAGGGTGACGGATTCCAGGGAGGTCATGGCAGGTCCTTCGGGCGAGAGGGGTTCGTCGTCTTGTCAGCGGCCGCCGGGCGGCGGATGGGGCGGGTGTTCAGCGGTCCTGGACGAGGCCGAGGACGTTGCCGTCGAGGTCGGTGAAGGTGGCCACCAGCCGGCCGCCGCCGACGTCGTGCGCGGGCTCCTTGACGGTGGCGCCCGCGGCGGACACCTCGGCGAGCTTCGCCTCGATGTCGGGTACGTGCCAGTAGGACACCGGCGAGCCCTCGCCGCCGGGAACCAGCCCGATGTGCTGGCCCTCGGCCTCAAAGCCGACGTAGAAGGGCGCGTCGGTCTGCGGCGGGACGCCGAGCAGCGCCGCGTACACCGCCTTGGCCTTCGCCAGGTCGGACACCGGATGCAGCACGGTCCTGATTCCCTGGGTGGAAGCTCCGGTCATGGTCACTCCTGCGGTCGTGGGTCGCATCGACCCGCTGTGTGGATAGCCATAGCTTTTCGCCCGGCCCGGCCCGCGGGCATCCGTGGCGACCACGGAACCGGCCACGGACCGGCGGCACGGATCGCGCACGGTGGCCGCCGCGGAGGGTTCCCGGGAGCGGGCGCGGGCCGGGGGAACGCGAGCCCTGCCGCCAACGTCAGATCCGCGCAAAAGCCGAGGGAAGAGATGAGGCGGACGTCTGTGGTGAAGAGGGTGGCGTGGGGTGCGGCGGTGGTGACGCTGCTCGGCGGGCTCGTCGGATGCTCCTCCGACGACGCCGGCGAGAAGCCCCGGGAGGCCGCCTGGCTGGTCGGGCCCGACCGGCCCAAGACGATGAAGGGCAAGGCCGCCTGGATCAACGGCAACGCGGTGGTGCGCGTGCGCAGCGACGGCGCGGCGGCCTACGACCTGACCAACGGCCGGCCGCTGTGGACCCACACCGTGCCCGCCCCGCAGATCGTGTGCACCGTGGCCGAGCACGCCGACCAGGGCGTCGGGCTGATCGGCCAGGGCCTGGAGGACGAGCCCTGCGACCGCGTCACGGCGATCGACCTGGCCACCGGCAAGGCGCTGTGGACGCGCCGCCTGGCGCGCACCGCGATCCCCGGCACCAACTACTACGGCGTGATCGAGGCCGGTACCGGGTCGGCGCTGGTGCCCGTCGCGGGCCGGGTGCGGGCGCTGGACCTGCGCACCGCCAGGGCCCGCTGGACCTGGACGCCGCCGCGCGGCTGCGCCTTCACCGCCAGGGACAGTGCCATGGCGGCCGGACCGGACGCCGTGGTCGCGACCTTCCGCTGCGGCAGGAAGGCCGCCAAGGTCGCGGTCGCCGACCCGGCGCGCGGCCGGACCCGCTGGGTCGCCGACCTGGGCGTGGGCGCCAAGTTCGACGCCGCCGAGGTGCTGTCGGTCTCACCCCTGGTCGTGCGGGTCAAGGAGGGCGGCGAGCGCAGCCGCGACGAGCTGCTGACCTTCGACGCCAAGGGCACGCGACTGGGCGCGATCCCCGTCTCCGGCCCCGAGGGCGACCTCGACCTGGACCTGGGCGACTTCACCCGCAAGATCGCAGTGGGCGGCGACCGCATCCACGTCGCGGCCAAGCCCCCGGCGCCAGGCTCCTGGAACACGACCTGCTCACCTTCGACCTGACCGGCCGGCGGCTGTGGCGCTCCACGTTCGAGGACGGCGTGACGGCGCTGGCCCTGGCCGCCGGTCGGCTGACCGTCCTGTCCCAGGACCCCGGCGACCCCGCCCTGCTGATCGCCCTCGACCCCGCCACCGGCAAGCCGGGCCGCAAGTCCTGGCTGCGCTACGACGTCAACGCCTCCTGCCGCATGCTCGTCGTCGGAGGCCGTCACCTCATGGTCAACGCGGGCTCTGCCACAGAGTCCGTTCCCGCGATCATGGCGTTCTGAGACCGCAGATAGGGCCCGCCGCTTTCAGGCGACGACCACCGGACTTCGGTGAGAGCGACGGGCGCGGTGGCCGCCGCCGAGATGAGAGACGCCCAGGTGTCGACCGAGATGGGCCACACCGCCGTAGAGCAGCTCAGCACGCGGGTGCTCGCGCTGGACGAGGAAGCCGACAGCCTCACCCAGGACGACCTGGCCGTCGCCTTCTTCGCCGCGCGGCGGGGCGCTGGCGCAGGACGACGCAGGCGCGTTTGCGGCGGGAAGCTGAAGCAGGGCCTTTCGGAGGTCGACCGCCCCTGCCGTGTCGGGCTGCTCGGCCCGGTCGCTGCGGCCTCGGCCCCACAGCCCCCAGCTGCGGCGTTCACGGACCAGGCTCGCCGTATGGGTCCGCGGCCAGGTTGGCCACGATGCGGCGCACGTACGTCAGCGGCCGATCGGCGAAGCTGATCCGGTTCCGGTGTTTCCATGCCTGGGCCAACGCCTCGGCCGCGTCGTGCTCGCCGGTGAGCAGGTACGCGAAGCGCGCCAGCTCACCGTAGTGACCGGTGAAGAACGCGAACGCGGCCTGTTCGCCCCCTGGCGTCCGGCTTCGGCCGCCTCCTCCGGTTCGCGAACGCCGGGGAATCCAGCAGAACCGATCCATCGGAATTGTCCGGCAACCTTTCGCGCCCGCGAACGGACTAGAGGATGACGCGCGGGACACCCGTGAGCCCGCGCACGGACTCGATCACCAGGAGAACACCAGGTGAAAAGCCCTCACAGCGGACGTGAGCCGTCGCGTTCCGCCCGCCTGTCGCCCACCTCGTCGCGACGCGCGCTGCGTAGGTATGTTGTGATCGGCTCGGTCGCCGTACTCGTCGGCGGCGTGCCGGTCACCGTCCTGCTCACCGCGGGCGGCTCGCAGACAACCGGCTCCGAGGTCGCGGCGTCAGCGCATCTGCGTGGACAGCAGAAGCCGGCGCGTCGCCAGGCGAACGCTCGGGCGGCCAGGTACAAGTGGGCGAACGCGCCGATCAACGGCGGCGGATTCGTCACCGGTCTGGTGTTCAACCCCAAGAGGAAGAACCTGGCGTACGCGCGCACCGACATCGGTGGCGCATACCGTTGGAACGCGAAGACCGGCTCCTGGATCCCGCTGACCGACTGGATCGGTGAAAGCAACAGCAACCTGCTCGGTATCGAGAGCCTGGCCACCGACCCGGTCAACCCCAACAGGCTCTATCTCGCCGCCGGAACCTACACCAGACCATGGGCTGGTAACGGAGCCATCCTGCGTTCCACCGACCAGGGCGCCCGCTTCACCACCATTCCCCTGCCGTTCAAGCTCGGGGGTAATGAGGACGGCCGGTCGATGGGAGAAAGACTCGCCATCGACCCCAGCGACAACCGCGTCCTGTACCTGGGCACCCGGCACGACGGGCTGTGGCGCTCGGCCGACTACGGATCGACCTGGCGCAAGGTGGCCTCCTTCCCCGTCACCGGCAGCACCAGCAGCGGCGTCGGGGTCAGTTTCGTGACCTTCGGCAAGAGCCGTGGACAGGGACCCACCAAGACCATCTACGTGGGCGTGGCCGACAGCGGGACAAGCCTCTACCGCAGCACCGACGGCGGGGCGAGCTGGTCCGCCGTGCCCGGACAGCCGACCGGGCTGCTGCCGCATCACGGCGTGCTGGCCTCCAACGGGCAGCTGTACCTCTCCTACGGCAACGCGCCCGGCCCCAACGGGGTCACCGCGGGCGCGGTGTGGCGGCTGACGACCGGCACCGGCCGCTGGCGGAACATCACCCCTGCCGCGGACAGCTCCGGATACCGCTATGGCTACGCCGGGCTGGCCGTGGACCCACGTCATCCGAAAACGGTCATGGTCGCCACTCTCGACAGATGGTGGCCCCACGACGAGATCTACCGCAGCACCGACCAGGGCACGTCATGGAAGGCGATCAGCCCACGCGCGGTGTACGACAACTCGGCCGCACCGTACGTGGGCAGGTCGATCGGGCACTGGATCGGCACCCTGGCCATCGACCCGTTCGCTCCGGGCCATGTGATCTACGGTACGGGCAGCGGCATCTGGGGCAGTGACGACGTCACCAACGCCGACCGAGGCGCCGCCACGCACTGGAGCGTGCGCGCCAAGGGCCTGGAGGAGACCGCCGTACTCGGCCTGATCTCCATTCCCGGCGGCGCACCGGTCATCAGCGCTCTCGGCGACGTCGGCGGGTTCGCCCACACCAACCTGCGCAAGGAACCCCCGACGAACTTCACCAACCCCACCTTCGCCAACACCACCGGCATCGACTTCGCGCAGAAGGCCACGAGAGTGGTGGCCCGGGTCGGCACCGGCAACCAAGCCAAGGGCGGATACTCCACCGACGGGGGCCGCCGCTGGACCCCGTTCACAGGCACGCCTCGCCCCGGCGCGCAGGCCGGGAGCATCGCCGTGTCCGCCGACGCCGCGACCTTCGTGTGGACCCCCTCAGGTGATCACGCGTACTACTCGCGGGACCGCGGCGCGACCTGGAACTCCAGCCAGGGCCTGCCCGCGAACGCGCAGGTGGTCGCCGACCGGGCGAACCCGGGGGTCTTCTACGCCCTGGCCGGCGGCACGCTCTACTCCAGCACCGACGCCGGGGCGACCTTCGCCCCCCGCGCCACCTCCCTGCCCGACGGGAGCCTCAAGGCTGTGAGCGGCGCACAAGGAGACCTCTGGATCGCCGCGGGCGACTCCGGCCTGCTGCACTCCACCGACGGCGGAGCGACCTTCTCCACACTCGGCACCGTGACGACGGCCCGCGGAATCGGCTTCGGCAAACCCGCCCCCGGCGCGCGCTACCAGGCGATCTACATCACCGGCACCATCGGCCGCGTCTCTGGAGCGTTCCGCTCCGTCGACGGGGGCACCACCTGGCTGAGGATCACCGACGACCGCCACCAGTTCGGCGCCCTCGGCTCCGCCATCACGGGCGACCCCAACACCTACGGCCGGGTGTACATGGGAAGTAACGGACGCGGCGTCCTCTACGGCATCCCCCGCTGATCTGCACCACACCGAGTCCCTGCCGGGGCAGCGTCTTCAGCCCCGGCAGGGACCCGGTTCGATGGGGTCGCCGCAATCCAAGCGTCCATTACGGCGTCCTACTGCCGAGGCTGTCCCCAGACATCCGAGCACGTGGTGATGGCAAGCAGCAGCCGCTATTCGGAGTGGGAACGCGGTAGATCCGATGGACTTGCAGGCAGGGGAACAGGCAGCCGATGGGGCGGTCGAACAGGTGGCGCAGGGCTGCGGGGTGGGTGTAGCCGGTGGCTCAGGCGGTGCGGCGGTTGTCGGCACCGAACCAGCGGGCCTCCAGCTCTGCATCGGTGACGGGGTCGGGCGCCAGCGCGCCGGCGTCGATCGCGGTGGCCTCGAGCTGGGCGTACTCCGGGTCGCCGGGATGGACGCGGCGGGCGGCGACGCATTCGTCCAACGGCACCAGAAGATCACCGTTGGCCTGCTTGAACGCGATCATCACGTCACCTGCCCAACCCGTAGTTCCTTCGATGGTAACTCGCCACCATCGCCGCCTGGGTCTCATGCCCGGTCAACATGGCCAGCAGCGCCGAGTACTGGCGAGTGGAGGTCAAGGCGAACGACTCGGCGAACCACTCATGGGGATCTTCATAGCGGTCAGCCAGCAGTTTCCCCCGGCACTGCATCATGATCACTTGCCAGTCACGGGTGTCGACCAGCCCGTCCATGGCAGCCAGGGCGTGTCCGACCTCGTGGGCGTGCAACGACGCCGAAAGATGGTCTCCCGTGCCGATCGCCAAGGTGCGGCCCGCCACCACGCCCGGGATCAGATCCCAGGTCACACGGCTGCCGGGGCGGGTGGGCTGTCCGGCCAGATGGTGGAGATGGTCCAGGCCCGGCACGCTGCCGGTGCCCAGCCACAAGCCGCCGTCCAGCCAGTTCGCCAGGCGGTAGGCCAGGTTCCCCGGCAGGCCGGCCAGGTAATCCACGGCCGCGACCAGCTCGGCGGGCGGCGGCCCGTGCTCAGGGTTCCACTGACGACGGATCACACGCTCCAGCACCCCGCAGTGGCGTCGCCCGTCGGTGGGCGTGGGCACGGTGTCGGGTGGATGCGGATCACACCAAAAGGGCGTGCGCGACTCAGGGGGAGTGGTCATGGCGTCCCTATGCTCCCAGAGACTCCACGCGCCCTCGCTCCGTCACCATCGCAGCTGACTGTCGTCGAGCACGGTCAGCGGCGCCCGGCAGGTCAGGCCTCCAGTACGCCAGGCGGCGGTGGGAGCCGGTGCGGGGTCGGGCTCATACACTGCTCGCGGGACACCGCCCCTGAGCACGCTGCATGCCACTGCAAGCAACTGATGAGCCGCCCTCCGCGAGGAATGTCATGAACCAATCCGCCGGCGAGCGCGCGTCCGTTGGGGTGCGGCTGGCCGGCCGGACCCGCTTCGTGCAGGAGCTGGCGCAGGGGTGGCGGCTGGTGGTCGGCACGCCGTGGATCGTGTGCTCGATCGCCGGAAGCACGCTGGTGGTGACCGGGGCGCTGGTGGCGTTGGTGTGGACGCCGCGTCGCGCGGCCGTGGCCAGCAACCTCGCCGCGCTGCCGGGGGCGGACATGGTGGCCGGGGCGCCGCTGATGGCGGTCGCGGTCTGCGATCCTCTCCGGCGACCGTGCGGAAGGGTTGAGGACGGGTGTCGCTCATCCGGGTGGGTGGTGGCGCCGGATAGCGGCACCTACTGACGGCTCTGGTCGAGTACCTCAGGTACGGGCGGGGACTGGACGGTGGCTTGGCGCGTGAACCTGCGGCGCAGCGGGTCGATGAGGGACGGGCCGCCGCCCAGGCACCAGAGGGCGATGACCGGGTCGCAGATGGCGCAGCCGAGGGACGAGGAGTGATCGAAAGGCAGGATCGGGTTGCCCTTGAGGTGGTGGACCAGGTCCCAGACCGTATGGACGAGCCAGGCCAGGCCTATGAACCGCCACGATTCCAGTCCGCGGTACGCGAGGTAGGCGGTGAGGGCGGTGACGGGGAGTTCCCAAAGGCCGAATCCGCCGCCGCTGAGATAGGCGGCGCCCGCGCCCGCGACCATGACGGCGTTGAAGCGGCGCCGGTGCGGTTCGCGGATCAGCGACATCAGCACGGCGTACACGACGCCGATCAGGGGAGCGGTGATGTAGATCATGACGCGGTCGCTTTCTCAGAAGGGGATGGGTGGGTTGTGAGCACGACGACGGGAGAGGCGCAGTCGTGTGTGGCCCATTGAGGGCGAGGTCGGTTTCAGGTGGCGGGCGGCGAGGTCGCACAGCAGAAGCCAGGGAGAGCAGTTCGGCGTGGGCTGTGACGTGCGCAGTCACGGAACGCGGTCACATTCCCGTTGCTGAGAACGATGAGGCTTCCCGCGGCGGCGGGGTGTCGCGATGCCGACGGCCAGGACGTACAGGTAGAGAAAGAGCTTGGTCACCGCTGGCGCTCTACGGCTGTGCGGTCGGTGCCATCCCTTCGTCGCGCCAGACGGTGCCGCGGCGTTCATGGGCGAACAGGTCCTCGACGACGTGGGCGATCCGCGGCCCCAGTTCCCGTTCCAGCAGGTAGAGCCCGAGGTCGAGTCCCGAGGTGACGCCGGCGGCGGTGACCAGGTCGCCGTCGTCGACGACGCGGGCGCGCACCGCGTGGACGCCCGCGGCACCGAGTGCGTCCATCGCCAGGTGGTGGGAGGTGGCGCGGCGCCCCTCCAGCAGCCCGGCCATGGCGAGGAGGAGCGAGCCGCCGCACACCGTGCCGACCGTCACTTCGGGGCAGTCCAGCGCCGCCTTCAGCAGCACGGGCAGATCCGTGGTCAGGGCGCGGGCCAGCAGGACGGAGACGAACTCCTCCGGCTGCGGTCGCCCGTCCGCCGGATCATGGTCGGGGACGTCATCGGGGGCTCCGACCCGGCCGGAGGCGCCGGGAACCAGGATCAGTCCGGGGCGTTCGGGAGCGAGCGCGGCGGTGGCGCGCAGCGCCAGCCCTCCCGTTCCGCTGACCACCTCGCGCGGTCCCTCGGCGGAGACCAGTTCCACGCTCACCGCGCCGTCAGAGAAAGCGCCGCCCGCGTGCAGGACCTCGAAGGGGGCGATGGCGTCGAGCGGGTCGAAGCCGTCGAACAGAACGATCTGAGCATGCATGAAGGAGCCCTTCGGATCTGGTGTGAAGCCCGGTCCCGCCGGGGTCAGGCCAGACGTTAACCAGCCATCGACCCGTCTCCCAGTGGCGTTAATGCCAGCTTTCAACGGGATAATGACAGGCCGCCGAAGCTGCGTTCCGAACTGAGCGGAAGAGGATTTTCGGTGGCTCCCAGGCGGCGACAGGCGGTCGGTGGGAAGGTACGTTCTCGCCATGCACACCGTCGCCGTGCTCGCGCTGGACCGGGTGATCCCGTTCGATCTGTCCACCCCGATCGAGGTGTTCACCCGCACCCGTCTCCCCGACGGCCGTCCCGGTTACCAGATCCGCGTGTGCGCCCAGCGGGAGGAGATCGACGCGGGCGTCTTCACCCTGCGCGCGCCCTGGGGGCTGGACGGGCTCGAAGGGGCCGACACCATCATCGTGCCCGGCACCAGCGCTCCCGCGGCCCCGCTCGACCCCGCCGTCCGCGACGCGCTGCGGGCCGCCGCCGAACGCGGCACCCGCATCGCCTCCATCTGCTCGGGCACCTTCCCCCTGGCCTCCACGGGACTCCTCGACGGCCTGCGCGCCACCACCCACTGGGTCGCCGCCGACCGTCTGGCCGCCGCCTACCCGGACATCGAGGTCGACGCGGACGTCCTCTACGTCGACAACGGGCAGATCCTCACCTCGGCCGGTGCCGCCGCGGGCCTGGACCTGTGCCTGCACCTGATCCGCCGCGACTACGGCTCGGCCGTCGCCGCCGACGCCGCCCGCCTGTCGGTCATGCCCCTCGAACGCGAGGGCGGGCAGGCGCAGTTCATCGTCCACGGCCACGCCCCGACGCCCCAGGGATCGGCCCTCGAACCCCTGCTCACCTGGCTCCAGGACAACCTGGGCCGCGACCTCACCCTGGCCGACATCGCCGCCCGCGCCGGGACCAGCACCCGCACGCTGATCCGCCGCTTCCGCGAGCAGACCGGCACCACCCCGCTCCAGTGGCTGCACCTCGCCCGCGTCCGCCAGGCCCAGCACCTGCTGGAGACCACCGACCACTCCGTGGAACGCATCGCCGCCCAGGTCGGCTTCGGTTCGCCGACGGCCTTCCGCGACCGCTTCAAAAGGATCACCGGCGTCAGCCCGCAGTCCTATCGCCGCGCGTTCAGCTGATCCGGCGCGGCGATAGGACCGGCGAACTCGCGCATTCGTCAGTAACGGCTCCGTGGCGCCAGGTCCTGTCCGGTGGATCTCAGTGCTCGGCCGAGGCGGATCAGCGGGGTGGCATGGTGCCTCGTCATGAGCTCACCGGTGCCGCGTGGGCGCGGATCGAGCCGTTGTTGCCTGGTCAGCCGCGTCAGAGTGGCCGATGATGCCAGCGTCGACTCTGCGATCGTTCACGCTCATCAGCACGCGGTCGGCGCCCGCGAAAAGGGGATGCGGCCGGGACGAACCAGCAAGCTTCACTTGGCCCTCGGCGTCCTGGAGAGGGGCGGAGCCTCGTTCTACCTGCGGGAAATCCTGTCGGCGATCAACGCGCGAAATCGGGCGCCCGGCGCGCTGGCGACGCGCGTCAGCTCGTTGGCCAGTGGCGGAGTTTCTCGGGGTTGCGCACCACCCAGATGCGCGTGATCCGGTCGCCGATGACCTCGAACGCGAACACCGTCACGACGACGCCGTCCTGCTGTGCCACCACACCGGGCCGGCCGTTGACCGTACGTTCCAGGAAGGTCATGCCGCCGGGCCTGCGGCGGGCGATTTCGACCCAGGCGTGCGCGATCTGCTCGCCGCCTTCGATGGGGTGCAGGAAGGTGGTGGCGAGGCCGCCGCCGTCGGCGATCGCCGTGGCGTCGGGGTCGAGCAGGCCGATGAGGGCGTCGATGTCCTTGGCCTCCCACGCCTGCTTGAAGTCGCGGACGATGCCGGCGCGCTGCGCCGCCCGGGTCGCGGAAGGCTGCGAGGCCCGGACGCGGCGGCGGGCCGAGGAGGCCAGCTGGCGGCATGCCGCCGGGGTACGGCCGACGATCTCGGCCACTTCGGCGAAGGAGTGGCAGAAGACATCGTGCAGGATGAACGCGACGCGCTCGGCCGGGGTCATCGATTCGAGCACCACCAGGAAGGCCAGGTTGACCGACTCGTCCAGGGTGACCCGGTCGGCCGGGTCGGCGGTCGCGTCTCCCGGCCGGCCGCTGCTCCACTCCGTCCGTTCGGGCAGCGGCTCGGGGATCCATTCGCCCACGTAGGTCTCTCGCCGGGACCGTGCCGAGCCCAGCAGGTTGAGGCAGATGCGGCTGGCGACCGTCGTCAGCCAGGCGCCGGGGGACTCGATGGCGTCCTGCTGCTGCCGGGACATCGCGTACCAGCGGGTGTAGGTCTCCTGGACGGCGTCCTCGGCCTCGGCCAGGGAGCCCAGCAGCCGGTACGCGAGATTGATCAGCCGACGCCGCTCGCTCATGATCGCGTCCAACCCCGGATCAGGTCGGCCTCCGCCCGGCTCGACAGCGTCTGGCCTGGATCGGGTGGTCATGGTGCCGGTGTCCCCCTTGGTCGTATCCGCCCTCACCGGTTCGACAAGACAGCGCACCGGAATGTGAGGCCGATGCGTCGCCTGACATTCCGGGGGGCTGCGTTGTCGGACTGCTGAGACCAACCGATCGTCCACCGGACAGGAAGTACAGGGACAACATGAGCACCCCGATGCCGGACATCACCTTCGCCGACCCGGCGTCCGCGCAGCGCCTGGAGCGGGCGGCCGCAGCGTTGACCGCACACGGCTTCACCGTGGAGATCCTCGACGACGCGGCCGCCGCGCGCACCCGCATCAACGATCTGATTCCCGAGGGCGCCAGCGTCCTCACCGGCGCCAGCGAGACCCTCCGCCTGTCCGGCATCGATGCCGACATCAACGGCGGCGGGCGGTACCAGGCCGTCAAGCCACGCCTCCTGGCCATGGACCGTGCCACCCAGATGGACGAGATCCGGCGGCTGGGCGCCTCCCCCGACGTGATCGTGGGCAGCGTGCACGCGGTCACCGAAACCGGCTCCCTGGTGATCGCCTCGGGCAGCGGAAGCCAGCTGCCCGGCTACGCCGGTGGCGCGGCCCGCGCGATCTGGGTCGTCGGGGCGCAGAAGGTGGTTCCCGACCTTCCCACCGCGCTGCGCCGCGTCGAAGACCACTGCCTCCCGCTGGAAAGCGCCCGCACCCAGGCGGTCCACGGGTGGTCCAGTGCCATCAACCGCCTCCTCATCCTCAACGCGGAATACGTCCCTGGACGCGGCACCGTCCTGTTGCTCCGCGAAGCCATCGGATTCTGAACGACCAGCATTCCTCGTCGGGGACATCTCGGCGCTGACCGGTCCGCCTGCCTGGGCCGTTCCGACGGCCCAGGCAGGCGCGGGTGATGCAGGTCGCGGTGTGCTGCGAGGGGGTGCGCCGGGAGACCGGGTGTGCCAGCCCCGATGCTCATTCGCTGAGGAGGATCGAGGGCGGCC
>NZ_BCQR01000047.1 GCF_001552175.1 Actinomadura kijaniata NBRC 14229
GCCGGGCCGCAGCGGCCGGGCCGCCAAGAACGAACGCCGCCGCCTCGGCAAGCGGGGCGGCGGCGCGCGGCTCCGGTAGCGGCTCCAGCGGCTCCGGCGGCGGGGGTCAGCCCTCGCCCGGCAGCGCCGGCAGCTCGCCGGTCCGCTCGTACGCGCCGAGCATCTCGATGCGACGGGTGTGGCGCGGCTCCTCGGAGTAGGGCGTCTCCAGGAACAGCTCGACGAACCGGGTGGCGGTGTCCAGGTCGTGCTGGCGGGCGCCGATGCTGATCACGTTGGCGTCGTTGTGCTGGCGGGCGAGGGTGGCGGTGTCCTCGTTCCACACCAGCGCGGCGCGCACGCCCTTCACCTTGTTGGCGGCGATGGCCTCGCCGTTGCCGGAGCCGCCGAGCACGATGCCCAGCGAGCCCGGCTCGGCCGCGACCCTCTCGGCCGCCCGCAGCACGAACGGCGGGTAGTCGTCCACGGCGTCGTACTCGAACGCGCCGCAGTCCACGGCCTCGTGGCCGTTGGCCTTCAACCAGGCGACCAGGTGCTCTTTGAGCTCGTATCCGGCATGGTCACATCCAAGAAACACGCGCATGACCAGATTCTCGCAGGTGGCGCCGCCCCTTCCGCCCCCGGGTCAGACCACGGACACCGCCGGGAAGCGGAAGTCCGGGTCGACCTGCTGCTCCAGGTCGCGGCCGGTGGCGCGGTTGGCCCAGCTGCGGGCGTTCTTGACGTGGAACTCCACGGCCTGGCGCTGGAATTTACCCCAGTCCTTGGGGCGGGCGTCGAGCGCGGCGAGCATGGTGTCGAGCGCGGCGGTGTTGGCGTCCTCCAGCACGGCGCCCTGGCGGCCCTGCTCGAACGCACGCACCGCCGCCGACTGCCCGACCCACGTCAGCAGGTCGTCGCCGACGTGCTCGCGCAGGTAGGCGACGTCGTCGTCGCTCTGGACCTTGTTGCCGACCACGGCGATGGCCACGTCGTAGTCGCGGGCGTACTCGGTGTACTGGCGGTAGACGCCGACGCCCTTGCGGGTCGGCTCGGCCACCAGGAACATCAGGTCGAACCGCGTGAACAGCCCCGAGGCGAACGTGTCCGCGCCCGCGGTCATGTCCACCACGACGTACTCGCCGGGCCCGTCGACCAGGTGGTTGAGGTACAGCTCGACCGCGCCGGTCTTGGAGTGGTAGCAGGCCACGCCGAGGTCGTCGTCGTTGAACGGGCCGGTGGCCAGCAGCGTCACCCCGTCGACCTCTTGGCCGAGGGCGTGGATCGGGTCGTCGCCGCGCAGCCGCAGCAGCCGCGAGCCGGAGCCGGGCGGGGTGGTCTTGACCATGGCGTCGGCGGAGGGGACGCGGGGGTTGTCGCCGCGCAGCCAGTCCTTGATCTCGGGCAGGTGGTCGCCCATCGCGGGGATCTTGGCGCAGCGGTCCTCGTCGAGGCCGAGCGCGACCCCCATGTGCTGGTTGATGTCGGCGTCGATGGCCACCACCGGCAGCCCGCGCGCGGCGAGGTGCCGGGTGAACAGCGACGACAGGGTGGTCTTGCCGCTACCGCCCTTGCCGACGAACGCGACCTTCACGAAAGCCCCCATTCGGACATGAAAACCGTTGTCAGTTTCAGTCCGAGAGCCTGCCGGAACGCGGGGGCCGAAGCAAGCAGAATCCCCGAACCCGTCCCGGCGGATCGGTGTCACCTTCTGGGGACGTCCCCCAGACCCCCGCGTCCGATCCGGGCGTCGTCCTCCGCCGGACGTTCGGATCAGCGAAGACGGACCGCCGCGGCGGCCGGGTCGAACCCGAACGGCAGCTCCAGCCGGTGTTCCCGCAGCAGGTCCCCGTCCGCCAGCAGCTCCAGCGTCGGCGCGTCGGCCGCGATCACGCCGCCGGACAGGATCACCGAGCGCGGGCACAGCTCGGCCGCGTACGGCAGGTCGTGGGTGACCATCAGGACCGTCACGTCCAGCGACAGCAGGATCTCGGCCAGCTCGCGGCGGCCCGCCGGGTCGAGGTTGGACGACGGCTCGTCCAGCACGAGGATCTCCGGCTCCATCGCCAGCACGGTCGCGACGGCGACGCGGCGGCGCTGCCCGAAGCTGAGGTGCTGCGGCGGCCGGTCGGCGACGTCGAGCATCCCCACCCGCTCCAGCGCCCCGGTGACGCGGCGGTCCAGCTCCGCGCCGCGGACCCCCAGGTTGGCGGGGCCGAACGCGACGTCCTCGCGCACCGTCGGCATGAAGAGCTGGTCGTCGGGGTCCTGGAAGACGATCCCGACGCGGCGGCGGATCTCCCGCAGGCCCTTGCGGTCCCCGGGGTCGATCCGCAGGCCGCCGACGCTGACGGTGCCGAGGCCGCCGGCCAGGATGCCGTTGAGGTGCAGGACGAGGGTGGTCTTGCCCGCGCCGTTGGGGCCGAGGAGGGCGACGCGCTCGCCGCGTCCGATGGTGAGGTCCACGCCGAACAGCGCCTGCGTGCCGTCGGGGTAGGCGTAGGCGAGGTCCCGCACTTCCAGGGAGGGCGCCGTCTCCGGGGAGGGCGTCGTCGATGTCGTCACGGCGCCATCCAAGCAGCCGTCATCAGCAGCGCCGCCGCCAGCGGCAGGACGGCGGCGGCCGCCCACTGCGCGCGGGAGGCGGCGGTGTCGCGCAGGACCGGCATCCGGCCGTCGTAGCCGCGGCTGAGCATGGCGAGATGGACGCGTTCGCCGCGCTCGTAGGAGCGCAGGAACAGGGCGCTGAGCGAGCGCGCCAGCACCTTCGCGTCCCGCGCGTCGCGCGCGACGAACCCGCGCGAGGCGCGCGCCACCCGCATCCGCTGCGCCTCCCCCACGATCACGTCGGCGTAGCGCAGCATGAACGCGGCGATCTGGGTGAGCAGCGCGGGCATCCGCAGCCGTTCCAGCCCGAGCAGCAGCACGCGCGGCTCGGTGGTGGCGGCCAGCAGGATCGTGGCCGCCGCGCCGAGCGTCGCCTTGGCCAGGATGTTCCACCCGGCCCACAGGCCGTTCTGGCTGACGGCCACGCCCAGCACCTCCACGCGCGGGCCGTGCGCGACGAACGGCAGCAGCACCGCGAACAGCACGAACGGCACCTCGACCACCATCCGCCGCGCCACGAACCCCGGCGGGACGCGCGCGACGGCCGCCACGAGCGCCAGCAGCGCCGCGTAGCCGGCGAACGCCCACATCCGCTCGCGCGGCGTGGCGACCACCGCCAGCGTGAACGCCAGCACCGCGACCAGCTTGCACTGCGGCGGGAGCCGGTGGACGGGCGTGTCGCCGGGCCGGTGGAGCCGGTGGGTGTGACCCGCGCTCATCGCCGGCCGGCGGGGGCGCCCCGGCGGCGCAACACCCAGAACAGGCCGCCGCCGACCGCCAGGGTCAGCCCGACGCCGATCACCCCGGCCAGGCCGCCCGACAGGCGCTCGTCGCCCACGCCCCTGACGCCGTAGTCGCTCAGCGGGGAGTCCTTGAGGGTGTGCTCCTTCTCCTGGGAGATGAAGCCCTTGTCCTCGGCGACCTTGGTCAGGCCGTCGGGGTGGGAGCTGGCGTAGAAGCTGAGCAGGCCCGCCACGACCACGGCGACCAGCAGGAAGACGGCGAAGAAACGCTTGGTGCTCATCGGCTCAGGCTCCGGTGGTCTGGGGCTTGCGGATCTCCAGCGGCCGCCCGGCGTCGCGCAGCCCGTACACCAGGTCGGGCCGCACGGCCGCGACGCCGCCCACGGTCACGGCGGTGATCAGGCCCTCGCCCAGCCCGATCAGCAGGTGGACGCCGACCATCGCGGCGGCCACCGCGCCGAGCGACAGGTCCGTGGTGCCGCCGATCGCGAACAACCCGACGAACACCAGCGCCGAGGCGGGCACCGACAGCGCCGCGCCCAGGAACGAGGCGGCCGTCACCGTGGACCGCCGCGTCGGGAGGACGGCGGTGACCAGGCGGAACACGCCGTACCCGACCAGCACGCCGACCAGCGCCATCAGCGTGACGTTGATGCCGTAGGCGGTGATGCCGCCGTCGGCGAACAGGATCTGCACCAGCAGCACCACCGCGATGCACAGCACCCCGGTGTAGGGCCCGACCAGGACGGCCGCCAGCGCGCCGCCCATCAGATGGCCGCTGGTCCCCGCGCCGATCGGAAAGTTGATCATCTGGGCGGCGAACACGAACGCCGCCACCAGCCCGGCCAGCGGGGCGGTGCGGTCGTCGAGCTCGCGGCGCGCGCCGCGCAGGCACAGGCCGAGGCCCGCCGCGGCGACCACCCCCGCCCCGACCGAGACCGGCGCGTCGAAGAAACCGTCGGGTACATGCACGGGCGTCCACCGTCCTACCTGTTCGCACTGTCGCGACCAGTGTGCGGCGAACGCCCGTTACCTGCAATAGCGTCGCAATAACGCCTTTGTTGCCGTCAGTCGAAGATGGGGTCGCGGGTGCGGGTGCGCTTCAGCTCGAAGAAGCCGTCGGTCCCGGCGACCGCGACGACGCCGTCCCACAGTTTGGCGGCGGCCTCGCCGCGCGGGATCGGGGAGACGACCGGGCCGAAGAACGCGCTGCCCTCGACCTCGATCACCGGGGTGCCGACCTCCTGGCCGACCCGGTCGATGCCGTCCTGGTGCGAGGCGCGCACGGCCTCGTCGTACTCGGTGGACTCGGCGGCCGCGGCCAGCTCCGGGTCCAGCCCGGCGGCCTCCAGCGCCTCCCGGAACGTGGCCACGTCCAGGGGCTTCTTCTCGTGGTGGCGGCGCGTCCCGAGCTCGGTGTAGAGCCCGCCGAGCACCTCGGGGCCGTACTTCTGCTCGGCGGCGACGCACACGCGCACCGCGCCCCAGGCGTCGGCGAGCATGTCGCGGTACTCCTGCGGGATGTCCTTGTCCTCGTTGAGGACGGCGAGGCTCATCACGTGCCAGCGGACCTCGATCGGCCGCAGCTTCTCCACCTCCAGGATCCAGCGGGAGGTGATCCACGCCCAGGGGCATTTGGGGTCGAACCAGAAATCGACCGGAGTGCGGGCTTCATCGGCCACGGGGGTCTCCTCAAACCTGTCGTCGCTTAACAGCCGCAACCGTGGGCACCTCCGTCGGATTCCCGCCGATCCCGACCGACCCGAACGTCGCGCCGAGGGCACCGAAGTCGGCTCTGGTTGATAGACATTGGGGGGACACAGCTTTAGGCGACCAAGGAGTACATGTGGCAGGCAACCTCACGCGCGATGAAGCGCGGGAACGGGCCCGGCTGCTCACCGTCGACTCGTACACGGTGGAACTGGACCTGACCAAGGGCGCGGAGCGGTTCGGCTCCACCACCGTCGTCCGGTTCGGGTGCGCCGAGCCGGGAGCGTCGACCTTCGTCGACCTGCACGGGGGCGTCGTGCACGAGGTGACGCTGAACGGCGACGCGCTCGACCCCTCCTCCTACGACGCCGAGAAGGGACGTCTCCCGCTGCCCTCCCTGGCCGCCGAGAACGAGCTCAAGGTCGTCGCGGACGCCACCTACTCGCGTTCCGGCGAGGGCCTGCACCGGTTCGTGGACCCGGTCGACCAGAGCGTGTACCTGTACACGCAGTTCGAGACGGCTGACGCGCACCGGATGTACACGTGCTTCGACCAGCCGGACCTGAAGGCGACGTTCGAGCTGACCGTCAGGGCTCCCGAGGACTGGCAGGTCATCACGAATGAGCCCGCCGCCGGCGAGGGCGGGGGCGTCTGGCGCTTCGAGCCGACCCCGCGCGTCTCCACCTACATCACCGCGCTGGTCGCCGGTCCGTACCACGTCGTGCGCGACGAGTACCGGCGCGAGGACGGGTCGGTCATCCCGCTCGGCGTGTTCTGCCGGGCGTCGCTGGCCGAGCACCTGGACGCCGACGCGATCATCGACGTGACGCGGCAGGGCTTCGCGTTCTTCGAGAAGGTCTTCGACCAGCGCTACCCGTTCAGCAAGTACGACCAGCTGTTCGTGCCGGAGTTCAACGCGGGCGCGATGGAGAACGCGGGCTGCGTGACGTTCCTGGAGGACTACGTCTTCCGGTCGCGCGTCACCGACGCCGCCTACGAGCGCCGCGCCGAGACCATCCTGCACGAGATGGCGCACATGTGGTTCGGCGACCTGGTCACCATGCGCTGGTGGGACGACCTGTGGCTGAACGAGTCGTTCGCCACCTACATGAGCGTGCTGTGCCAGGCCGAGGCGACCAAGTGGAAGAACGCCTGGACGACGTTCGCCAACGTGGAGAAGGCGTGGGCCTACCGGCAGGACCAGCTGCCGTCCACGCACCCGATCGCCGCCGACATCCCCGACATCCGCGCGGTGGAGGTCAACTTCGACGGCATCACCTACGCCAAGGGCGCCAGCGTCCTCAAGCAGCTGGTCGCCTACGTCGGGCTGGAGAACTTCCTGGAGGGCGTGCGCCGGTACTTCCAGCGGCACGCGTGGGGCAACACGGTGCTGGGCGACCTGCTCGACGCGCTGGAGGAGACCTCCGGGCGCGGCGACCTGGCCCAGTGGTCCAAGGAGTGGCTGGAGACCGCCGAGGTCAACACGCTGCGGCCGGTGTACGAGGTGGACGGCGAGGGGAACTTCACCTCGTTCGTCGTGCAGCAGGAGGCCAAGCGGGACTACCCGACGCTGCGTTCGCACCGGGTGGCGATCGGCCTGTACGACCGGACCGCCGAGGGCGTCGTGCGGCGCCGCCGGGTCGAGCTGGACGTGCGCGGCGCCCGCACCGAGGTGCCCGAGCTGGTCGGCGAGAAGCGGCCGGACCTCGTCCTGGTCAACGACGACGACCTCACCTACGCCAAGATCCGCCTGGACGAGCACTCGCTGCGCACCCTCGTGGAGGGCATCGGCGACATCAGGGAGAGCCTGCCGCGCGCCCTGTGCTGGTCGGCGGCGTGGGACATGACCCGCGACGCCGAGATGGCGACCCGCGACTACGTGAAGCTGGTCATTTCCGGCATTCGCGGTGTCACTGACATCACGGTCACGCAGACGCTGCTCCGGCAGGCCCGCACCGCCGTCCAGCAGTACGCCGACCCCGCCTGGCGCGCCACGGGCCTCGGCCTGATGGCCGACGCGCTGTACGAGCTGGCGCAGGAGGCCCCGGCGGGCTCGGACTTCCAGCTGGCGTACGTGCAGGCGTTCACGGCGACGGCGACCTCCGACGAGCACCTGGGCTATGTCCGGGAGCTGCTGGACGGCGCCAGGGTCCTGGACGGGCTCAAGGTCGACACCGAGCTGCGCTGGGCGCTGCTGCGCCGCCTGGTCGCCACCGGCCGGGCGGGCCAGGCGGAGATCGACGCCGAGCTCCGGCGGGACCCGACCGCCGCGGGCGAGCGGCACGCCGCCGCCTGCTCCGCCGCGATCCCCACCGCCGAGGCCAAGGCCGCCGCCTGGGACCGGATCACCGGCGGCGAGCTGCCCAACGCGGTCTTCCGCGCCACGCTCGGCGGCTTCGTCGAGCCCGACCAGGCCGAGCTGCTGGTCCCCTACGTGGACCGGTACTTCGCGGAGGTCGGCCGGATCTGGAAGGAGTGGTCGAGCGACATGTCCCAGACGTTCGCCGAGGTCGCCTACCCCTTCCTGGTGATCGAGCAGTCCACGATCGACCGCACCGACGCCTACATCCGGGAGCAGGACCCGCCGGCGGCCCTGCGCCGCCTGCTGTCGGAGGGCCGCGACGGCGTGGCCCGGGCCCTGCGGGCCCGCGCCAAGGACACCGCCGCGTCCTGACCCGACACCCGCCCGTGGCCGCCTCCCGAGGGAGGCGGCCACGCCGCGTCCGGCCCGCCCCTCGCGGGCATGCGGAACGTGAGGCACACTGAGAGTAGTCAGCTTTCACAAACGCAAAGCAATCAGTCGGTCACGCTGCGACACTGTCGGGCATGTCGGCTGAAGGCGGTGAGGGGCGGTGCGAACCGCGGTGGCAGCACAACCTGCCGTGTCCCTGTCGGACCGGGCTTACACGATCCACGACGTCATCGAACTCAACACGGGAGGCTGGCCCCGCTTCGAGGTGCTGGACGGAGCACTCCTCGTGAGCCCGGCACCCGGTCTGGACCACCAGAACATCTCCGACAACCTCCGGTACGTTCTAGGAAGGGTCGTTCCCCCGAAAACGGCCATCACCTCCGCCGCCAATCTTCGGCTGCACGACGATCTCACCGCGTTCATCCCGGATCTCGTCGTCACCCATCCTGAGGTCAAGGCACGGGACAGGGCCTTCTACGAGGCGGACGACGCCCTGCTCGTCATCGAGGTCGTGTCTCCGGGCAATCGTCGGCAGGATCGAGTCACCAAGCACGCCGTT
Source organism: Actinomadura kijaniata NBRC 14229 (assembly GCF_001552175.1). GTDB lineage: Bacteria > Actinomycetota > Actinomycetes > Streptosporangiales > Streptosporangiaceae > Spirillospora > Spirillospora kijaniata. The sequence continues at coordinate 8,291 of NZ_BCQR01000047.1, forward strand.
TACGCCGAGGCGGGCATCCCCTTCTACTGGAGAGTGGAGACCGTCCCCTTCCGGTCCCAAGGCGACGCCCAACTTCCCGTGGTCCTCGTCCACGCTCTTTCCGGAGACGGTTACCGGGAGCTCGAACGGCTTCCCGCCGGGGAGCCCGGCCGGCTGACCCATCCCTTCACTGTCGAGTTCGACCCGCAGGACATGCTCGACCCGTACTGGTCCATCGAACGTTTCCGGGACTGACCCGGCCCGCCGTCCGGACTTCGCCGGAACGCCGCCGTCGCCGGGATCGTTGCCGGGACGATTGCACGATCATGGTGCGGCGGGTGGAAGGCTTGGTGCGTGGAGACGGCACGGGATGTTCTGACGGAGTTGGCGCGGCGGCACGCGTTCGGGGATCTGGAGGCGCTCGTCGGGGACGGGACGCTGCTCGGGAGGCGGACCGGGGAGGTCGCGGCGCTGTGCGCGTTCGGGCAGCGGGTGCTGGACCTGGACGCCGAGGACTTCGGGATGCCCGAGGCCGTCGGGGACGTGCCCAAGGACCTGCTGGACCGGGCGCGGGCCAGCCGGATGCCGCAGGCGCCCAAGGAGCGGCCCCGGGGCGCGCTGGCCAGCCTGCGGCCCGCCTACGCGCTGCTGCTGGAGGCCATCGCCATCCGGTGGGAGCGGCGGGAGATGGCCGCCCTCGTCGCCGCGCTGCACATCGCCAGCGAGTACCTGCCGATGCTGGCGTGGGAGCCGGTGCTCGGGCACTCGGGGGATCCTGCGCTGCTCGGCAGGGCGGTGACCGGGGCGGGCAGCCGGTTCGGGGTGCCGATCGAGCCGGGCGCCGAACGCATGTGCGACCACACCCGGCCCGAGCGGTCGGCGTGCGAGCGGGCGCTGCGGGTCGCGAACGAGCCCCCGCCCGGCTGGCGCGCCTACCTGGACCGCCAGCACAGCCAGGTCGCCTCCGCCCTCGGGGACTGCGCGGCGCGGTGCCGGACGCCCTGCTCGGTGATGTCGCGGATCCCCGAGCCGGTGCGGCGGGACCTCGTCGACCGGTGCAAGCTCGCCGCCGACTTCACCGACAGCGCGATCGTGCGGCTGCGGCACGCGGCCCCGGTCGGGCACGGGTTCGGGGTGCCGTCGCCGGAGGAGGTGCAGGCGGCGTGGGCGCGGGCCTGCAAGTCGCTGCGGCACCACCCGCTGGGCGACGCCGCGCTGGCGCACGCCGACGACGACCCCTACCCGCTGCCGGGGCTGCCCGCGCTGATCTCCGCGATCGCCGCCACCGAGATCGCGCCGGACGGCCTGCTCAACGAGGTGACCGTCCGGCTCACCAGGGCGCTCGGCTGACCGGGTCCAGGGCGTCCCGCACGCGGGGATCGGTGAACAGGTCGTCCAGCGGCAGCGGCCGCCCCCGCGCGTCGGCCAGCGGGATCCGCCAGTTGGGGTACTCGTCGACGGTGCCGGGCTGGTTCTGGGTGCGGCGCTCCCCCGCCGCGTCGGCCAGGGACACGCCGACCAGGCGGGCGGGCGTGCGCAGCAGGAACGCGTGCAGCGCGGCCGTCACCTCGGCGTCGTGGTCGGTCTGGCCGCGCCGCAGCGCCGCCAGCACCGTCTTCGGCGGGGTCGCCAGCAGCCCCTCCTCGTGCAGGAGGTCCAGCCATTCGCCGAGCTGGCGGCGGTGGTCGGCCAGTTCCTCGTCCAGCGTGCGGGTGTAGAGGCCGAGGCGGTCGCGCAGCTCGATGTGGTCGCCGTGCAGGAACCCGGTGATCGGCGGCATGTCGTGGGTGCCGACCGTCGCCAGCGACAGTTCGCGCCACCGCGACGGGGGTTTCGGACGGCCCTCGCCGTCGCGTTCGAACCACAGCAGCGAGGTGCCGAGGACGCCGCGGGCGGCCAGGTCCTCGCGGACCTCCGCCTCGACGGTCCCCAGGTCCTCCCCCACCACGACCGCGCCGGTGCGGGCCGCCTCCCAGGTGAGACAGGAAAGGAGGACGTCCCGGTCATAACGCACGTAGGTGCCCTCGGCCGGGGAGCCGCCCTCGGGGATCCACCACAGCCGCGACACCTGCATGGCGTGGTCCAGCCGCAGGCCGCCGCCGTGCCGCAGCGCCGCGTTCAGCATCTCCCGGTACGGCAGGTACGCGGCCTCGGCGAGACGGCCGGGGTGCCAGGGCGGCTGCCCCCAGTCCTGGCCCAGCTGGTTGAACTCGTCGGGCGGCGCGCCCACGCTGATGCCCTCGGCGAACAGGGGCCGGTTCATCCACACGTCGGCGCTGCCGTGCGCGACGCCCACCGCCAGGTCGTGCATGATCCCGATGTGCATCCCCGCGGCGCGGGCGGCCGACTGGGCGGCGGTGAGCTGCTCGTCCAGCTGCCACTGGAGCCAGGCGTGGAAGTCGACGCGCTCGGCCAGGCGCTTGGCGGCGGCCGCCACGGCGGGGCCGCGCGCGTCCCGCAGCTCCTCGGGCCAGCGCCGCCAGTCGGGGCCCTGCTCCTCGCTGATCGCGCACCAGGTCGCGAACGCCGTCAGCGCCTCCCCCTCGTGCTCGCGGAACCGCTCGAACGCCCGCTGCCGCGCCGTGCCGCGCGGCCGCCGGTACAGCAGCTCCAGGGCGTGCCGCTTGGCCGTCCACACCGCGTCCCGGTCCAGCACGTCCAGGGTCTCGTCCCGGCCGCGCAGCGGGTTCGCCAGCAGGTCGACGCGTTCGCGGTCCTCGGGCGGCAGCGCCGCGTACTCGGGGACGTCCTCCACCCGCAGGTACAGCGGCGCGCCGAAGCGGCGGCTCGCCGGCGAGTACGGCGACGGCGTGATCGGCGGGGACGGCTCGGCCGCGTGCAGCGGGTTGACCAGCACGAAGCCCGCGCCCATCGCGCGCCCGCCCCAGGTCGCCAGGTCCGCCAGGTCCCGCAGGTCGCCGATCCCCCACGACGCCCGCGACCGCACCGAGTACAGCTGGGTCGTCAGGCCCCAGGCGCGCGGGACGGGCGCCAGCCGCGCCGGGGCCACCAGCAGCGGCGCGCTCTGCTCCAGCGGCCCCTGGCGGACCACCAGGCGGTGCCAGCCGAGCGGGACCCCCTCCGGCAGCGCGCAGGGCAGGACCCCGTCCGCGGGCGGGCCCGGCGCGGGCGTCAGGACCCGCCCGTCGGCCAGCTCGACCGCCACCTCCGTCCTCCCGGCGGCCCGCACCGGGACGCGCAGCGGCTCGGCCCGCGCGCCCATCCGGTGGGTCACGACCGGGGGCAGCAGCCGGACGCGTTCGGTCTCGGCCAGCCGGGCCAGCTCGTCGCGCACGGCGGCCGGGGTCGCCACGTCGGCGCCGAGGGAGGTCAGCACGGCGCGGAGGGTGTCGGCGGGCACCGTCGCCTCCCGCCCCCGCCAGTCGGTGTAGCGCGTCGCGACCCGGTGCGCGCGCGCCAGCCTGTTCAGCTCGTCGTCCAACACGACTGCCCCATGCCCCCGAAAACCGTGTTCAAAGGTGGGGTGGCCGCCGACGGCCACCCCGAAACCGGCAATTCAGGCGTTCCAGACCTCGGGTTTGCGGTCGGCCCAGGGACGGGCCTCCTCCAGCTGAGCCGACAGCGAGATCAGCACGCCCTCGCCGCCGAGCCGCCCGGCCAGCATCACGCCGATCGGCAGGCCCGCGTCCGTCCAGTGCAGTGGAACGCTCACCGCGGGCTGCCCCGAGACGTTGTAGACCGAGGTGAACGGCGTGAACATCTTCTGCCGCCGGAAGTTCTCCGCCGGCTCCTGCCCGTGGAAGTACCCGACGGGCACCGGGGGCTGGGCCAGCGTCGGGTGCAGGATCGCGTCGAACTCGTTGGTCACCGGCAGCGCCCGGCGCAGCGCCGCCTGGAGCGCCGCGTGCGCCTTGAAGATCTCCGGCGCGGAGGTGGCGTGGCCGCGCTCGCGCAGCCAGCGGGTGAGCGGCTGGAGCAGGTGCTCGCGCTCGGGGGGCACCGGGTTCAGCGTCGCCATCACGCCCCACAGCGCCTCGAAGTGCGGCACCAGGTCCGGCTCGAACGTCGGCGGCAGCTCCACCACCTCGTGGCCCAGCTCCTCCAGCAGCGCCGACGCTTCCTCGTAGGCCGCCAGGCAGTCGGGGTGGACCTCGGCGCCGGGGACGGACGGGACGGCGCTGCGGGCGATCCGGAGCCGTCCGGGCGGGCGTTCGGCGTAACCGAGGAAGGTGCGTTCGACGGGCGGGGCCAGGTACAGGTCGCCGGGCTCGTTCCCGGCCATCACGTCCAGCAGCAGCGCCGCGTCCCGCACGGTGCGGGCCAGCGGGCCGCTGGTGGCCAGCCCGAACAGGTCCGGGTTGACCGGGCCCTGGGAGATCCGACCCCGGCTCGGCTTGATCCCGAACAGCCCGCACGCGCTGGCGGGGATGCGGATCGAGCCGCCGCCGTCGCTGGCCTGCGCGGCCGGGGCCAGCCCGGCGGCGACGGCCGCCGCCGCGCCGCCGCTGGAGCCGCCCGCCGACCGGGTCAGGTCCCAGGGGGTGCGGGCGGGCGGGGCCACGTCGTTCTCGGTGTAGCAGGGCAGCCCGAACTCGGGGGTGTTGGTCTTGCCGGTGAGGACCGACCCGGCCTCCCGCAGCCGCACCACCACGGTGTCGTCGGCGAACCCGGTCAGGTCGTGGTAGGCCGCCGAGCCGAAGGTCACCGGCACCCCGGTCACCAGGTTCAGGTCCTTGATCGGGATCGGCACGCCCAGCAGCGGGGGCAGGTCGGCCGGGTCGGCCGTGTCCACCACCAGCTTCGCGGCCTGCCGTGCCTGGTCGCGGGCCTGCTCGGCGGTCACCGTGACGAACGCGCCCACCTGCGGATCGACCCGCTCGATGCGCTCCAGGTAGTGATCGACGATGTCGACGGGGGAAAGCTCGCGGGAGCGGACGGCCTGCGTCAGACGCATCACGGACAGGTCATGGATATGGGGCATAACGTCGAACGCTAGACGGCGGAGACCGGAGCATCAAAGATGGCGGCAAGGGGCCGACGCCGAAAGAGGGGGTGAATACCGCCCTACCCGCGTGAGGCATGGACGAACCCCCAGACACGGCGACAAAACTATTAACCCGGCATGTCTAGTAGTCATCTCTGGAAATGATTACTCTGCGCACGGAGGATCATGCTTCCGAGCCGACAGGAACACGGAGCGTCACTTATGGCCATCATGGAGCGGGGCAACGCACACGGAGAGGCCCGCGGGCAGCCTTCCGCCACGTCGGCCGGGGCGTCGGCCGCCACGTCGCCGGTCACCGACCAGGCCGACGACCGGGAGACCAGACCCGGGGGCGGCCGGACCTACGGGGACCTGCTGGGCGATCCGCAGATACGCCGCTGGCTCGAACGGGCCCTGCTGGGCGTCGCGGTGGGCGCGTTCGTCGCGTTCTTCTTCGGCCTCCAGCTCGGCGTCACGGCGGCGCTGCTGGTCGTGGTCGCGGACGTGGTCCGCCGCGCCCGCACCTCCTCCAGCATCGCGGCCTGGCAGAAGTCCTCGGCGGCCGAGCGGCGCACCGAGAAGCAGCTGAAGGGCCTGGAGCGCAACGGCTACCGCGTGCTGCACGCCCGCGCCGTCCCGATGGACGACGAGGGGGTCAGCGACGGCCGGATCGACCACCTGGTCATCGGGCCGAGCGGGGTCTACGCGATCGACTCGGAGAAGTGGGACAAGCGGCTCCCGGTGCGGACCCTGTCGCACCGCAAGCTGTTCCACGGGCCGTTCAACAAGAAGGACCGGCTGGACGAGGCGCGCTGGGAGGCCGAGCAGGCGAGCAGGATCATCGGCGCGCAGGTCGGCTTCGAGGTGCCGGTCCAGGCGTCGGTGGCGATCTACGGTCCCGCCATCCCCTGGAAGGTGATGCGGGTCCGCGACGTGGACGTCTACGCCGGCAACCGGGCGCGCGGCTACCTGCGCCGTCGGCCGAAGATCCTCACCGCCACCGACGTGGAGCGGATCTACCAGGCGGCCGAGAAGTCGCTGCCGCCCAACTACCCCGACTAGGGGGCGCTCCGCAGGACGCACCGGGCGGCGCGGGACGACGGCACGCCGGGCCGCCCTCTCCTCCCCCTCCCCTTCCCTGGAGGGACTCCGAACGCCGGGCAGCGTCGCCCGGCGTTTTTGCATGCGGTTGGTAGCATCGCTGGACACGGCCCGGCCCCGTCACGACCTCTGCTCGGCCGGTGGCAGCGACGCGATCCGCCGCCGCCCCGCCGTGTCCGCAACCACACACCACCAGCTTGGAGAGGTCTTCGATGCCCCCGCTCAGGTCACGCACGGTCACCCACGGCAGGAACATGGCGGGCGCCCGCGCGCTCATGCGCGCCAGCGGCGTGGCGCGGGAGGACTTCGGCAAGCCGATCGTCGCGGTGGCCAACAGCTTCACCCAGTTCGTGCCCGGCCACGTCCACCTGCGCGAGGTCGGCGACGTGGTCGCCGGCGCCGTCAAGCAGGCCGGGGGCGTCCCCCGCGAGTTCAACACGATCGCCGTCGACGACGGCATCGCCATGGGCCACGAGGGGATGCTGTACTCGCTGCCCTCCCGCGAACTGATCGCCGACGCCGTCGAGTACATGGTCAACGCGCACCAGGCCGACGCGCTGGTCTGCGTCTCCAACTGCGACAAGATCACCCCGGGGATGCTGCTGGCCGCGCTGCGGCTGAACATCCCGACCGTGTTCGTCTCCGGCGGCCCCATGGAGGCGGGCAAGCCCGTCGAGGGCGTCATGGGCGGCCACAAGCTCGACCTGATCGACCCGATGATCGCCTCAGCCGACGAGTCGATCAGCGACGCCAAGCTGCTGGAGCTGGAGGAGAGCGCCTGCCCGACCTGCGGGTCCTGCTCGGGCATGTTCACCGCCAACTCCATGAACTGCCTCACCGAGGCGCTCGGGCTGGCGCTGCCCGGCAACGGCACCGTCCTCGCCACCCACACCGCCCGCCGTGGGCTGTACGAGGACGCGGGCCGCACCGTCGTGGAGATCGCCAAGCGGTACTACGAGGGCGACGACGAGTCCGTCCTGCCGCTGAACATCGCGACCCGGGAGGCGTTCGAGAACGCCATGGTCCTGGACATCGCGATGGGTGGCTCCACCAACACGATCCTGCACCTGCTGGCGGCGGCCGTGGAGGGCGGCGTCGACTTCGGCCTGGACGAGATCGACGCGCTGTCGCGGCGCGTCCCGTGCGTCTGCAAGCTCGCCCCCGCCACCGCCAGGTACCACGTGGAGGACTGCCACCGCGCGGGCGGCATCCCGGCCCTGCTGGGCGAGCTGAACCGCGCCGGGCTGCTGAACTCCTCGGCCCACTCGATCCACTCGGCGTCGGTGGACGAGCTGGTCGACAGGTGGGACCCGACCTCCCCCAACGTGCTGCCCGAGGCCCTGGAGCTGTGGCACGCCGCGCCCGGCGGGGTCCGGTCCACCTCGGCGTTCAGCCAGTCCGCCCGCTGGGAGGAGCTGGACCTGGACCGGGAGAACGGCTGCATCCGCTCGGTCGAGCACGCCTACACCACCGACGGCGGCCTGGCGGTGCTGCGCGGCAACATCGCCCCCGACGGCGCGATCGTCAAGACCGCGGGCGTCGAGGAGGAGCTGTGGACCTTCACCGGCCCGGCCGTGGTCTTCGAGAGCCAGGACGACGCCGTCGAGGGCATCCTCGGCGGGAAGGTCGAGGAGGGCGACGTCGTCGTCATCCGCTACGAGGGCCCCAAGGGCGGCCCCGGCATGCAGGAGATGCTGTACCCGACGAGCTTCCTGAAGGGCCGCGGCCTCGGCAAGAAGTGCGCGCTGATCACCGACGGGCGGTTCTCCGGCGGCACCTCGGGCCTGTCCATCGGGCACGCCTCCCCCGAGGCGGCGGGCGGCGGGACCATCGCCCTGGTCGAGGACGGCGACGAGATCGTCATCGACATCCCGAACCGGAGGCTGGAGCTGAACGTCCCGGCCGACGAGCTGGAGATCCGCCGCGAGAAGCTGCTGGCCGACCTCGGCGGCTACCGCCCCCGCGACCGGCAGCGCCCGGTCAGCGCGGCGCTGCGCGCCTACGCGGCCATGGCGACGTCGGCGTCCACGGGCGCGGCCCGCGACGTGTCCCAGCTCGACCGTCTCTGAGGTGACGGGCGGGCGGTTACCCGCGGGGTAATCGCCCGCGTTCCCTCCGGGCGGCAGACTCGGTCATGTCAGGCAGAACGCCCCGACCGCCCGGAGGAAACGATGACCGCCTACGTGATGGCCCATCTGCGTCCCACCGAGATGCCCAACGACGAGGTGCTGGAGTACATCGAGCGGATCCAGGCGACGATGGCCCCCTTCGGCGGCCGGTTCCTGGTGCACGGCAGCGAGGTCGAGGTCGTCGAGGGGACGTTCGAGGGCGCCATCGTGATGCTCGGGTTCCCCGACCGGGACGCGATCCACGCCTGGTACGCCTCGGAGCCCTACCAGGAGATCCTTCCGCTGCGCACCCGGAACATCCCCGGCGACCTGTGGATCGCCGAGGGCGTTCCGGAGGACTACGACGCGAGGGAGACCACCGCGAAGCTGCGCGCGGCGCGCGACGGCTAACCGCAGCAGCCGCCCCCGCAGCAGCCCCCGCCGCTCGGCGGGGGCGCGGAGCCGCCCTTGGCGGTGCCGGTGACGGTGACCGTCGACAGCAGCTTGACCGTGTCGTCGTGCCCCTCGGGGCAGGGGGCGGGCGCGGACGCCTCGCTCATCGGGCGGGACATCTCGAACGTGGACCCGCAGGCGCGGCAACGGTAGTCATAGCGTGGCACGCGCCCAGGATACGTTCTCCCGCGCTACGCGGCGGGCTCCCGGACGTAGGGGGCCCACTGGGGGTCGTTGTCGCCGTTGAGGCCGATCAGCCGCCAGTGGGCGCCGCGCGGCACCGACGGCGTGATCGGGAGCGACCAGCCCAGCTCCTCCAGCAGCCGGTCCGCCTTGCGGTGGTTGCAGGTGGTGCAGGAGGCGACGCAGTTCTCCCAGACGTGCTTGCCGCCGCGGCTGCGCGGCAGGACGTGGTCGATGGTCTCGGCGCGGCGGCCGCAGTAGACGCAGCGGTGGTTGTCACGCCGCATCAGGGCGCTGCGGGTGAGCGGGACCCGGCTCCGGAACGGGATCTTCACGTACCGGCGGAGCCGGATCACCGAGGGGACCTCGACCGCCATGGTCGCCGAGTGCAGGACCGCACCCGTGGAGTCGTGGTGGACGATCTCCGCCTTCTCGCGGAGCACCAGGCAGACGGCCCGGCGGAGGGAGAGCGTGGTGAGGGGTTCGTACGTCGCGTTCAGCAGGAGGACCTGTCTCATCGGACGGCCCCCCGCGCGGAGCGCTGCTGCTTTTCGGCCTCGGCGGGCGCGCTCCCACGCGCCCCATACCGAGGCCCGATTATTGTCTCCGGCACCTGAGCACCCGCCATGAGGACCTCCCCAGGGGCGAACCGACCCGAAATCAGTGTGACGGCTGAGGGAGGCCGTCCGCTACCCCATTAATCCCCATAAGCGCGCCGGATCGAACGTGAAAAAGGCCCCACGGCCGCGAAAACGCGCCGCCGCCGGGCCCCTTCCGGTCACGGAGCGTCAGTCGCCCGCGCTCCCCTCGGCCGGGGCCTCGGCCTTCCCGGTGTCGGTGGCCGCGGGCGAGGCGGAGGGCGAGGGGGCGGGCGCGGCGCCCCGCTGCTGCCAGGTCACCCGGCCGTTGATCTGCACGTTGCCCGCGGCGGTCGCCGGGACCTCGGCGACGATGACGCCGCTCCTCGCCTCCCTGGCCTTCAGGGAGCCGTACTCGCAGCGGATGGCGTCCTTCAGCACCCGGCACCGCGCGCTGACCGACCGCACCTTCATGACCGGCCTGAACCGGTGGGTCAGCACGACCTTCTCGACGGGCTCGCCGCCGTTGTTGCGGATGCTCCACCCCCAGGTGACGCTGTCGCCCGCCCGGGAGACCTCCGGGGCCGTGTACACGAACTCGACCCTGCCGGGCGCGGCGGCCTGGACCGGCGGCGCGGCCAGCAGGCAGCCGCCCAGCGCGAGCGCCCCGGCGACGGCGCGGGCCGCCGTCCGGTGCGCGGTGACGATGCTCCTCATGTTCAACCCCCGTGTGGAAGAGCGCGGTGACCAGGCCACTTCTACCGAAGATGACCGGCGCGTTCACCTCGCCACACGTGGCGCCGGCGGGTCGGTCCCCAAGAGTGATCATCGTTGCGGGCGGGACGGTGGAGATGACCCGCTCCGGCCGGGAGGGGGGCTCCACCGCCGTGGCGTTGCCGTCCTGCGGGGCGAGGGCCGAATAGGGTTCTGACCCATGAGCCGACCGCCCTACCCGCCCGCCCCGCGTCAGGACATCGTCGACGAGCTGCACGGTCATCCCGTCGCCGACCCCTACCGCTGGCTGGAGGACCGTGACGACCCGGACACGCGCGCGTGGCTGGACGCCCAGGACGCGCTGTTCCACCGGGTGGTGGACGACCTGCCGGGACGCGACCGGCTGCGCAAGCGGCTCGGGGAACTGCTGGCCGCGGGCAGCGTCGGATCGCCCGTCTGGCGCGGCGAGCGCCGCTTCTTCACCCGCCGCGCCGCCGACCAGGAGCACCCGGTGCTCTACACCGTGGACCCGGGCGGCACCGAACGCGTCCTGATCGACCCCGTCGCCCTCGACCCCGAGGGCACCACCACGCTCGACATGTGGCAGCCCGACAAGGAGGGGCGGCGGCTGGCCTACAAGGTGTCGCACGGCGGTGACGAGGAGGCCCTGCTCTACGTCATCGACGTGGAGACCGGCGAACGGGTCGAGGGCCCCATCGACCGCAGCCGCGAGTCGTCGGTGGCGTGGCTGCCCGGCGGCGAGGCGTACTACTACGCGCGCCGCCTGCCCCCCGACCGGGTGCCCGAGGGCGAGGCCCAGTACCACCGCCGCGTCTACCTGCACCGCGTCGGCACCGACCCCGACGCCGACGACGTGCTGGTGTTCGGCGAGGGCCGCGACAAGACCGACTACTACGGCGCTGGCGTCAGCCGCGACGGGCGCTGGCTCACCGTCACCGCGTCGCAGGGCACCGCGCCGCGCAACGACCTGTTCGTCGCCGACCTCGCGGCGTCCTCCCCCGAACGCCCCGACCTGCGCCCCGTGCAGGTCGGCGTGGACGCCTCGACCGGGCTGTACGTGGGCCGCGACGGGCGCGCCTACATCTTCACCGACCTGGACGCGCCGCGTTCCCGGCTGTGCGTCGCCGACCCGGCCGACCCCGCGCCCGGGAACTGGCGGACGCTGATCCCGCAGGACGACGAGGCGGTGCTCACCGACTTCGCGATCCTGGACGACCTGGACCGGCCGGTGCTGCTGGCGGGCTGGACCCGGCACGCCCTCAGCGAGATCACCGTGCACGACCTGGCGACCGGCGAGCGGATCGGCGAGGTCCCGGTGCCGGGCCTCGGCTCGATCGGCGGCATCGTGGAACGCCCCGAGGGCGGGCACGAGGCGTGGTTCGGCTACACCGACAACGTCACCCCCTCGTCGGTGCTGCGCTACGACGCCCGCACCGGCGAGACGAGCCTGTGGGCGTCGGCGCCCGGCTCGGTCGAGGTGCCCGACCTCGACGCCCGGCAGGTCGCCTACACCTCCCGGGACGGCACCACCGTCCGGATGCTCGTCATCTCCCGGCCCGGCTCGACCGGCCCGCGCCCGGCGATCCTGTACGGGTACGGCGGCTTCAACATCTCCCTCACCCCCGCCTACTCGGCCAGCATCCTCGCCTGGGTCGAGGCGGGCGGCGTGTACGCCGTCGCGAACCTGCGCGGCGGCTCGGAGGAGGGCGAGGAGTGGCACCGCGCCGGGATGCGCGACCGCAAGCAGAACGTCTTCGACGACTTCCACGCCGCCGCCGAACGCCTCATCGCCGACGGCCTCACCACCGCCGACCGGCTGGCGATCTCCGGCGGCTCCAACGGCGGCCTGCTGGTCGGCGCGGCCCTCACCCAGCGTCCCGACCTGTACCGGGCGGTCGTGTGCTCGGCCCCGCTGCTGGACATGATCCGTTACGAGCGGTTCGGCCTCGGCCAGGTGTGGACCGACGAGTACGGGACGGTGGCCGACCCCGAGGAGTTCGGCTGGCTGCGCGCCTACTCCCCGTACCACCACGTGGCGGAGGGGACGGCGTACCCGGCGACGCTGTTCACCGTCTTCGACAGCGACTCGCGGGTGGACCCGCTGCACGCCCGCAAGATGTGCGCGGCGCTCCAGCACGCCACCTCCTCTGACGCGCCGATCCTGCTGCGCAACGAGACGGAGGTGGGGCACTCGTCGCGTTCGGTGTCGCGGTCGGTGAACCTGATGACGGACACCCTGTCGTTCCTGGCGTCCCAGACGGGCCTGGACCTGACCTGACCGGGGACCGCTCGGGGCCCGGGCAGGGCGCGTGGGGTCGGTCACATCGGGCCGTGCGGGCGGACAGCGGCAATTGACAGATGGTCGAATAAAGGGGTGAGCCCTTCGATGGCACGGACCTCGGTCCACGACCGGATCCTGCGGCTGCTGTCCGCCCCGCCCGCCGAACCCGACCTGTCGGCGGGCTACCTCGACCTGCTCGGCCCCGGCGCCGCGCCCGCCCCGACGGTCGCCCAGCGGGTGATGCGGTCGACGTTCCTGCCGCAGATCTACGAACGCCTGTGGCGGCCGGTCGGCTTCAACCTCGCCAAGGGCTGGCCGTTCGGCCCCGGCACCGCCGCCGAACAGGCCCTGGCCCGCGACTGGCTCGGCCTGGGCCGGCCCGGCGACGCCCGGAGACCGGCCGCGACCGTCCTGGACGTCGCCTGCGGCCCCGGCAACGTCACCCGCGCCCTGGCGGCGGGCGTCGCCGGGGACGGCCTGGTCGTCGGACTGGACGCGGCCCCCGCGATGCTGGACCGCGCGGTGGCCGACACCGCCGACACCGCCGGCGCCACCGGCGGCGGCGCGATCGGCTATGTGCGCGGTGACGCGGTGGAGCTGCCGTTCGGGGACGCGACGTTCGACGCGGTGTGCTGCTTCGGCGCGCTGTACCTGTTCGACGAGCCGTGGACCGCGCTGGAGTCCATGCTGCGCGTGCTGAGGCCCGGCGGCCGGATCGTCATCCTGACCTCCCGCCGTCCGGTCCTGCCGGTGGGACGGCTGGGCGCCGAGGCGTTCGGCCGGGTCGCGGGGCTGACGGTGTTCGGCGACCGCGAGGTGACGGGCTTCCTCCGGGAGCACGGGCTGACCGACGTCCGGCAGCGCCGCTTCCCGCTGATGCAGCTGGCGGGAGCCCGCAGGCCCTGAACGGGCCCGGGCCGTGGCGGTCGGCGTGCCGCGTCACACCGTCCGCCACGGCCCCGGGGTCCGCTGCTCCCCTCAGCGGAGTCCCGCTCCGCCGAGCGCTCGCTCAGCGCAGCCGTTTCTCGATGTAGATGTTCTCGATGCCGCCGATCTTCTCGCGGCGGGTCTCCTTCCACCCGAACGAGCGGTACAGGGTCAGGGCCGCCTGCTGGTACGCCGTGGTGTCGCCTTTCAGGAGGCGGTAGCCGAGCTCGACGGCGCGTTCCTCCAGGGCCCGGACCACGGCCGCGCCGTAGCCCCGGCGCTGGCGGTCCGGGCGGACGCGCAGCCGCACCATCTCCGCCACGTCGAGGGTCGGGTTCCCCAGGGCGTAGCCGCCGAACGCGCGGGACGAGCCGCCGGGGACCAGGTCGGCGCGGCGCAAACCGCCCATCGCGACGATCTCACCGTCGGACTCGCCGACGAGGAACTCGCCGTCGTTGCGCAGATAGATCTCCTCCATCCGGAAGAAGTCGTGGTCGTAGTAGACGCCGTCGCCGGGGCGCAGGCCCACCTGGGCCAGGCCCTCACGGTGCAGGTCGAGCACCGTGGCGTGGTCGGTCGCGCGGTAGCGGCGCAGGCGCAGGCCGCCGACCGGCCCGCCCAGCCGCCACACCGGGGGCTCCGCCTGGAGCCGGACGAGGGTCCGGGCACCGGCGGGGCCGTCGCCCCCGTCGCTGCGCGCGGAGGCACGTCGCACCTCCCCTGCGGCCTGATCATGCTGCCGAGGGGTTCTGTCCGGGGATTCCATCGCCCGTCAGACCTGCTCTGAGGGCGGGACGGAAGGCGGCGCGGGGGATGGCGCCTTGGTCGGGCTCGTCACCGAGGGACCGCTCAACGCCTCGTAGAAGTCGCGCAGCATCGGGCTGTCGCCGTACTTGGCGCGCACCGCCGCGCCGATCTGCCTGGCCCGGTGGACCAGGATGTCGCTGCGGTGCTCGGTCGGCAGCTCCTCGATCGCCTCGCGGGCCGTGGCCAGCGCGGCGTCGATGTGCCCGGCGTGCAGCCGGCAGGCCGCCCGGTCGAGGCGGACCAACGTCAGGTCGACCCGGTCGGTCGGCGCGTAGAGGGTGAGCGCGCGGCTCAGCGCCTCGTCGCCCGCCCGGTGGTCACCGAGGTTGGTGAAGGTGTCACCCTCATAGAAGGTCATCTGCCGGTCGGTGAAGCCGAACGCCAGGTCTCCGGTGTCGTCCCTGGAGAGCTGGTCGAAGACCGCGCGGCCCCGCACCAGCGCGCGGCGCGCGCTCGGGGCGGCGTCGCCACGGCCGCGCAACGCGAGCATGCCGAGGGCGCGCGCCTCCACGGCGGGCGCCATCGCGGCTGCCACGCTGGGGGTGCGCCCCGCCAGGTCCTGCGCCTTGCGGGCCAGGTGCAACGCCTCGCGCGGATCGCCGTAGTACATCGGGACCAGCGCCTCGCGCACCGTCACCCAGGCGCGCAGCTTGCGGTCGGCGGTCTCGTCGGCGGCCGTGCGGGCGGTCCGGAAGAACGAACGGGCCAGCCGGTGGTCACCGAGATTGATCATGATCAGCCCGGACAGCCCGGACAGCTGGGCGGCGATGCGGCACAGCCGTTCCTGCAACTCCACCGGCTGCCGCTTGTCGCACATGCGCCGCACCTCGCTGAAGTCCAGCAGCACGTCGCACAGCATCCGCAGCGACGGCGTCGCCTGGTACTGCTGACCGTAACCGAGGGTCGTCTCCTCCCACTGGTCGAGCATGGTCGGCGACACCGTGGCATTGACCAGGGTGTCGTCCATCTTGCGACGAAGATTGTCCACTGCGCCCAGGAACTGACCGTCGAGCGCCACGCCCGCCCCGGCCAGTAGTTGCAGAAGGGTCCTACGAAGCACGATGTCCTCCTCTCCCACATCGATGGAAAGGGGGCCTTCGGCGCGGTCAGGGCCCCGTTGCGGTTCGATGACCGTCATCCGGTGACGGTCGCCAGGGACGAGGACGGCGCCCTCCAGGGCGTCGGGTTCCTCCGGTCCTCGCCGGTCCGGCCCCTCCGGCAGGGGCGCGGTGGCGTCGACCAGGCGGACCGCGTGCCCGCGGCCGCAGATGCAGGGACTCTGGTACCCGAGCTTGTCGGGCTCCACCCGGTAGACGGCGCAGAGATAGTGCAGGTACTCCGGACCCGGTCGTTTGTAGCCGCTCTCGTAGGCCGACAACAGCGTCTCCCCCAGCTTGGGGGCGGGCTTGCCGTCCACCTCGAACAGCGCTCTGACCTGGGCGACGATGTCGGACAGCGCGACACCGTGGGCCAGCCGGTGTGCCTTGACCATGCTGGTCCCGAACAGCGGCCCGCACTGGTCGTGGATCTCGTGGGCGATCTCCACGGGGGAGCGTCCACGCGCCAGACCGTACGCACGGATGCGCCGAGCGATGTCCGTCTCTTTACGAGGGGGGTCCGACATCGTTTTCCGGCCTCCTCACCGCCGGCCCGCCGGACCCCTCCCTTGGGAGCGGGGCCCCGCGACCGCGGCGACCGGTGTCCAGATGGCCACGACTGATAATCTCTCGCGCACGCAGCGTAACGCCGTCAACAGGGCAGGCCAAGCCTTCCCTGAGAAACCCGGGCGGTCTGGGCGCAACCTTCAACACCAGGGTAGAGATTTATCCTCCGCAGAGGACCAGAACACCTCTGAGGAGGCAAAATCGCGTCCTTCGCGGGACAGCGGCACCCTTGACCCTCCACCGTGTGAGTTGCAATTCTCACCCCGAGCGACCAACCGGTCCCGCAGAGTTCGATCAACGGCCCGCCCCCGGGCCGCGCACCACGGGGTCGATCCGGCGCTCAGGGAGCGATCACGTGCGGGCGGCGCAGGCCGCCGCGCGGGAGGCACGACACACGGGAACGTCGGAGCAGACCTCGCAGCACGAACGACGGAGGGGGTGCGCAGGTGGTCAGCGACAGACGCGTCGACTACCTAGAGGAGCTGGAGCAGGAACTCGACACGCGCGGGCTCGTCGCCCGGGTCGTGCGGACCCGTTCCGGGCCCGCCTTCCTGCGGGTGGTCAACCCGGAGGCGGCCAGCCTCGCCGAGGACGTGACCTGCGCCCCGGCGCCCGAGTCACACGATCATTACTACTGGTGGTCCTGGGGGGAGCGCATGCACCGGGTGGACGATCCGGGCGGCGCCGCGGTGAAACTGGCGCACGTCCTGCAGCCGCTCCGGCGGGAGCTGCGCGGCGAGACGGGCGGCACCGCGACGCGGGATCCCGGGGCGCAGGGCCTCGGATCCCACCTGCCCGGACCGGCACCGACCGAGTGGCCGTCCGGCCACTCCTGAAAGCCGGGCGCGTCCCGTGGTCCCGCGGCCGGTACGGCGCGGCGGCCGCGGCGTACCGCGGGACGCGCTCGCCCCATCCCGGTGCGTGCACGGGCGGTGCGGTGCGTGCGCGGGCGGTCAGCCGCTCGCGCACGCGCCACATCGAAGGAACCGCCACCGAAGGAAACGACGGGGCGGACATCCGACCGGAGGAGCCGATGAACCGGACCGACCGACCGGAACGGCGGGCCATGGGCACGGCGCGGCGTCGCGGGGGCGCGGCGCGACGTCTCCGGTCCTCCGCCCCCCGGCCCTTCGCCCTCCGGCCACCGGCTCTCCGGAGCGGCAGGCTTCCGAGCCGGACCGGCAGGACTTGCTGCCCCACATGGGACATTTTGGGAAATTTTCGAAATCTATCCCCACGGAGACCCCCTCCGGCGATTGGTCCGATGGAAGCGCCCCGGGCGTACATCTCGACAAGACCATAGGTAGAGGATTTTCCACCGCGGAGATCGCCCCGGCGGCCTCCGCGAGGGTCGGCCCGTCCGACCGCTCCGGGCACCGAGAGGGAGAACGCAGACCTTCCCGGAGTGCCGCGGACCCGGCGCACCCACGCCCGCACACCGGGTCCGCGGCACGCGAGCCACCCTCCCCGGCCGGGTGACGCCACCCGCCCGGCGTCGTACGAACCGGTCGTCACCGTCCCCTACGATCGGGCTCGTGCCGCCGCAGGTCCACGGCGACGTGACGTGAAACCCACAACCGGCCGGGGAGGGTCCGCCCGATGTCAGCGACGATGAACGCCCTTGCCGCCCAGGCGGTGACGGCCGCCGAGCCGCTGCTGCCCTGGGCCCAGAACGGCGGCTCGGCCGAGAAGGCGTGCGCGCCCGGCGAGCCCAGCATCGCCTGCCGGATCGTCTGGAACGTCTCCAACGACGACTTCACCCGTTTCTACCGGACCTGGCTGGACGGCCCGCTCAACACGACCGTCACGGTCGTCATCACGCTCGCCATCGCGCTGCTCCTGCGCAACATCGCCCACCGCATGATCACCAGGGTGACGCTGCGGATGGCCGAGAGCACCATGTCGGAGAAGGTGCGCGAGCGCAGCCGCACGGCGTTCGAGGGCTCCCCCGCGCTGCTGTCGCAGCGGCGGGCGCAGCGTGCCAGGACGCTGGGCTCGGTGCTGCGCAGCATCTCCTCCATCGTGATCATGGGCACGGCGGCGTTCAGCTGCCTCGGGGTGATCGGCCTGAACCTGACCCCGGTGCTGGCCAGCGCCACCGTGATCGGCATGGCGGTCGGCTTCGGCGCGCAGAACATCGTCAAGGACTTCCTGGCCGGGCTGTTCATGCTGCTGGAGGACCAGTACGGCGTCGGCGACTTCATCGACGTCGGCACCGCCAAGGGCACCGTCGAGGCCGTCACCCTGCGGGTCACCCGGATGCGCGACGTCAACGGCGTCGTCTGGTACGTCCCCAACGGCGAGATCAAGAAGGTCGGCAACGAGTCCCAGAACTGGGGCCGCACCGTCCTGGACATCCCGGTGGACATCACCGAGGACATCGAGAAGGTCAAGGAGATCCTCCAGAACACCGCCGACGCGCTGGCCTCCGACCCGCACTGGGACGACCTGGTCCTGGAGGAGCCCTCGGTGTGGGGCGTCCAGGAACTGGCGGGCAACGCTCTGGTGATCCGCGTGGTGCTCAAGACCGCGCCCGGCAAGCAGGGGGACGTGGCCCGCGAGCTGCGCGAACGCGTCAAGGTCGCGTTCGACGAGGCGGGCGTGACGGTCGCCACCCCGACCGCCCCGGCCTGATCGTCGCCGGTTCTCCCCCCGGAATAAGCGACCGCTCGCGTAGGCTGGAGATCGTTATGACGCAACAGGTCACCTTTTACGAGGCGGTCGGCGGCGAGGAGACCTTCCGTCGCCTGGTCCACCGCTTCTACCAGGGCGTCGCGGACGACCCCCTGCTCCGCCCGCTCTACCCCGAAGAGGAGCTCGGCCCGGCCGAGGACCGGCTGCGGCTGTTCCTCATCCAGTACTGGGGCGGGCCCAACACCTACAGCCAGCAGCGCGGCCACCCCCGGCTGCGGATGCGGCACAACCCGTTCGTGATCGGCGAGGCCGAGCGGGACGCGTGGCTGCGGCACATGCGGGACGCCATGGACGAACTGGCGCTGCCCGAGCAGCTCGACCGCATGATGTGGGACTACTTCACCATGGCCGCCAACAGCATGATGAACGCGCCCATCAACGGGTGACCCCGCCCCCGCGGCGGGGTAGATCGCCGGGTATGACACCATCCCCCCGGAACTTTCCGGGCGACGGCGTTCCCTGGTGGCGGAACGCCGTCGTCTACGAGGTCTACGTCCGCAGCTTCGCCGACTCCGACGGGGACGGCGACGGCGATCTGGCGGGTGTCCGCTCCCGACTGGGCCACCTGCGCGACCTGGGCGTGGACGCGCTATGGCTCACCCCGTTCTACGTCTCGCCGCTGGCCGACGGCGGCTACGACGTCGCCGACTACCGGGACGTCGACCCCCGGTTCGGCTCGCTGCGCGACTTCGACGACCTGGTCGCCGCCGCCCACGACCACGGGCTGCGAGTGATCGTCGACATCGTGCCCAACCACACCTCCGACCGGCACCCCTGGTTCCGGGAGGCGGCCAAGTCCCCGCCCGGCTCCCCCGCCCGCGACCGGTACATCTTCCGCCCCGGCAAACCCGACGGCTCCCCGCCCAACGACTGGCCCTCGACGTTCGGCGGCCCCGCCTGGACGCGGCTGGACCCCTCCGACGACGCGAGCGAGTGGTACCTGCACCTGTACGCGCCCGAGCAGCCCGACCTCAACTGGCGCAACCCCGAGGTCCGCGCCGAGTTCGAGACCATCCTGCGGTTCTGGCTGGACCGGGGCGTGGACGGGTTCCGCATCGACGTGGCGGCGGGCCTGTTCAAGGACGCGAACCTCGCCGACCTGGGCGAACGCCGCCGCCATGTGGTGGACGGCCCCATCTACAGCCGCCCGGAGGTGCACGAGGTGTACCGGGACTGGCGGCGCGTCCTGGACGCCTACCCCGGCGAGCGGATGGCGATCGGCGAGGTGTGGACCGACAGCGCCGCCGAACTGGCCCGCTACCTGCGGCCGGACGAGCTGCACCAGGTGTTCCAGTTCGACCTCCAGCTCGCGCCGTGGTCGGCCCCGGCGTTCCACAAGGTGGTGACGGCGGCGCTGCGCGAGATCGAGCCGACGGGCTCGGCGCCGACCTGGGTGCTGTCCAGCCACGACGCGGTGCGGCACCTGACCCGGTACGAGCAGCGCGGCGGCGTTCCGGGGATCGGGTACGCGCGGGCGCGGGCGGCGCTACTGTTCCTGCTGGCCCTGCCGGGCTCGGCCTACCTGTACCAGGGCGAGGAGCTGGGGCTCCCGCAGGCCGACGTGCCCGACGACGCCCGCCAGGACCCCGTCTTCCTGCGCACGGGCGGGGTGGAGAAGGGCCGCGACGGCTGCCGCGTGCCGATCCCCTGGTCGGGCCGGACCTCCCCCTACGGCTTCGGACCGGAGGGGACGCGCCCCTGGCTGCCGATGCCGGAGGGCTGGGCGTCCCTGACGGTCGAGGCGCAGCGGCAGGACCCGGGGTCGATGCTGTCGTTCTACCGGCAGGCCCTGCGGCTGCGGCGCGAGCTCACACCGGGCCTGCCCGGGACGCTGGAGTGGACGGAGGTCACCGAGACGACGCTGGCCTTCCGGCGCGATCACCTGGTCTGCGTGGTCAACTTCGACGAGAACCCGGTCCGCCTGCCCGAGGGCCGGCCGGTCCTGACCACGATCCCGCTCTACGGCGACCTGCTCCCCGGCAACGCCGCCGCCTGGTTGACCACCTGAGATCCACGCCGAAACGCACGCGGCACCCGTCCCAGGGGACGGGTGCCGCGCACCGTTCCAACCGAAACCACCGGTGTCCGGAACCGGGGGGTGTGGGGGTCGCCCCCCCACACGGGACTGCTTACAGCGGGGGGCGACGGCCTTCCAGCTTCAGGGGGTCGTCGGCCTGGTTCAGGACCGAGGCGGAACGGACGCCCGGCTGGACGGCCGCCCAGCGCAGCAGGTCCGCGGTGGCCTTGGCGCGCTGCGCGTCCGGCAGCGTGCCGATCAGGCGGCCGCTGTGGTTCTGGCCCGGGGAGGTGTAGACGTAGGAGTCACGGCTGCCCCGGCCCAGCCGGAACGGCTCGGCCTTCCACGGGTCGTTGCCGCCGTAGACGAACATCAGCTGGCGGCCGTGGTTGCGGACCCAGGAGTCGATGTCGCGCATCGCCTTGCCGCCGTCCCAGCGCACCTTGATCGAGCGCGGCAGGTAGGCGCGGGCGTTGTTGTAGGTGTGCTCGTACCGCAGGTAGGGGCGCAGGTGCTTGAACTTGGGGTTCGGAGCGCCGAGCTGGTAGCCCGCCTGGTAGTAGTACGGCAGGTACGGGTCCAGGCCCTGGTCGGTGTAGAACGACAGGCCCGCGATGGCGTCGAGGCTCTTGTAGAGGGTGTCGTCGTCGGCCTTGGGCGACGGCACGATCTTGCAGTCGGACTGCAGGTGGTACTGCCAGAAGCCCCACTCGTAGTCCATGACCGAGTTCTCGAACGCCCGGTCCATGGTCCGCAGGTACTTGAACGTCCAGCCGTTCTTGGCGGCGTCGGCCTTGAAGCGCTTCAGCATCGCCGGGCGGCGCTTGAGGAGCTCGCGGGCCACGCTCTTGAGCTGGGCGCGACACTGCGGGTCGGTGCCGACGGTGGCGAAGAAGCGGTCGTAGGCGCTGTCCTCGCGGTCGTTGACGTTGTTGGGGGCCACGTAGGCGACGGTGCCGTCCACGTCGCGCGGGTAGAAGCGCTTGTGGTAGACGGCGGTCATGCCGCCCTTGCTCGCACCGGTGGAGATCCACTTCTTGCCGTAGATCTTCTTGAGCCGCGTGATCAGGCGGTGCTCGTCGGTGGCGGCCTGCCAGATGGTGTCCTTGGTCCAGTCGGTGGGGACCGGGCGGGACGGGGTGAAGTAGCGGTACTCGACCGAGACCTGGTTGGCGTCCAGCAGCGTGGTCGGCTCGGACCGGAACATCACCTCGGGGGTGTGGTAGCCGCTGGTGTAGAGCACCATCGGCTTGCCCGCGTCCTTGTGCTGGAGCATGACCCGCTGCTCGAACCACTGGCCCTTGGGCTTGCGGTGGTCCACCGGCTGCTTGTAGGTCAGCCAGAACCAGCGGTAGCCGGGAAGGGTGGAGGGTTTCTCCTCCACCTTCATTCCGGGGATCGCCTTGAGCTGGGCCGTGATGTCGGCCGGAGCCGCCTGGGCGGGAACGGCGGTGAGGGCACCGCCCGCCAGCCCGGCGGCCAGCAGCAGGGCGGCCGTTCCTTGTGAGAAGCGCGGCATGGCGCCCCTTTCACGTGGGGAGATCGTGAATCAGCAGGGGCACCATAAAGGGAAAATCGTGGCTAAAACGGATTCATGTCGCGCTTGTTATGCACCCGTGACGGCCCGGTTGTCAGCCTTCCGTGACCAGGCGTAGCGTCGAGAGGACACGCGAAGGGGGGCGTGATGTTCGTTCAGATCATTCAGGGCCGGATCACCGACGCGGCGGCGCTGCGCGCCGCGATCGACCGCTGGGTCGCCGAGCTGGCCCCGGGCGCGCCCGGCTGGCTCGGCGCGACCGTCGGGGTCACCGAGGACGGGTCGCTGTTCAACCTCGCCCGGTTCGCCACTCCGGAGGACGCCCGCCGCAACAGCGACCGTCCCGAGCAGGGCCGCTGGTGGGAGGAGGTCTCCCGGCTGTTCGACGGTGAGCCGGTCTTCCACGACTGCGAGCGCGCCGAGACATGGCTGGACGGCGGGTCCGACGGGGCCGGGTTCGTCCAGGTGATCCAGAGCCGGGTCCGCGACTTCGACGGGCTGGTCGCCCGCATGCGGGAGCAGGCCGTCCCGCAACTACGCGCGCTGAGGCCGGACGTGATCGGCGGGCTGATGTGCCCGCACGGCGACGGCGGCCTGACCGAGGTCGTCTACTTCGCCTCCGAGAAGGAGGCCCGCGAGGGCGAGGGCCGGACACCGCCGCCGGAGGCGCAGGCGGAGATCGAGGCGCTGACGCGCTTCTACGAGGGCGACCTCACCTACCTCGATCTGCGCGACCCCTGGCTGTACTCGCCCTGAGCGTCAGTCCGCCGGGGGCAGGTAGCGGCCGATGAACTCCCGTTCGTAGGGAGTGAACCGGCGCAGCCGGTTGCCCTCCACGTCGAACGCCACGATCGTCGAGGTCGCCTCCGCGTAGACGTGGTCGTCGTCGCACACGCGGTAGGCCAGCCTGCACGAGGCCGCGCGGGCCTCGGTCACCCACGTCTCCACCCGGATCGGCCACACGGTCGGCAGCAGCGGCGTCCGGTAGTCGATCTCGTGCCGCGAGATCACCATCCCGCGCACCGGCTCCTCGCCCTTGCGCACCGGGTCGCCGTGGAACATCTCCAGCCGGGCGTCCTCCAGGTAGCCGAGGAACTTCACGTTGTTCACGTGCCCCTGGGAGTCGATGTCACCGAACCGGATCTTGAACTCGTACACGTGCCGGAACTCGGCCGGGGGCACCTCGCTGCGCTGCATGTCCTCGCCTGGGGGGTCGGTGGAGTCGCTCCTGGTCGGGCCCGATGCTACCCGGCGGCGAACGCGGCGGAGCGCCGCACCCGGCGTGGGTGCGGCGCTCCGGCCGTGCGTTCCGTCCCGCGGTGATCAGTCGCGGGTCAGGCGGCGGTGGGTGACGCGGTGCGGGCGGGCGGCGTCGGCGCCCAGCCGCTCGACCTTGTTCTTCTCGTAGTCGGCGAAGTTGCCCTCGAACCAGAACCAGTTCGAGCCCTCTTCCCACGCCAGGATGTGGGTGGCGATGCGGTCGAGGAACCACCGGTCGTGCGAGGTGATCACGGCGCAGCCGGGGAACTCCAGCAGCGCGTTCTCCAGGCTGGACAGGGTCTCGGTGTCCAGGTCGTTGGTGGGCTCGTCCAGCAGCAGCACGTTGCCGCCCTGCTTGAGGGTGAGCGCGAGGTTCAGGCGGTTGCGCTCACCGCCCGACAGCACGCCGGCGGGCTTCTGCTGGTCGGGGCCCTTGAAGCCGAACGCGGCCACGTAGGCGCGCGAGGGCATCTCGACCTGGCCGACCTTGATGTGGTCCAGGCCGTCGGAGACGACCTGCCAGACGTTCTTGTTCGGGTCGATGCCGCCGCGGCTCTGGTCCACGTAGGAGATCTGGACGGTGTCGCCCAGCTTGACCGCGCCGCCGGTCGGCTCCTCCTCGCCCACGATCATGCGGAAGAGGGTGGACTTGCCGACGCCGTTCGGGCCGATGATGCCGACGATGCCGTTCGGCGGCAGGTTGAACGACAGGTTCTCCATCAGGACCCGGTCGCCGAACGCCTTGGTCAGGTTGTCGGCGACGATCACCGTGTTGCCCAGGCGCGGGCCCGGCGGGATCTGGATCTCCTCGAAGTCCAGCTTGCGGGTCTTGGCCGCCTCGGACGCCATCTCCTCGTAGCGCTGGAGACGGGCCTTGGACTTGGTCTGGCGGGCCTTCGGGTTGGACCGGACCCACTCCAGTTCCTCCTGGAGGCGCTTCTTGCGCTTGGCGTCCTTGTTGCCCTCGACCTTCAGGCGCTCGGCCTTCTTCTCCAGGTAGGTGGAGTAGTTGCCCTCGTAGGGGAACAGGCGGCCGCGGTCGACCTCGCAGATCCAGCCCGCGACGTTGTCCAGGAAGTACCGGTCGTGGGTGACCGCGAGGACGGTGCCCTCGTACTTCTCCAGGAACTGCTCCAGCCACTGCACGGACTCGGCGTCCAGGTGGTTGGTGGGCTCGTCCAGCAGCAGCAGGTCGGGGTGCTCCAGCAGCAGCTTGCACAGCGCGACGCGGCGGCGCTCACCACCGGACAGGTTCTTCACCGGCAGGTCGCCGGGCGGGCAGCGCAGCGCGTCCATGGCCTGTTCGAGCTGGGAGTCCAGGTCCCAGGCGTTGCGATGGTCGAGCTGCTCCTGGAGCTTGCCCATCTCGTCCATCAGCTCGTCGGAGTAGTCGGTCGCCATCTTCTCGGCGATCTCGTTGAACCGGTCGAGCATCGCCTTGGTCTCGGCGACGCCTTCCTCGACGTTGCCGAGGACGGTCTTGTCCTCGTTCAACGGGGGCTCCTGCTGCAGCATGCCCACGGTGTAGCCGGGCATCAGGCGGGCCTCGCCGTTGGAGGGCTGCTCCAGGCCGGCCATCATCCGCAGCAGCGTGGACTTGCCCATGCCGTTCGGCCCCAGCACACCGATCTTGGCGCCGGGCAGGAAGCTCATGGTGACGTCGTCAAGGATGACCTTGTCACCGTGCGCCTTGCGCACACGCTGGAAAGTGAAGATGTAGTCGGCCATGGTTCCCAAGCCTAGAGGGTTTTCAACACCGTTCGTTGCAACGTCGTCAGGCCCGCCGGCATTCCGGCGGGCGCGGGGCGGACGGGCCGGTGGGGCGGGCCGCTGAGGGCGGAGACCCGCGATCAGCCCTCGGGTTCCCTGGAACCGTCGACCGCCGGGAGGCAGACGCGGTCGCGGCCGGACTGCTTGGCCCGGTACAGCGCCAGGTCGGCCGCCGCCAGCAGCTCGATCAGGTCCTCGCCGTGCATCCGGAACAGCGAGACCCCGACGGAGATCGTCACGGTGACGGTGCCGTCGTCGGTGGGGACGGCCAGGCGGCGGACGCGGCCGCGCAGGCGTTCGGCGACCCGGCACGCCTCGACGGTGTCGGCGCCGGGCAGCAGCACCACGAACTCCTCGCCGCCGAAGCGGCCCACCACGTCGTAGTCGCGCAGCTGGCCGCACAGGGTGCTGGCGACGCCGACCAGGACCTGGTCGCCGACCAGGTGGCCGTGGGTGTCGTTGACCTTCTTGAAGTGGTCGATGTCGATCAGCAGCAGGGCCAGCGGGTCGTGGGTGCGCACCGAGCGGGACAGCTCGGTGTCGGCCTCGCGCTGCCAGGCGGCGGCGTTCAGCAGGCCGGTCTTGGCGTCGGTACGGGCGGCGGCCTGGAGCTGCTGGTGCATCAGGCTGCGTTGCAGCAGCATCACCGGGGGCAGCGCCAGCAGCAGCATGCCCAGTGACAGGGTGCTGGTGACGGCCACCAGGACCCCGACGCACAGCTCGACCACGTCCAGCAGCAGGCTCTCGCGGTTCCACAGGACGTCGCGCCAGCGGCTCTCGGGCTCGGCGGCGTGCGCGGCGACGGCCACCAGCAGCGTGTTGACCACCGCGAACAGCGCGGCGCAGCCGATCGCCACGGGGATGCCGGGGTAGCCCTGGACCACCCAGTCGGGGGTGCCGGCCAGCGGCGCGGGCACCGCCCGGTGGAACACCACCGACGCCGCCGCCCCGGCCAGGCCCAGCGCCGAGGTCACCAGGATCCGCCGGTGCGGCAGCGTGCGGCGCACCCGGAACTGGAGCAGGATCTGCAACGGGATCGGCGTCAGCAGCGCGTACAGCGGGGGCAGCAGCAGCGCGGCGGGCAGCCACCACGCCGACAGCAGGTCGCGTGCCACCCCGGCGGGCATGCCGAGCCGGCGTGTCGCCTCGATGCAGACCGCGCCGCACGCCAACAGCGCGACAAACGTCAGTAGATCTTCCGGCCGGAACGCGGTGCCGAGCAGGGCGACGACGGTCAGCACCAGGTGCAGGCCGACGACGGCGGGCACGTACACGGCCAGGAAGGGCGGGCGGCCCGCAACCGCCCCCCGGCCGGGCTTCGGGGCCAGCTCACCGCCACGATCCTCGGCGGACGACTGCACTGCCGTCATCCTTCCCCCCTACGGCTCACGTTGTGTAACACGATAGTTGCAACGTGTGCGGAACGCGTTGGAAAACGGTACCTTCGATTACGCGGGCGGCCGGACGGCCGCCCGTCGCGGGGCCCGCGGGAGGCCGCGGCCCGCGACGCTTCCGGAGGGGGAGAGATCATGGGCGTTTCCTGGATCTGATCGGAAAGCGGCCGCAACCCCGACGGCACGGAGTGTCGGCCCGCCTCCGTCCCGTCCTCCGAGGATCCCGCACCCGGCGATCCGACACGCGAGGTTCGCGCGCATCGGGCGGATCAGGATCGCGAGGGTCGCTCCATCACCCTGATGGACGGCGCCGAGCCCTCCCGGTCAAGGGTCTCCGCCCGTTCCCCGATCTCCGCGAGCCGCGCGGTGATCTCGTCCCGCAGGGCGTCCAGCTGCCCGCACATCTCGGCGCGCAGCGACTCGGCGGCGTCGCCGACCTGGCCGCGCAGCCACTCCGACGAGGACTGGATCTGCTCGCGGTGGGCCTGGGCGTTGACGCCGATCTGCTCCCGCAGCACCTCGGTGGCGCCCTGGACGTGCCCTCGCAGCGCCGCCACGTCCGCCTGCACCTGCCCGCGCAACCGGTCCACATGCCCCTGCGTCTCCCTGCGCTGCCCCTCGGCCTCGGCCTGCATCTCCCGGCGCAACCCGTCGGTGCTGGCGTTCAGCTCGGCCCGCAGCCCGCCGAGCCCGGCCCTCATCTCGGCCCGCAGCCCCTCGCAGGCGGCGCCCGTCCCGGCGCGCAGCCCCTCCACCGAGGCGGCCGTCTCCCCGCGCAGTCCCGCCACCTCCGCCTTGATCATCCGAACGGCGAAGGTCACGGTCACGAGGATCGCGGCCGAGAAGAGCGTGATGGTAACCCAGCCTTGATTCATAATTACCGAGCGTACATCAACTTTTACTCTCCGCATAGTCGGTCGGGAAGCGACGTCCCCCTTCCCCCTGTCGCGTTCACCCCTTGAGCCCGGAACTCCAGGACTTCCACCCATTCCCAGCAAACGCCGCGACCACACAGCAAGTCCCCGATCCCTATCGCTCCCCATCGGGCGACGCCCGCAAGCCCCTCAAGGTCCGCCGGCCGACCAGGCGACGCCGTCCACCGCCAGCCACGGCTGGCCGACCACGGTCGCCGGGGTCATCGCGGTGAACGCCTGGATCTCGCGGTGCAGGCGGGACTGGCCGGAACGAACAGCTATCCGCGCACCTGGGCGAGGTCAAGCCGACCCAGCTAACCCCGGCCTCCGGGGCGGGTGCGGCCCTCGGAGGGCCCACCACGCCCGTTTCCGACCCCGTTGGCGCAGGCGAGCCGCCAGACGGACCAGGGCGGCAGGACCTTGGCGTCCGTCACTCCACCACCGCGGCCCCGGAACGGACGGCTATCCGCGCACCCGAGCGGGTGCGGCTCTGCCGGAGGGCCCGCCACGTCCGCTTCCCTGCCCGTTGGTGCGGGTGAGCCGTCAGGTGGGCTAGGCGGCGGGGCCTTAGCGTTCGCTGGTCCGCCGCCTTGGCACCGGAGCGGACGGTTCTCACGCACCTGAGCAGGATTGTCGGCCCGGTCGGAGGGTCTGCCTTGTCCGCTTTCCGGTCCGTTGGCTCGGGCGGGTCGGGGCGGCTCTGCGTGCAGCCGGGTGGGGTCAGGTCGTGGTGGTCTCCTCTGGGGTCACGGGAGCGGGTTCTTGGGGCTTGTGGGGGTCGGGGGCGGCCTGGTGGGGCGGGTGGAACGTCGCCGCTCCCCGGCTCAGGTCGTGGCCCACCGTCAGGGCCTCCACCTCGGCGGAGAAGCGCCACTGGCCGTCGCGTTCGTACTGGCGGATGCGCAGGCGGCCGGTCACCACGACCGGATGGCCCCGGCGGAACCGGGAGGCGCGGACGTTGTCGGCCAGGGTCCGCCAGCAGTTGACCGTCAGGAACAGGGACGGCTCGTCGTGCCACTGGGCCGTGCGGCGGTCGTAGCGGCGGGGCGTGCAGCCGATCCGTAACGCCAGGTACGGCGTGCCCGAGGCGGTCGTGCCGTGGCGGGGGTCGTCGGCCACCCAGCCGGTGACGGTGATCAGGGCCTCGTTCACGGGTCCTCCACGGGTGATGCCGGGCCCGGAGTCTCCGGGCCCGGCATCCACGGTGAAGGACGGGAGGGCGGCGACGGAAGGGCCGTCCCCAGGTTGTGGACAACCTCCGGTCAGGCGCTGCGGACCGCGTCCACGTCGTTCCGGAACGCCGCGTACGCCGCCAGCTCGGCGGCCACCGGGCGCAGCACCTTCTCCTCGGCGACGCCGCCGATGCGGTCGCGCATGTCGCGCTCCATCCGGTCGCCGTGCCGGGCCGACGACAGGGCGACCAGGTTGCGGCAGGCGGAGGAGGTGAGCCAGCCCATCCCCAGCGTGCAGACCACCAGGACCGCCACGTACGGGATCAGGCCCGCCTCGCCGAGCAGGCCGTCCATGTCGCCGAGGCCGAGCACCCCGTAGGCGATCAGCAGGCCGATCCACACCACGCCCAGCACGCTGGTCAGCGCCAGGAAGTACTGCCAGGTCTTCACCAGCCACCACCAGCGCGGCACCTGGTTGAACGCGGGCAGCGCGCCCTTCAGCGCCTCCCCCAGGTCCTCGGGCAGCTCGTGCGCGTGGGAACGGGCGGCGGCGCGGACCGCGCGGGCCCACGGCGCGGGCAGGCCGGCGGTGACGCCGTCGGTGGCGGCGGCCAGGGCCGCGTCCACGTCGCCCTGCTGCGCGCCGACGGGGCCGGTGAACGCCCCCCGCAGCTCCTCGCGCAGCTCCGACAGCTTCATCCGGCGCAGCGGGTCGCGGCGCAGCCGGTCGGCCAGGGCCGCCGCCGGCCAGCCCACGAAGTCGGCGGCGCGCAGCTCGTAGGCGCTCTCCATCGTCTCGGCGACGGCGGGCGCCCCGGCGGCGTGGGTGAGGTTCTGGATCAGCTCCTCGCGGTGCGCCTCGTCCACGCCCGCGGGCGGCTCGGCCGCGCCCCGGTACTCGGCGAACCGGTCGGCCACGCCCGTCACGTCGGTGGCCAGGCGTTCGTTGCGGGCGCGGCGGGCGGCGACGGTGTCCACCAGCACCTCGCGGAACCCGGCCACGCCGTCGGACGTCACCGCCGACGTCGTGATGATGTTGGGGTTGCGCAGGCCCTCGGCCTCCAGCAGGCGGCGCAGGTCGGCGACGCACTCGTCGACCTCGGCGGCCTCCAGGCGGTCGATCTGGTTCAGCACGATCAGCGTGACCGACGCGTACCGGGCGAACGGCACGATGTAGTTGCGGTGCAGCGCCGCGTCGGCGTACTTCTGCGGGTCCACCACCCACACCAGCAGGTCCGCGACGCCGATGAACCGGTCCACCTCGGCGCGGTGCATCGCCTGGATGGAGTCGTGGTCGGGCAGGTCCAGCAGCACCAGGCCCTGCAACGAGGAGTCCGAGCGGGCGACGTCCAGGGCGCTGGCGCGGGCGTAGCGGTGGCGTTTGTCCACGTCGAGCCAGTCGAGCAGCGGCCCGGCGCCGTCCAGGCCCCACACGCAGGCGTGCGCCTTGGAGGTCATCGGGCGGCGCAGGCCGGTGGGCGACAGCTCCAGCCCGCAGACGGCGTTGAACAGGGACGACTTGCCGCTGCCGGTGCCGCCCGCGAGCGCGACGACGGTGTGCTCGGCCGACAGCCGCAGGCGCTGCCCGGCCCGGTCCAGCAGGGCCTCGGCGTCGTCGAGGAGCCGCTGGTCGAGCCGTCCGGTCGCGGCCCGGACGACGCGGTCCAGGGCCGCGAGGCGGTCGGGCAGGCCGGGCGGCTCGGGCACCGGGGCGGGGACGGGCGCCACCGGGACGTCCGGGGCCGGGGGATTCGCGGGCGAATCGTTGACCTGGGTGGTCATCGGGCGACCTCAAGGTTGTAGGTGGCCTGGTACAGCGAGACGGGAACGGTCTGGTCGGGGATGCCGGCCGCGTCGAGCGCCTGCCCGAACCGGATGGCCTCCTCGTCGAACAGCATCCCGATGCGGCTGCGCAGGTCGGCGCGGGCCTTGGCGCCCATGCCGCGCAGCGACTCGGCGCCGAACAGCGCCTTCAGCAGCCGCTGCGGCAGCGCGCTGGTGCCGCCCTCGACCTTGACGTCGGCGGTGCCGTAGCCGAGCAGCCCGACCATCAGCACCAGCGACAGCGCCTCGGGGTCGAACGACACCAGCTTGGCGACCGAGCGCTTGGTGACGCCCTCGGTGCGGACGAGCTCCTGGACGTGGTCCTGCCAGGAGCTGACGGCGCGGGTGACGCGGCGCGACAGCTCCGGCGAGACGCCCTCCAGCGGGGCGGGCCCGCCGAGGACCCGCTCGCCCGCCGGGTGCTCGCGCCACCCGGTCAGGACCTGCTCGGCGGCGTGCTCGGCCGACGACATGATCAGCGATTCGAGGCCGCCGCGCAGCGCCGCCTTCAGCGCGCGGACGCGGGCGGGGCTGCGGTGCCGCCGCGCCGAGCCCCGGCCCCGGCGGCGGCGCGCGTGCAGGGAGCGCAGCAGGTCGCCGGTCCCGGCGAAGTCCTGCCAGCGGGCCAGCACCTCGCCGCGCAGCAGCGAGCCGTTGCGGGTGGCCTCGTCCAGCTCGGCCAGCGCGGTCGCGTAGGCCGACTCGACCCGCTGGGCGAGCTCGGCGCGCTGCTCGACCTGCACCTCGACCTGCTTGGCCAGCTCGGGGACGCGGGTGCGGAAGCTGTCGAGCACCCCGGCCAGGGTGTCGCCGATCACGACCTCGCGGCCGTCGCCGTTCTCGGCGACCCCCACCAGCCAGGACCGGATGTCGGCGACGGCCTCCTCGGGCAGGCGGCTGTCCTCGATGCGGGTCTCGGGCACGGTGAAGCGGTGCGCGTCGCCGACGCCGTTCTCGGTCAGCATCTCGCCGAAGTGCTCGACGACCTCCTGGCCGGCGCCGTCGGGGACGCGCGACAGCACCACGCCGACGGTGGCGCCGTTCTCCTTGGCCCGCCGGAGCATCTGCCAGACCTGCGCGTCGGCGTACCGGGCGGCGGTGGTGACGCACAGCCACAGGTCGGCCGCCGCCATCAGCTTGGTCGCGAACTCGTAGTGGTCCTCGAAGACCGAGTCGAAGTCGGGACTGTCCAGCAGCGCCAGGCCGGGCGGCAGCGCCTCGCTGGCGATCACGACCAGCTGGTCGCCGGCGATGGCGTCGGGCGCGGGCCCGCGCACGCGGCCCATGCCGGGCAGCAGCGGCCCCTCCATGAACCAGTCCACGTGGTCGGGGTGGCACACCAGGATGGGGCTGGAGGTGGTGGGCCGCAGCACGCCGGTGGCGGACACGCGCGCGCCGACCAGCGTGTTGACCAGCGTGGACTTGCCCGCGCCGGTGGAGCCACCGAGCACCACCAGCATGGGCTTGCCGGAGGCCTGGACGCGCGGCAGCACGTAGTCCGCGAGCTGGTTGCGCAGCTCGTCGCGGGCCTCGCGGGCCTCCTCGACGCCGGGCACGTCCAGCACGAACTCGAACGCCCCGAGCTGCTCGCGCAGCGAGGTGAGCGCGGCGACCAGCTCGCCGCGGGTCATCTTCGCCGCGCCGGCCCCCGTGCCGGCCCCCGTGCCGGGCGGGGCGTCGGGCACGAGGTCGGGAACCGTCTCCGGTACGGGCTCGACGGCCGGGACGTCGGGCACGGTGTCGGGGACGGGCTCGACGGCGGCGTTCCCCTCGGGGGACGTGGCCAGCGCGTCGACGGCGGCCGCGACGTCCAGGCCGGGCGGCTCGGCGCCCTTCCCGGGCTCGGGGGACGCCTTCTCGTCGGCGGGCTCGGCGGGCTCGTCGGCCTCGGCGACCTCAGCAGGCTCGGCAGGCTCGCCGGGCGTGTCGGCCTCGGCCGGGACGTCGCCCGCCGCCTCCTCCCGGCCCTTTTCGGGCTCGTCGGCGGGCACCTCGGCCGCGCCCGCGACCTTCGTGTCGCCGGGGACCGCGTCGTCCGGCGTCGCCCCGTCGGCCGCCGGTTCCCCGGCCTTCACCGGGGGTTCCTCGGCCTTGGCGGGCGTGTCCTCGGGCTTCGGCGGGGTCTCGCGCTTGGCGTGCCTGCCCTTGGCGTGGCGGCCGCGAGGCTCCGGGAGCGGCACCCCGGCGGGGGCGCCCGCCGTGTTCCCGCCCTCCTCGGAACGCTCGGAGGCGGAACCGGTCCCGCCGGTCTCGTCGTGCAGCGCGCTTCGTTCTGCCGGGGGTGTCACGGATCCCGTCCCATGTCCGCTCGAATCATGTCGATCTCTCGTGCCACGGTGACCACGTCGCCCACCACCACGATCGCCGGAGGCCGGACGCCCGCCTCGGTCATGGCGTCGGCCACCGTGCCCAGGGTGGCCGTCAGCGCCCGCTGGCCCGGGAGCGTGCCGTCCTGCACCACCGCGACCGGCGTGTCGGACGACCGACCATAGCGTATGAGGGCCTCGGCGATGAGGGGCATGCGCTCCACCGCCATCATCAGCACCAGCGTGCCGTTGGAACGGGCCAGCGCCGACCAGTCCACCGTGGAGTCGGGGTGGCCGGGGGCGACGTGCGCCGAGACCACGTGGAACTCCTGGGAGACCCCCCGGTGCGTCACCGGGATGCCCGCGGCGGACGGCACCGCGACCGGGCTGGTGATGCCGGGGACGACCGTCACCGGGATCCCGTGCCGGGCGCAGTGGATCGCCTCCTCGCCGCCGCGCCCGAACACGAACGGGTCGCCGCCCTTGAGCCGCACCACGAACTTGCCCTGCTGGGCGTGTTCCACCAGGTAGTCGTTGATCCGCTCCTGGGTGACGGTGCGCCCGTAGGGGATCTTGGCGGCGTCGATGACCTCGACGTCGGGGGGCAGCTCGTCGAGCAGCTCGCGGGGGGCGAGCCGGTCGGTGACCACGACGTCGGCCATGGCCAGCAGCTGGCGTCCGCGCACGGTGATCAGGCCGGGGTCGCCGGGGCCGCCGCCGACCAGGGCGACGCCGACCGGCTTGCGGCGGGACTGACGGGACTCCAGCGCCCCGTCGCGCAGGCCCTCCACGATCGCGTCGCGGATGCCGGCCGCGCGGCGCGGGTCGCCGCCCGCCAGCACGCCGACGGTGGCCTCCCCGGCGTGGCCGGACGCGGGGGTCCAGCCCGGGGAGGCGTCGGCGTCGTCGGCGCGCACCGACCAGATGCGCCGCTCCTCGGCCTCGGCGACGACGGCGGCGTTGACCTTGCCGTCATCGGTGACGGCCTGGACGAGCCAGGCCCCTTCGCAGTCGCCGGGCCGGTAGGGGCGGGCGTGCCAGGTGACGCGTCCGTCGTTGATCAGGTCTTCGAGCGAGGGCGTGACCTCGGGCGAGACCAGCACGACGTCGGCTCCGGCGGCCAGCAGCGCCGGAACGCGGCGCTGGGCCACGCGTCCTCCGCCGACGACGAGGACGCGTCGGCCGCCGAGTCGCAGGCCGAGCAGGTACGGGGGCACGTCGGTGTTCTCTCGTTGCTGAGGGTCGGCGGTCTCGCCGGACGCGGGTGACGGACTTGTTCCTTTGTGGACCAAAGGTACTCGGCCGGGCCAGATCATGGAGAGGGTCCCCGGCCAGTTGACACCCGACGGTGACTTCTCCCGTGATCACGTTGTTACGTCCGGGACGGTTTGTCGCTCACCCCGGCCGAGTCGAAGGTGGCGACCTCGTGGAGGACCCGGACCGCGCCCTGGACCAGGGGCAGCGCCAGCAGTGCGCCGGTCCCCTCGCCGAGCCGCAGTTCCAGGTCCACCAGAGGATGGAGTCCCAGGTGGGACACGGTAGCGGAATGTCCCGGTTCGGCGGAACGGTGACCCGCCACGCACGCGCCGAGGGCGTCCGGGCACAGGGCGGCGGCGACCAGCGCGGCGGCTCCGGCTATCACGCCGTCGAGGACGACGGGCACGCGCAGCGCGGCGGCCCCGAGGATGAACCCGGCGAGCGCGGCGTGCTCCAGCCCGCCCACGGCGGCGAGGATCTCCAGGGGCGGGCGCCCGGCCGGGCGGTGCAGCTCCAGGGCGGCGGTGATCACGGAGATCTTGTGGGCGTGGGTGGCGTCGTCGATGCCGGTGCCGCGTCCGGTGACCTCCGCCACCGGCCGCCCGGTGAACGCCGCGACCAGCGCCGCCGAGGCGGTGGTGTTGGCGATGCCCATGTCGCCGGTGAGCAGGCAGCGCGCGCCGCCCGACACCAGGTCGCGGGCGACCTCGATGCCGGTCTCGACGGCGCGGCGGGCCTGGTCGGCGGTCATCGCCGGGCCCCGCGTCAGGTCGGCGGTGCCCTTGGCGATCTTGCGCGGGAGCAGGCCGGGCGCGGGGTCCAGGTCGGCGGCCACGCCGACGTCCACGACGCTGACCTCGGCCCCGACCTGCCGCGCGAACGCGTTGACGACCGCGCCTCCGGCCAGGAAGTTGGCGACCATCTGGGCGGTCACCTCCTGCGGCCAGGGGGTGACGCCCCGGGCGTGCACGCCGTGGTCGGCCGCGAACACCGCGACGGCGGCGGGCTCGGGCAGCGGCGGCGGGCACTGTCCCGCCAGCCCGGCGAGCCGGACCGAGACCTCCTCCAGCACGCCGAGGGAGCCGGGCGGCTTGGTCAGGCGGTTCTGCAGGTCGCGGGCGTCGCGCATGGCGGCCTCGTCCAGCGGACGGATGGCGGCGATCGTCTCGTCGACGAGGTTCACGGTGTCCTCCCCGGGCAGGCCGCGTCGGCCGTAGGTCTCGTTGTGGACCGCCCACGACAGCGGGCGGCGGTGCGCCCAGCCGCTCAGCGCGAGCTGGGGGGCGGGCGGGAACGCCTCCACGTACCCCACGCACAGGTAGGCGACGACCTCCAGGTGCTCGGGGAGGCCGAGTTCGGCGTTCAGCTCGCGTTCGTCGAAGAAGCTGACCCAGCCGACGCCGACGTTCTCGGCGCGGGCGGCGAGCCAGAGGTTCTGGACGGCGCAGGCCACCGAGTAGGGGGCGGTCCGGGGCTGGCTGTGGCGGCCCAGGGGGTTGCGCCCGCCCCGGGTGGGGTCGCAGGTGACGGCGATGTTGACCGGGGCCTCGCGGATCGCCTCGATCTTCATGCCGTCGAAGCGGGCCGCGCGGGAGGGGACCAGCGAGCCGGCGTAGATCCGGCGCTGGCGTTCGGCGAGGGCGTGGACGCGGGCGCGGCGCTCCGGGTCCCGGATGATCACGAAGTCCCAGGGCTGGGTGAGGCCGACCGAGGGGGCTCGGTGGGCGGCCTCCAGGACGCGGGTGAGGGTCGCGTCGTCCACCGGGTCGGGCCGGAAGCCGTCGCGGAGGTCGCGGCGCTCCGCGATCACCCGCTGGACGGCGTCCGCGTGGACGGCGTCAGATTCCCAGCTCACCCAGCACCTCCAGCAGCCGGTCGTTGGTCTCCCGGTCGCGCACGGCGACGCGCAGCCAGTCCGGGCCGAGCCCGGGGAAGGTGTCGCCGCGGCGGACGGCGTAGCCGCGTTCGCGCAGCAGGGCGCGGATGCCGAGGGCGTCGGGGACGCGCAGGCACAGGAACGAGGCGCGCGGCTCGGGCACCACGTACAGGCCGCGCGTGGCCAGCTCGGCCGCGAGGCGGTCGCGTTCGGCGCCCATCTCGGCGGCCCAGGCATCGGCCTCGGCGACGGCCTCGGGCGCGCAGCACGCCTCGACCGCCACCAGGGCGGGGGTGGAGACCGCCCACAGCGGCTGCGTCTCGGCCAGCCGCGCGACCAGGTGCCGGTCGGCCAGGACGTAGCCCGCCCGCAGCCCGGCCAGGCCCCAGGTCTTGGTGAGGCTGCGCAGCACGACGACGCCGGACGGCAGCCGGCTCGCCAGGGACTCGGGCTCGCCGGGGACGCAGTCCATGAACGCCTCGTCCACCACGACGGTGCGGCCGGGCCGGGCCAGCGCGGCGATCATGGCGGCGGGGTGCAGCACCGAGGTCGGGTTGGTCGGGTTGCCGATCATGACGAGGTCGGCGTCGGCGGGGACCAGCGCGGGGTCCAGGGTGAAGTCCTTGCCGAGGATGACCCGTTCCACCGGGTGCCCGGCGGCGCGCAGCGCGGCCTCCGGCTCGGTGAACTGCGGGTGCACCACCACCGCCCGCTCCGGCCGCAGGGCCCGCGCCAGCAGCACGAACGCCTCGGCGGCCCCGGCGGTCAGCAGGACCTCCTCGGTGGCGCGGCCGTGGCGGCGGGCCACGGCGCGGCGGGCCCGCGCCGGGTCGGGGTAGGCGGCCAGGTCGGCGACCGCGTCGCGGAGGCGGGCGGCGAGCCAGGCGGGCGGGGTGCCGGTGCGGACGTTGACGGCGAAGTCGACCAGGCCGTCGCCGACCTCGGCGTCCCCGTGGTGCCGCAGGTCCGGTTCGTCGGCGGTCACGAAAGGTCCCCCTCGAAGTAGAGCAGCGCGTTGAGGGCCGCGGCGGCGACGGCCGAGCCGCCCTTCTCCGAGACGTTGCTGACCTGCGGCAGCCCGCTGTCGCGCAGCGCCCGCTTGGCCTCGGCCGCGCCGACGAACCCGACCGGCAGGCCGATGACCAGGGCGGGCCGGACGTCCCGCTCGATGATCTCGTGGATCGCCGAGGGGGCCGAGCCGACGACCCAGACCGCGCCGGGGCCGACCTCGGCGTAGGACAGCCGGACGGCGGCGGCCTCGCGGGTGATCCCGGCGGCGCGGGCCAGGCGGCCGGCGGCGGGCTCGTTGAGCTGGCAGACCGCCGGGCGTTCGGTGATCCCGGCGGCGACCATGCCCTCGTCGGCGACGATCGGGGCCCCGGCGCGCAGCGCGGCCAGGCCGCGTTCCAGGTCCTCCTCGCGGGTGACCAGGTCCACCGCGTACTCCAGGTCGGCGCTGGCGTGGATGACGCGCTCGGCGACCGCCCGCCACAGCGGCGGCATCGGGGACAGGTCGACGCGGGACCGCAGGATCTCGTACGACCGGACCTCGACGGGATGGGGCTGGCGGACCTGGTGGACCTCGGTCACCGTCTCCTCCTCAGGCGTCATCTCGTGGGGGCAGAACAGGGTCGCACGAATGCGGGGCAAAGCGCGCATCTCCTGTGATCCCGGGCACTTTTTCGAGGGTGAAGGCGTCGGTGGAGACGGCCGTCGCCCAGGAGCCGTCGCCCGGCCTGGCGAGCGCGACGGCCCGGCCGCGCATGGCCTCCTCGAGGGCGAGGTCGAGGGCCTCCTCCGGCAGGACGAGCGTGCCGGGGCGGACCAGGTCGGCGACCGGCGCGTCGGTGATCACCAGCGAGGCCCGCCGCAGCGCCGCCCGCGCGCGGGCCGTGATCAGGTCGCGGTCCCCGGGGCCGAGCCCGACGACGGTCAGCCGCCCCTTGGGGGCCAGCCGGGCGACGGCGGCGGTGACGTGCGCGGACTTGCGCTTCTCGGCGACCAGCGCGCCGTCCCGGCCCAGCGAGCGGGCCGTCCACAGCGCGGCGGCCTCGGCGACGCTGGGCGTCCCGACCCCGGCACGGGCCGCGTCGGTGGGGTTGGGCACGGTCACGCGGGCGAGCACGTCGGCCGGGTGGGCGATGACCCGCCAGCCGCGTTCCTCGGCGAACGCGCGGATGCCCGGTTCGTCGGCCTTGACCTCGACCGTCGCCAGGCACCGCACCGACTCGGGCGCGAGGGTGGCGCGGGAGAGCGTGGCGTTCACGAGCTCCGCGATCTCTCCGGCCCCGGCGCCCGCGCACGCGCCGACCCCGACGACCAGCGAGGGCGGCCGGTAGACCAGGCGGTTCCCGAACCATCCCTCGTGGCACATGCAGTCCAGCCCGGCGCGGTCGGTGACGAGGATGCCGGTGGCGGGGGCGTCGTGCGTTCCGACGTTGGGCGGCAGCGCGGGCAGCGGCCACCCGTCGGCCCCCTCCAGCCCGACCGGCTCCCCGGCCAGCACCGCGGCCTCGACGTGCGGGAGCAGGGCTGGATCGTGCACGGTGAAGCCGAGATCGGCCCCGTAGCCGGCGAGGGACACGGTGTCGTTCTCGGTCCCGGTCGCGGTGGAGACGGGCACGCACC
Organism: Actinomadura kijaniata NBRC 14229; assembly: GCF_001552175.1. Classification (GTDB taxonomy): domain Bacteria; phylum Actinomycetota; class Actinomycetes; order Streptosporangiales; family Streptosporangiaceae; genus Spirillospora; species Spirillospora kijaniata. The sequence goes on from NZ_BCQR01000047.1 coordinate 46,701, forward strand.
CGAGCACCGGGTTCAGCCGGTGGGCCAGCCGGTACGCGCCCCGGTGCTCCCCGAGCAGCGCGAACGCGAACCGCATGCTCTCGTCCACGCACACCACGGGGACACCGGTGGGCGGATGCCCCACCAGCGCCTGCGCGACCGCGCCGACCGGCATGAACGCGACGACCGCCTCACATCGGGCGACAGCGTCCCGCAACGCGTCCGCGGCCCGCCCGGCCTCGACGAGCCGCGTCTCCTCCGGCCAGGCGGCGACCAGCGTCTCGGCGGCGGAACGCCCGCTCGCCGAGCCCGCGACAACCCCGATCATCCGCCCTGCTCCCCGGCCCCGCGCACCGGACGGCCGGGACGCCCCGCCGTCCGGGCGGCGGCCCCCGGGGACACGCCCGGACTCATGACACCTCGCCCCCCGGCCCGCCGCCCCCCGAGGCACGGCGTCCTCGACCGTGCCCCGGGTCCGCGGAGTCCCGCGCCGCCCCGGGGCGTTCACCCTCTCGCACGGGCTCCGGACCAGCGGCGTTCCCCACCTCGCCCGACGACCCCCGGCCTCGCACCGCGTCCGGGTGCATGGCATCGCGCGCCGCCTCGGAGCCTTCACCCTCTCGGACGGACCCCGGACCAGCGGCGTTCCCCACCTCGCCCGACGACCCCCGGCCTCGCACCGCGTCCGGGTGCATGGCATCGCGCGCCGCCTCGGGGCGTTCACCGCCTCGCGCGGGCCCCGGACGTGTGGCGTCCTCCGCTGCGCGCGATGACCCGCGACCCCGCGCCATGTCCGAACGCACGGCGTCGCGCGGCGGCTCGGGGTGTTCGGCACCTCGCACGGGCTCCGGACCAGCGGCGTTCCTCGTGTCGTCCGACGGTCCTCGGTTTCGTGGCGGGCGTGGGGTCTCCGGTGGCTCGGGGTCGCCGGGGACCTCCGGGAGCGGGGTGATCGTTTGGGGGCGGCGTTCGCGGCGGGCGCGGGGTGGTTCCGATGTCGAGGGGCCGCGTTCGCCCCACACGACGAAGGTCGAGCGCGCCGGGCCCGGCGCCGGTGTCGCGGTCAGGTGGAGCGTGTGGGCCTTCATGCCCTCCGCGCGAAGGATCTCCAGGGCAGGGCGCACCTCGTTCTCGTCGCGGATCAGGGCCACCACCGCGCGCAGGGCGCGGATGGCGCTCGCCTGGAGGGTGTCGGGATCCGTGCCGCCCAGGAAGATCGCGTCGGGGTCGGGGAGGTGGGTGAAGACCTCGGGGGGCTCGCCCCGGGAGACCGCCACCCGCACGCCGTGGGCGCGCACGTCGGCCTTGGTCCGCTCCCACGCCGCGCGTTCGCGGGCGACCGCCACGGCCGCCGCGCCCAGGCGGGCGCACCCGATCGCCACCGCGCCGCCGCCGTCCACGTCCCACACCAGGTCACCGATGCGCGGCCCCAGCTTCGCCAGCGCGAACGCGCGCACCTCCGCGCCCGGCACCTCCCCCTCGAACGCCTCCTCCCCCAGCGCCCATCCGGCCGGCCCCGACCGCGAGCCCCGCACCCACGACACGTCCTCCGACTCCGGGTGCGCGTCGGTGGCCGCGCCGGTGTGCGACGCCAGCACCAGTACCACCGACGGGTCGCGCCACGGGCGGGTGGTGGCCTCGGCGGGGCGCACGTGCACGATCCGCTCGCCCGGACCGCCCAGGTCCTCGCACACCACGAACGCGCGCGGCGACTGCGGGAACAGCGCCCGCGCCAGCTCGGCCGGCCCCGCGTCCGGCCCGGTCAGCACCGCGACCTTGGGGTGGGCGCGGCAGACGTTGACCGCGCGGCGCAGCCCCTCGTCGGGCACCGACACGACCAGCGCGCCGTCCCAGTCCAGGCCCGCCCGCGCGAACGCCGTCGCGACCAGCGTCAACGCGGGCGGCCCATGGCCGATCACCGTGATCATCGCTCACCCCGTGCGGGCCATCCGGCCGTACATGCCGACCATGCGCGTGCCACCGGAGTCCACCATCACGACCTGCGCCGCGACGCTCCCGTCCACGATCTCCTCCAGGCGCAGCGCGACGCGGCGGCACAGTTCGCGGCCGCACGGCCCGAGCAGCCCGGCGTCCTCCCACAGCCCGTAGACCCGGGCCGGGGAGGAGCCGGCGACGGCGGCGGCCGGTTCGGGCAGGCCGCCCATGTCGGCGGTGACCTCGGCGAGCGGGACGCCGTCCGCCAGCGCGTCGATCGTGCCGACCACGATGAGCTGGGCCAGGCCGTGCGCGGCCGCCGCGCGGACGGCGTCGTCGGCGCGATCGCCGGGGTCGGTGAAGCACACGTCGGGAAGGGCGGGCAGCATCCGGCGGGCGACCTCGCCGGTCAGGTCGCCCGTGTGCAGGACGAGGGTGCGCTCCCCGGCCGCCGCGATCGCCGCGACGTTCGCCGTGATGTCGTGGGTCATGGGCGTCGAGCCTGGCGAAGCCGCCGCCGGAACGGGCGCCGACCCGCCGACCGCGACCGAGTCGAGATCCACGTCGAGGTCCGGCTTGATCAGGCCGAACACGTACCGGTCGACGTTGCGGTCCGCGACCCGCTCGGCCCCGCGCGCCACCCCTTCCAGCCGGAACCCGGACTTCTCGGCCACCCGGACCGACGCGGCGTTGGTGGTCAGCGTCCGCAGCTCGATCCGGTGCAGCCCGCAGCCGGCCAGCGCCCACCGGGCGACCAGCCGCAACGCCTGCGACGCGTACCCCCGGCCGCGCGCCGCCGGACGCACCCCGTACCAGACCTTGCAGGTCAGCTGGGTCCAGTCCACCCGGTACAGCCCGATCGTCCCGGCCATCCGCCCCGACTCCCGCTCGGCGACGACCAGGTGGACGCCCACGCCGAAGCGGTGCGGCTGGTGCACGCCCTCGGTGAGCCACCACGCGAGCGGCTCGGCCGCCAGCCCGGTCGGGAAGTTCGGCGGCAGCCAGTCCTCGCCCGCCCGGACCACCTCGGCGTAGTCGGCGGCGTCGTCCAGGGCGAACGGCCGGACCTCCACGTCCGCGCCGACCAGGCGGACCGGCCCGCCGAACGTCCTCTCGCCGCTCACCGGCACGCCTCCACCAGCCGCCGCGCGAACAGCGGCGTCGCGGCCCAGTGCAGGTGCAGGTACGACGCCACGCACCGCCTCCGGACGAACCCCGCCGGTCCCTCCGCCGACCACTGCCACGCGGGCGTCGCGCCGTGCGGGGGGTCGGTGGCGGTGCGGTGGAACTCGTGCCCGCGCACGCGTTCCCCGGCGCGCGCCACCACCGAGTCGGCGACGGCGACGGCCGCGCGGTACCCGAGCGTGAGGCGCGGCGTCATCGTGGCCGTGACCTCGTCCAGCACGCCGCACATGGGGGTGCCGTCGAGTTCGCGGGCCAGGTACAGCAGCCCGGCGCACTCGGCGTAGACCGCGCCGTCGAACGCGGCCACGGCCTTGCGCAGCGGCTCGTTGGCCGCCAGGTCCGCCGCGTACACCTCGGGGAACCCGCCGCCGATCACCAGCGCCCGCGCGCCCTCCGGCAGCGCCTCGTCCCGCAGCGGGTCGAACCGCACGACCTCGGCCCCGGCGGCGCGCAGCAGCTCCTCGTTCTCGGCGTACCCGAAGGTGAACGCCGCTCCCCCGGCCACCGCGACGACCGGCCGTCCCGGCACCGGCTCGCCGGTCGCCGGCTCCCAGGCGGGCGCGTCCAGCGGCGGGGCGCCGCGGGCCAGCGCCACCAGCGCGTCCAGGTCGCAGGACTCCGCCACCAGCTCGCCGAGGCGGCGCACCGTCTCCACCGCGTCGGCGTGCCGTTCGGCGGCCGGGACCAGGCCCAGGTGCCGCGACGGCTTGGCGATCTCGGGCCGGCGGCGCAGCGCGCCCAGCACCGGCAGGCCCAGCGCTTCCACGGCCTCCCGGCACATCGCCTCGTGCCCGGCGGAGCCGAGCCGGTTGAGGATCACTCCGGCCAGCCGGACGTTCCCGTAGGACCGGAACCCGTGGACCAGCGCCGCCACCGACCGCCCGGCCGCCGCCGACGCGTCCACCACCAGCACGACCGGCGCCTCCAGCAGCGCCGCGACATGCGCGGTCGAGGCGAAGTCCCCGCCGGACCGGCCGCCCTCGCCATGCCCGCCGGCGCCGTCGAACAGGCCCATCACGCCCTCGACGACCGCGATGTCCGCCCCGGCCGCGCCGTGCCGCAGCAGCGGGACGACCAGCTCCTCCGAGGTCAGCCACGGGTCGAGGTTGCGGCCCGGACGGCCGGTCGCCAGCGCGTGGTAGCCGGGGTCGATGTAGTCGGGGCCGACCTTGTGCGGCGAGACGGCCGTCCCGCGCGCCGTGAGCGCCGCCATCAGCCCGGTGGCCACGGTCGTCTTGCCGCTCCCGGACGCGGGAGCGGCGATCACGATCCGCGGGACGGCTACCACTCGATGCCCTTCTGCCCCTTCTGCCCCTGGTCCATCGGGTGCTTGACCTTGCCCATCTCCGTCACCAGGTCGGCGAACCCCACCAGCCGCGGGTCGGCGTCCCGGCCGGTGATCACCACGTGCTGGTTGCCCGGCCGGTCCCGCAGCGCGGCGATGACGTCCTCCACGTCCACCCAACCCCACTTCATCGGATAGGTGAACTCGTCCAGCACGTACAGCCGGTAGGTCTCGGCGGCCAGGTCCCGCTTGATCTGCTCCCAGCCCTCACGGGCGTCGGCGGCGTGGTCGGCCTCGCTGCCCGGCCGCTGGATCCACGACCAGCCCTCGCCCATCTTGTTCCAGGTCACGGTGCCGCCCTCGGCGCTGTCGCCCAGCACCCGCAACGCGGTCTCCTCGCCGATCCGCCACTTGGCGGACTTGACGAACTGGAACACCCCGATCGGCCAGCCCTGGTTCCAGGCGCGCAGCGCCAGCCCGAACGCGGCGGTCGACTTGCCCTTGCCCGGCCCCGTGTGCACGATCACCAGCGGCCGGTTGCGGCGCTGCCGGGTGGTCAGCCCGTCGTCGGGAACGTACTCCGGCTTGCCCTGCGGCATCACGCACTCCTCTTCACGGGCTTCCGCGCCTCGCGCACCACTCCGGCCAGCCCGTCGGCGGCCAGCTCGTCCAACCTCACGACCTCGCCGCCCAGGCGGGCCCCCAGCGCGGCGGCCAGCCCGAGCCGCACCGGCCCGCCCTCGCAGTCCACCACGACGGCGGCCACCCCCGACAGCAGCGGCAGCACCGCGGCCGGGTCCGGTCCGTGCGTGGCGCGGCCGTCGGTCACCAGCACCAGCAGCGGACGCCGCGCCGGGTCCCGCAGCCGTTCGACGCGCAGCACCTCGGCGGCCCGCAGCAGCCCGGCCGCCAGCGGGGTGCGGCCGCCGGTCGGCAGCCGCTCCAGCCGCCGCGCCCCGGCCTCCACCGAGGAGGTCGGCGGCAGCGCCAGCTCCGCGTCGCGGCCCCGGAACGTGACCAGCCCGACCTTGTCGCGCCGCTGGTAGGCGTCGCGCAGCAGGCTCAGCACGGCCCCCTTGACGGCCCGCATCCGCCGGCGCGCGGCCATCGACCCGCTGGCGTCCACCACGAACAGCACCAGGTTGCCCTCGCGGCCGTCGCGCACCGGCTCGCGCAGGTCCCCGGGCGCGATCAGCAGCCCCGGGCCGGTCCGGCCCCGCGACCGCTGGTGCGGGGCCGCCGCCCGGAGCGTGGCGCTCAGGTGGACGCCGCCGTCGCCGGGCCGCGAGCCCGACACCCGCCCGTGCGGGCTGCGCGCCTTGGAGCGCCGCCCCGGCGCGCCCTGCCCCAGGCCCGGAACGGTGAACAGGCGCGGCTTGTAGGCGTCGTCGGCGGGAACGGCCTCCTGCTCCCCGGCCGGGGACGTGCCGCCCTCGGGCCGCTCCGGCTGCTCGGGCCGCTCGGGCTGTGCGGTCTGCCCGTTCGGCGACGGAGGGACGGCCCCGTCCGGCGCGTCGCCGGGCGGGGCGCCGCCGCCACCGCCGTCCGGCCCCGGGTCGTCGGGGTCGTCCTCGGGCCACTCGGGCTCGGCGGGCGGCGGGGGCTCCTCCTCGCGGTGGCGCTCCAGGATCTCGTCGAGCCGGTCGGCGTCCAGGCCCGGCGCGTCGAACGGGTCGCGCCGCCGCCGGTGCGGCAGCGCCAGCCGCGCCGCCGTCCGCACGTCGTCGTCGGTGACGCGGGTCCGCCGGTTCCAGGCGGCCAGCGCCATGGCGGCGCGCGCGGTCACCAGGTCGGCTCGCAACCCGTCCACCTCGAACTCCGCGCACACCGCCGTGATCTGCCGCAGCGCCGCGTCGGTCAGTTCGACCTCCGCCAGCCGGGCCTGCGCGGCCTGGATGCGGGCGGCGAGCTCGGCCTCGGCGACGGCCCAGCGGGCGGCGAACCCGCGCGGGTCCTCCTCGAACCGCAGCCGCCGCCGCACCACCTCGGCGCGCTCGGCCGGGTCGCGGGTCGCGGCGACCTCCACGGTCAGCCCGAACCGGTCCAGCAGCTGCGGCCGCAGCTCGCCCTCCTCCGGGTTCATCGTGCCGACCAGCAGGAACCGCGCCGCGTGCCGCACCGACACGCCCTCGCGCTCCACGTGCGACTCGCCCATGGCGGCGGCGTCGAGCAGCAGGTCCACCAGGTGGTCGTGCAGCAGGTTGACCTCGTCGACGTACAGCACGCCCCGGTGCGCGGCGGCCAGCAGGCCCGGCTCGAACGCCTTGACGCCCTCGGTGAGCGCCCGTTCGATGTCCAGCGACCCGGTCAGCCGGTCCTCCGACGCGCCGACCGGCAGCTCGACCAGCCGCGCGGGACGCTCGACGGCGTCCTCGCCGTCGGCGTGCGGGCCGTCGGGGCAGGCCGGGTCGGGGTCGCGCGGGTCGCACGAGAACCGGCAGCCCGCCACCACCCGCACGCCCGGCAGCAGGTCGGCCAGCGCCCGCACGATCGTCGACTTGGCGGTGCCCTTCTCGCCGCGCACCAGCACGCCGCCGACGGCGGGCGACACGGCGTTCACGATCAGCGCGAGCTTCAGGTCCTCCATGCCGACCACGGCCGAGAACGGGTAGCGGGGCGTGCGCGCGGCGTTCGGCTCGGGGCCGCGCGTCACGGTGGGGGCGGTCCCGGGGAGCCCGAGGGTGTCGGGTCCGTCGTCCCCGGTGCGAGCCGAGTCCGGCTCGACGGCGTTGTCCTGCCCGGCAGGGGGCATGCGTCACGTTCCTTCCGTCGGGTGTCCACGCCCATCGGATGTCCACAGCGGTCGCGTCCGACGGCCGGAGTCTCCTGGCTCCCGGATCGCGGTTCCCCCTCGGCCTTCCAGCGTCGCCGCCGTGGCCCGCGCTGAGGCGGAACTCCCCGGTCACAGTTGCGGGACAGCCCCGGATTCGCACCGGAGTTCCTCCGTGTCCGTCGCCGCCCAGGATGGCATACCGCCGGAAACGGCCCAAGTCGCGGCATAGGCTGGGCGGGTGCCTCGCTACCGGCGGTTGTCGCCCGACGAGCGCCGCGACCAGATCCTGCGGGTGGCGCGGCGGCTGTTCACCGAGCTGCCCTACGCGGAGGTCTCCACCACCGCGATCGCCGAGGAGGCCGGGGTGCGCCGCGGCCTGCTGCACTACTACTTCGGGACCAAGCGCGAGCTGTTCCTGGAGGTCGTGCGGGAGCTGGCCGCCGACGCCGCCGTGCAGGCCCCGCCGCCGGACGTGGGCCTGCCGCTGCCGGAGGCCGTCGACCTGTGCGTGGCGCGCTACCTGGACACCGCCGAGGCCAACGCGACCACCTGGTTCGCGGCGATCGACGCCGAGGGCTTCGGCCGCGACCCCGAGCTGCTGCGGATCGTCAACCGGTTCCGCGACCTGACGGTCGGGCACCTGCTGTCGGTGCTGGGCCACCCCGACCCGGACGCGACGCTGCGGGCGGTGGGCTGCGCCTACTCGGGCCTGGCGGAGGCGGCGACCCGGCAGTGGCTCCAGGAGAGGACCCTGACCCGCCCGCAGGTGCACACGCTGCTGACGCGTTCGCTGCTGACGATGCTCACCGACATCGCGCCCGCGCTGGGGGAACGGCCGGACCCGGCGGTGACCGGACCCGGCGGTGGCTAGGACCTGTTTCAAAGTGGGCCTCAACCGCGCACACGAGCGCGTTACCTGACCTGCGGGCCCGACGCCGGAGGCGAGGGCCCGCAGGTCGGATCGCGAAGCGATGTCGCGCTCGCCGAGACCTGGTGAGGTGCGACCCCCAGGGCGAGCGCCGTAGGCCAGGGCTTTTGAAGACCGCCTAGACCGAGCGCGGCTCCTCGTCGCCGAACGAGATCCGCTCGGTCACCCGGATCGCGAACCACACCGCCTTGCCCCGCACCGGCGGGCCCAGCCGCGACAGCGTCCGCAGCACCCCCCAGCGGCCCTCCGCCAGCTCCCGGACGATGCTCAGGCCGCGCCCGCAGTCGCCGGACGTCCATGAGTAGCCGGGCAGCCGGGCGTCGGCGTGGCCGTCGAACACCGCGCAGCGGATCTCCGCCGTCGGGCGGGCGCCCGGTGGCGTCCACGGCAGGTCCGGGACGGCGGGCGGGTCGCCCAGGTAGAGCCACAGCTCGTGCGGGCCGTGGTCCCCGGCGTGCTGGTAGGCGTTGGTGGCCAGCTCGCTGACCATGAGCTGGGCGTCGGAGACGGTGTCGCGCGGGACGCCGAGCCCGGTGAGGGCCTCCCCGAGCACCCGGCGGGCGTGGGAGGCGCAGGCCGGGCCGCTGGGCAGCGCCCAGACCCGTCCGGGCCGCCCTCCCCCCGGGTCCGGCCGCCGGCCGTCGTCGTCGCGGACGTGGCCGTCCCGGACGTCGCCGTCCCAGGTCCCCCCGTTCCAGGCCTCGTCCCAGGTGTCGTCGCCTCCGGCCGGGTCTCCGGCCGGGTCCGTTCCGGTGCTGCTGTCCGCCGAGATCCTCACGGGTTCCTCCCGCGTTGCGTGCCCTCGCCTGCCCCTGCGACACGGCGCGCGACCCACGTGACCGGCGGCGCGGGGCGGCCGCGCGTCCGGCACGCCCGCGCCACCCCGGACCGCTTCGTCACTTTCGGTCCCCGAGTCGTCACGATTCAGCGTCTCGTGGGATTCTCATCCCCGCAACCACCTCCGGCATATTGTTCTGGCCCGGCGTGACGGTTGGGAGCGTTCCGCACCCCCGTGACCGGTGACGACCCCCGATGGCCGCGTCCGGCCGACCGTTTTCGTCGTTTCCGTTGCCGGTCGGCCGCGGAGCGTGGACACTGCCCGCCATGACCTGTCCATTGCCGCACCTCCGGCACGGCGGGTCCCGGCGCTCGGACGCCGGGTCTTCCCTCGTCGCTTACAAGGTCGCTCGCAAGCTCCCGATCTTGACACTCCTCAGTCCAGGCCAGGCGGCGCCATGACCTACCGGCCAACCGTGCGCGGTCGGCGGCTCGCCCGCGAGTTGCGGAACCTGCGCGAGGACCGCGGACTGACCCTGCAGGAGGTGGCCGACCGGCTCGAATGGTCGCGGGCCACCGTCTCCCGGGTGGAGACCGGGCAGACCCGGCCCAAGGTCGAGGACGTCGCCGGGCTGCTCGACCTGTACGGCGTGCCCAGCCCCGAGCGCGACGCGCTGCTGACCCTGACCCGCGAGGCCGGGCAGCGCGGCTGGTGGACCGCCTACGCCGACGTGTTCTCCGGCAGCTACGCGGCGCTGGAGGACGGGGCGTCGCAGATCCGCAACTGGGACCCGCAGCTCATCCACGGCCTGTTGCAGACCGACGACTACGCGCGCGCCGTGATCACGGCGGGACGGCTGCTGCCGCGCCCCGAGGACATCGAGCGGCGGCTGGCGGCCCGCAAGATCCGGCAGCGGGTGCTGGGCCGCGCGAACGCCCCCGAGCTCCACCTGATCATCGACGAGTCGGTGCTGCTGCGCCCGATCGGCGGCCGCCGGGTGCTGTCGAGCCAGCTGACGTCACTGGCCGAGGCGGCGGAGCGACCGAACGTCACGGTGCAGGTGGTCCCCTTCGAGGCGAACGAACACGCCGGTCTGGACGGGCGTTTCACGATCCTTTCGTTCCCGGACCGCGCCGACCCCGATATCGCCTACGTGGAGGGCACCATGGGTGACGTTTATCTCGAAAGCGCGGAGGCAATAGCCAAACACAGAGACCGCTTCGAGCGGATCGAGGCGGTGGCCCTGTCCCCCGAGGAGTCCGCGCGGTACATCCGCGAGGCAGCAGGGAGCAGCCAGTGAACGACCTCCAGCGCCAACTCACCACGGCCATCTGGCGCACGTCGTCGCACAGCGGTAGCGGCGACCAGTGCGTCGAGGTGGCCCCCCTCACGGGCGACCGGCACGCCGTGCGCGACTCCAAGGACCGCGGCGGTCCGGCCCTGATCCTGTCCCCCGCCGACTGGCGCGCGTTTCTGGCGACCGCCCGCGCGCACTGATCCACCCCACCCGAACGCACCCTCACGACGGGTCGTGGCGGCATGCCCGCCGCGGCCCGTCCGGGGCCGCCCCTTCCGCCGAACTAGAACACGTTCTACTATCGCCCTCGTCGACTACCGGAGGGTGATCCATGACGGCGGAACTGAGACTCGGCATCAACGTCGGCTACTGGCAGCGCCACCCCGAGGACCAGACCGAGACGGTGCTGGCCGCCGAACGGCTCGGCTACGACGCGGTGTTCACCGCCGAGGCGTACGGGTCGGACGCGTTCACCCCGCTCACCTGGTACGCCGCCCGCACGTCCCGGATCCTGCTGGGGACGGCGGTGGCGCAGATGTCGGCGCGGACCCCGGCGGCGACGGCGATGCACGCGCTGACCCTGGACGCGCTGTCGGGCGGCCGGGTGATCCTCGGGCTGGGCGCGTCGGGGCCGCAGGTGGTGGAGGGGTGGTACGGGCAGCCGTTCCCCAAGCCGCTGGCCCGCACCCGCGAGTACCTGGACATCGTCCGGCAGGTGTGGCGGCGCGAGGCGCCGGTGACCAACGACGGCCCGCACTACCCGCTCCCCCACCCGGGCGGCGCGGGCCTGGGCAAGCCGCTGAAGTCGATCGTGCATCCGCTCCGCCCGGAGATCCCCGTCTACCTGGGCGCGGAGGGGCCGAAGAACATCGCGCTGGCCGCCGAGCTGACGCAGGGCTGGCTGCCGCTGTTCGTGGACCCGCGGCAGATCGAGCCGCTGTTCGGGGAGTCGCTGCGCGGCCGCCCGGACGGCTTCGACATCGCCGCGACCGTCACCACGATCGTCACCGACGACCTCGCCGCCGCCCTGGAGTTCGCGAAGATCCCGCTGGCGTTCTACATCGGCGGGATGGGGGCCCGGGACCGCAACTTCCACCTGGACCTGATCGGCCGCCTGGGCTACGCCGAGGAGGCCGCGCGCGTGCAGGAGCTGTTCCTGAACGGCGACCGCGCCGCCGCCGTGAAGGCCGTCCCCGACGACCTCGCCGACGCGATCTCGCTGCTAGGCCCGCTCGGCCGCATCCGGGAGCGCCTCCAGCTGTGGCGCGACAGCCCGGTCACGACCCTGCTGCTGGCGGGCGTGAAGGACGAGCCGACGCTGCGCGCCCTCCGCGACATGGTCAAGGGCTGAGCCCGCCCGGGTGGCGTGGCTCACAACGCGCGGTGGAATAGGGGACGTGGTGACCGGGCTGCACCAGACGTCCGGACCTCACCCAGCAGCAACCGGAAGAAGGACACACGATGTCCAGCCAGAGCGACGCAGCCCGGCTCCTCGTCCGCACCCTGGAGGCCGAAGGCGTCGAGTACGTCTTCGGGATTCCCGGCGAGGAGAACATCCACTTCGTCGACGCGCTCAACGACTCCCCGATCCGCTACGTCCTGGTGCGCCACGAGCAGGGCGCCGCGTTCATGGCCGAGATCTACGGCCGTCTCACCGGCAAGGCCGGGGTCGCCTCGGCCACCCTCGGCCCCGGCGCGATCAACCTGCAGCTCGGCGTCGCCGACGCCACCACCAACTCCACCCCCGTCGTCGCGATCTCCGCGCAGGTCGGCCTGGACCGCATCTACAAGGAGTCGCACCAGATCGTGGACCTGGTGTCACTGTTCCGGCCGATCACCAAGTGGTCGGAGCTCGCGCCGACCGCGCGGGCGCTGCCGGAGATGGTCCGCAAGGCGTTCAAGACCGCGCAGACCGAGCGCCCCGGCGCGGTCTACCTCGCCATCCCCGAGGACGTCGAGTCCGCGCCGGTGCCCGCCGACCTCGCGCCCCTGCCCCGCAACGTCGTGCGCCCGCAGGAGCCGTCGCCCGCGCAGATCGCCCGCGCCGCCGACGTGCTGGCCCGCGCGCGGCAGCCGATCGTGCTGGCCGGGCACGGCGCGACCCGCGCGCACGCCTCCGACGCGCTGGTCCACTTCTCCGAGAGGCTGGGGCTGCCGGTCGCGACCACGTTCAACGGCAAGGGCGTCTTCCCCGACGACCACCGCAACGCGCTCGGCGCGGTCGGGTTCATGCGGCACGACTACGTCAACTTCGGGTTCGACGAGGCCGACGTGCTGATCGCCGTGGGCTACGAGCTGCAGGAGTTCGACCCGGTCAAGGTCAACCCCAACGCCGACAAGAAGATCATCCATATTCATCAGTTCCCGGCCGAGGTGGACGACCACTACCCGGTCGAGGTCGGCATCCAGGGCGACATCTCGCACTCCCTGCGGCAGCTCGGCGAGGCGGTCCACCGGCGCTGGGACGCCACCGGCACCGGCGAGCAGATCCGCCGGATGATGCGCGAGGAGCTGGAGCAGGGCCGCGCCGACGACGGCTTCCCGCTGTCGCCGCGCCGCGTCGTCGCCGACATCCGCGAGGTGATGGGCCGCCACGACGTCGTCCTCGCCGACACCGGGGCCGTCAAGATGTGGATGGCCCGCATGTACCCGACCTACGAGCCCAACACGCTGCTGGTCTCCAACGGCCTGTCCTCGATGGGCTTCGCGGTGCCGGGCGCGCTGGCCGCCAAGCTCGCCCGCCCCGACCGGAAGGTCCTCGCGGCGACGGGCGACGGCGCGTTCCTGATGAACTCGCAGGAGATCGAGACGGCCGTGCGGGAGAGGATCCCGTTCACGGTGCTGGTCTGGCAGGACGACGCCTACGGCCTGATCGAGTGGAAGATGAACCTGGAGCTGGGACGCAGCTCCCACATCCGGTTCGGCGGGATCGACTACGTGAAGTACGCCGAGAGCCTGGGCGCCCAGGGCTACCAGGTGACCTCCGCCGACGAGCTGCTGCCGACGCTGCGCAAGGCGCTCGACCACGACGGCGTCTCGGTGGTGACGGTCCCGGTCGACTACTCGCACAACCTGCGCCTGACCGACCGCCTCGGCGAGCTGACCGACCCGTTCTGACCGCTTGCGGCGCGCGGGCGGGATGCGCCACCATCCCGATCATGACCTACCGGAAGGGCGGACCCCGCCCCGCGCGATGAGCGCCCCCGCGTGGCTGGACGCCGCGCTCACCGACGGCACGGCCCTCACCCCCGGCGCACCGGAGCGGAACGAGATCTTCGCGGCGGTCCGCGCGGCCCCGGAGGGCGCGGTGGCCCGCCGCCTCCTCGCCCGCGCCGCCGAGGGGGACCGGACGGCGCTGGCCCTGCTGGGAGAACTCGTCCCCTGGGGCGAGAGGTGGCACGCCGCGGCTGCCGCGGCCGTCCCGCACCTGCTGCACGACGATCCCGAAACCTGCCGCACTGCCGCTGCCACGGTGGCCTCGGCGGGCGGCCCCGATCTGGCGGCGGCCCTGCTCCTGCGGGACGCAGGGCGGCTCACGCCGGAGGCGGCCGATGTCGCCCGGGAGGCCGGGCCGGTGGCGCGGACGGCGTTGACCGAGGCCGCGTCGTGGCGCTTCACGGCCGACGACCTCGCCGCGCTGCGCCACGATCCCGACCCCTCGGTGCGGCTGGTGACGGCACTGTCCGCGCTGCACGGGGCCGCGCCGGAGGAACACCCCGGGATCGAGGACGAGATCCGCGCCGACCTGCGCGTCTGGGCCGAGATCGACTCCCCGGTCCAAGAGAGCATCGGCGCGCGGTGGGCCGGAGTCCACATCTGGCGCGGGGACCGCGAGGACCACTGCTGCGCGCTGGCCGCCGAACTTCTCGCGGCCGACCGGCCCCCGCGCGTCCGCGGGGTGGGGCTGGAGATCGCCCGGGAGGCGTTCCACGCCTGGCGGGCGGCGTTCGAACGCCTCGCGCCGCTGGTGCGCCCGCTCCTCGACGTCCCCGAGCTGCGCGACCGGGCGGCGGAGTTCCTGGAACTCCACTCCGACGCGATCCGGCGGGCGACCGACGCGTCGCCCCCGCCACCGGACGCCGAAGCCGTCTCCACGTTGCTCCGCGACGGTGACCTGACGCGAAGCCTCCTGTTCACGTTGCGGAGGGTGCCGCCGGAGTCCCTGGCTCCGGCCGTGCCGGTGCTCACCGAACGGCTGCTCACCGCGTTCCGGCGCGGCGAGGACACGAGTCTCCTCGTGACCGCCCTGGGCCTGGCGGGTCCGGCCGCCGCGCCCGCCGTGCCGCTGCTGCGCGCCCGGTGCGCGGTCGCGCTCGACGACGGCGACGACGTCTCGGCGCTGGTGGAGGCGTTCCGCCGGATCGGGCCCGCCGCCGCCCCGGCCGTTCCGTTGCTGCGGCGGATGGACACGGCTGCGGCGATGATCGCGCTGGTGGAGATCACCGGGAACCGGCGGTGGGCGGAGGAGACGCTGAACGCGCTGCCAGACGGGCCGCGGCCGCTGCGCACCCGGCTCCGGCTGCTGGGCTGCCTGCTCGACCATGGCGGGCTCGACGACGGACAGGAACGGATGCTGCGCGCGTTGCTCGCGCAGCCGGGCAACGGGCGCGTGCGGGTGGCGGAGCTGCTGTGGCGGCACTCCGGACCAGCGGTCGCGGAGGAGGTCGCCACGGCGGTGGCCGAGCACCTCGGGGACGAGTACCTGGGGCCGGCGGCGCTGCGGTTGATCATCGAGATGGGGCCGCACGCGCGGGCGGCGTTGCCACGGGTGGAGGCGGTCATCGAGCGGCGTCGGAGGCTGCCGTCCAACCTGCCCTCGGCGGAGCAGGAGACCGCCGCCGACGAACGTCAGCTCGCCCTGGCCCGCCGCGCCCGCGCGAGCGTCCTCGCGGACGGCCGACTCACCGCACGTCCAGCCGGTCCACCGCGTCGCCGTGGATGCCGGGGTGCGGGGCGATGAAGTCGTGCGGGAAGCCGGGGTCGAGCGCGGCCGCCGCGGTCAGCCGGTCCACCGCCTCCGTCGGCAGGGTCACCTCGACCGCGCCGAGGGTCTCGCGGAGCTGGTCGACGCGGCTCACCCCGAGGATCGGGCAGACGGCGCGCGACCGCGCCCGGACCCACGCGATCGCCGCCTGCGCGGGGGTGACCTCCAGCTCGGCGGCGACCTTGGCGAGGGTTTCGACGACGGCGGACTCCCGGTCGTCGAGGTCCCGCCGGGGCCGTCCGGCCAGCACGCCGTGCGCCAGCGGACGCCACGACGCCACGGTCAGGCCGAGGGCCTCGGCCATCGGGAGCAGCTCGCGTTCGATGTCGCGGTGCAGCAGGTTGTAGGGGATCTGGAGGCCCGCGAACGGCGTCCAGCCGTGCCACTCGGCCAGCGTGTTGGCCCGCGCCACCACCCAGGCGGGCGCGTCCGAGATCCCGACGTACAGGACCTTCCCGGCGCGCACCGCGTCGTCGAGCGCCCGCATCATCTCCTCGACCGGGGTGAACGGGTCCCACACGTGCGCCCAGTACAGGTCGATGTAGTCGGTGTTCAGCCGCCGCAGGCTCGCCTCCAGCGCCCGGGTGAGGTTCTTGCGGTGGTTGCCGCCCGCGTTCAGGTCGGTCCGGTCGCGCGTGCAGGTGTACTTGGTGGCCAGCACGAACCGGTCGCGCCGCCCCGCCACCACCTCGCCGACGACCTCCTCGCTCTCCCCGGCGCCGTACATGTCGGCGGTGTCGATGACGTTGCCGCCGGCGTCCTCGTAGAGGCCGACGATGCGGCGCGCCTCGTCGAGGCCGACGCGGCCCGTGCGCTCGCCGAACGTCATCGCCCCGAGGAACACCTCGGAGACGCGCAGCCCGGTGTTGCCCAGCAGTCGGTAACGCATGTGGGGGGTTCCCTTCGTCAGGACCTGCGCAGGTTGCCGTGCAGGAACGTGCGGACGCCCGCCCGCACGGTCGCCTCGACCTCGGCGTCGGTGCGGGGCGCGGCCCGGTAGGACCAGTTGGTGACGCCGACCAGGAGCATCAGTTGCAGGGCGGCGCGCTCGGGGTCGTCGAACTCCAGCAGCCCCCGGTCGGCCAGCCGCCGCAGGTGGTCCGCCAGCGCGCGGATCACCCGCCGGGGGCCCCTCTCCTGCCAGGCCTCGATGACGTCCGGGGGGACGTGCCCGGCCTCGGCGTTGATCCGCCGGACGAGGGCGGTGTGGGCCTCGTGGCCGGTCATCGGCGCGGCCCAGTCCAGGCCGAACTCGACCAGGTCGTCCTCCAGGTCCACCACCTTGCGCAGGTGCCGGTCGATGATGGCGGTCTGCGCCTCGGCGACGCGCGTCGAGCTCTCCTCGACGACGGCCTGGAACAGCGCCGCCTTGTCGGCGAAGTGGTTGTAGATCGTGCGGGTGGACACGCCCGCCTCGGCTGCGATGGCGTCGACGGCCGCCCGCGTGTACCCCTCCCGCGCGAACACGGCCAGGGCCCCGTCCAGGATCGCCCGCCGCTTGTCGCCCCGTCCGCTCACACCACCAGGGTAAAACGCTCGCTGTACTTTTTGCAACGTGCGTTGTACCAAGATCTCGTTACGCTGTCCGCATGCGCCTGACCGATCGCGTCGCCGTCGTCACCGGGGTCAGCCGCCGCGCCGGGATCGGGTTCGCGCTCGCCCGCGCGCTGCTCGACGAGGGCGCGCGCGTGCTGGTGCAGTCGTGGGCGCCGCACGACGCCGAGCAGCCGTGGGGGGCCGACCCGGCGGGCGTCGAGGGGGTGCTCGACGCGCTCGGCGGCACCGGGCCCCGGCTGGCGCACGTCGCCGCCGACCTCGCCGACCCCGCCGCGCCCGCGCGGGTCGTGGAGCACGCGGTGCGGACGTTCGGCGCGGTGGACGTGCTGGTCGCCAACCACGCGCGCAGCTCGCTCCAGGACCTCACCGAGCTGACCGCCGAGGAGCTGGACCTGTGCTGGGCGGTGAACGCCCGCGCCAGCGCCCTGCTGGCCCAGGCGTTCGCCGCCGCCCACGACGACGCGCGCCCCGGGGGCCGGATCGTGCTGTTCACCTCCGGCCAGCACCTCGCGCCGATGAGCCGGGAGCTCCCCTACGCCATCAGCAAGGGCGCGATCCACCAGATGACGCTGAGCCTGGCCGACGCCCTCGCCGACCGGGGCATCACCGTCAACACCGTCAACCCCGGCCCCGTCGACACCGGCTGGGCCGACCCGGAGCTGACCGCGAGCGTCGCCCGCGCCCTGCCCGCCGGCCGCTGGGGCCGCCCGAGCGACGTGGCGAACCTGGTCCGCTGGCTGGTCTCCGACGACGCCGCCTGGATCACCGGCCAGGTCATCGACTCCGAGGGCGGCTTCCGCCGCTGGCTCATGTGAGCCCGCCTCCCAGGAGCCTCGCCTCGACCTCGGGGTCCAGGCCGACGCGGGGACGGTCGGGGCGCTGCGGGGCCTCGCCGCCCAGGGAGCGCAGCCAGGTCCAGGTGTCGGCGACCGTCTCGTCCACGGGGCGGCAGCGCAGGCCACTGGCCAGGGCCCTGCCCACGTCACCGCGCTGGAGGAAGTCGTAGGTCTCGCCGGGCGGCAGCCAGCACGGCAGCTCCGTCCACGGCGCGACGCCCGCCGCGAGGATCGTCTCCGGGTCCGTCCAGCGCAGGTCGGCGTCCGCGCCGGTGGCCCGCGCGCACGCCTCCAGCAGCCCGCCCATGGTGGTGTGGGCCGGTGGGCTCGCCAGGTCGTAGGGGCCGCCGAGGCCGCGTTCGGCCGCGTCGAGCGTCCAGACCGCCAGATCGCGCACGTCGATGTACTGCACGCCCTGGTCGCGCGGGCCGGGGGCGAGGACGGGGCCGCCGCGCGCGACGCGGTTCAGCCACCAGGGCAGCCGCCCGATGTTCTCGTAGGGGCCGAGGATCAGCCCGGCGCGCACCAGCAGCGCCCGGTCCCCGAACGCCTCCAGCGCCGCCAGCTCGCCGCCCCGCTTGTCCCGCGCGTAGTCCTCCTGGTCCGCGTCGGGCGAGCCGTCCACCACCGGGGCGTCCTCGTTCATGCCCGGCCCGCCGGGGAACGCGTAGACCGAGCGGCTGGAGATGTAGACGTAGCGGTCGGCGCGGACGGCGCGCGCGGCGTCCCGCACCGCCCGCGGGGCGCCGGACCAGGTGTCGACGACGGTGTCCCAGCGGCCGCCGTCGAGGGCGGCCAGGCCGTCGTCCGCCAGCCGGTCCCCGTGCAGCGCGGTCACCCCCTCCGGCGGGGCGTGCCGCCCGCGGTGGAAGACCGTCACCTCCCAGCCCCTGGCCAGGGCCTCCTCGGTGACGGCCCGGCCGACGAACTCGGTCCCGCCCAGCAGCAGCAGTCTCATCTGTCGATCTCCCATCGGAGAAGCCGGCCCTCGTTCCAGGTCAGCCAGGTCCCGTCGCCCAGCGGGCGGGGCGGGCCGGTGACGTCGCCGGGGTAGGCGATCGGTGCGGACCACCGGAGGAGGGTGGCCGCGTCCAGCAGCCAGTGCCGTTCGGGGCCGAGGCCCCGGTCGCATCCGGCGGTCGAGGCGATGACGTGGTCGGCGCCCACGTAACCGCAGCCGAAGTCCCAGTAGAGGTTCGCGCCGGGCCGGTGCGGCGGGATCGTCGCGACGGGCAGGCGGGCCGTGCCGCCGCCGTCCGGGAAGCGGTGCAGGACGATGTCGTCGCCCCCGTGGGCCACCGTCAGGAACGCGTCCGCGCGGGCGTCGGCGAGGTAGCGGTCGTCGTCGAGCGGCCGGACGGTCTGCTCGACGCCGTCCCAGCTTCCCCAGAACACCGGGGCCCGGTCCTCCCCCTCGCCGACCGACAGTCCCACGTGCCTGCCGTCCGGGTGCGTGAGGTGTTCGGAGCCGGAGGCCATGGTGTCGAGGGCGGTACGGGCCAGCACCGTCCCGGTCCCGGCGTCCAGCACGAGCCATTCCTCGCCCTCGACCTCGTCCCCGCCGTGCGGCACGTGCGCCCAGACCGCCGAGCCGTCCGCCGTGATCCGGCACGATCCGGACTCGGTATTCGGGCACACCTGCGCGTCGTCGGTGTGCGGATGGCCGAGTTCCGCGTCCCAGCAGGGGTGCCGGTACTCCCACAGCGTCCCGCCGTCGGCGGTCACCGCGCGGACGGACCGCTGCCCGGACAGCACCGCGAACGTGCCGTCCGGGCTCACGCTGTGCCGTCCCCACGCCCAGCCCGGCCAGGGGAACGGGAATGTCACCGTCGGCTCGGCCCTCCCCTGGAACAGCTCCGCCAGGTCGTGCACCGCCAGGACGTCCCCGTCGACCAGCAGGATGCGACGGCCCTCCACGTCGGGCATGTGATAGCGGCCCGCCGCGCCGGGCAGGCGGGCCGAGGCCGCGAGACGCGCGCGATTCGTCACGGTCCCGCACGATAGCCGGGGTCAGGCGCGGCAGATGATCTCACCGTGCGGAACGCCGAACCAGCCGTCCTCGGCCGCCGCCCACGCCTTCCACCCCGCGTGGAACTCCGCCAGTTCCTCGCGGGTGGCGTGCCCCTGGGAGACGGCGTGGTCGGCGACCTTCGAGTGCAGCAGGCGGCCGCCCCACGACTCGCTCCACCACTCGCGTTCCTCCGGGGTGGAGTAGCACCAGACCGAGGCCGACGCGGTGACGTCGGTGAAGCCCGCCCGCCGGGCCCAGGACGGCAGGCGTCGGCCGGCGTCGGGCTCGCCGCCGTTGCCGCGGGCGACGGCCTGGTAGACGGGGCGCCAGCGGTCCATGCCGGGCGGGTCCGGGTACCAGATCATGCCGCCGAAGTCGGCGTCCCGCGCCGCCACGACCCCGCCCGGCCTGCAGACGCGCCGCATCTCGCGCAGCGCCGCCACCGGGTCGGGCAGGTGCTGGAGGACCTGGTGCGCGTGGACGACGTCGAAGGCGTCGTCGGGGAAGTCGAGGGCGTAGACGTCGCCGGTGGCGAAGGTGACGCCCGCCAGACCCCTTTCGGCCGCCTCCCGGGCGGCCTCCGCCACGACGGAGGCGGCGGGATCGACGCCGACGACCCGGCCGCCGGGGGCGACGCGCTCGGCCAGGCCGGTGGTGATGGTGCCGGGCCCGCAGCCCACGTCCAGCACCGACAGGCCGGGGCGCAGGTGCGGCAGGAGGTGGGCCGCCGAGTTCTCGGCCGTGCGCCAGCGGTGCGAGCTCAGCACGGTCCCGTGGTGTCCATGGGTGTAGGTGGGCATGGGGGTCACCTCCGCGAAACGGGAGTCCTCGTCGGCTCCGCTGCCCACGACACTAGACCCGCTTCTCAGGGAGTGAGAAGCGGGTCTCAGCATGCGAGATAACTAGGCGGCCAGGGCGATGCGTTCGACATGCCTCGGGGGCGCCGGGGGCAGGGGCTCCACGACGGCCAGCGGCGGGCGGGACCCGGTCGGGCGGGACTCGTCGGGGTAGGCGTTGAGGGACAGGCCGGACAGCTCCCCGATCCACGGCTGGACCAGG
The DNA here is from genome assembly GCF_001552175.1 of Actinomadura kijaniata NBRC 14229. Taxonomy (GTDB): domain Bacteria; phylum Actinomycetota; class Actinomycetes; order Streptosporangiales; family Streptosporangiaceae; genus Spirillospora; species Spirillospora kijaniata. Next base: position 67,308 of record NZ_BCQR01000047.1, read on the forward strand.
GTCCGCTCCGCCGGGCCGTCCAGGTGCGAGCGGGTGAGATGGAACGTCGTACCGTTCACTTCCTTACCCCTTCCGTCTTCCGCGGTATACCCGGTGGTACGCCTCGGACAAGGCGCGGGTTCACCGGGAATTCCGCGGTGTCCTCCACGCGTGAACCACACTAGGGATCGGCACCGACATTTCCGGGCCGCCCTTCAAGGCCACTTCACCGGATTGGCCCTGTTTGACCCCGCGGGGGCCGGAGACGCTGGCGTTATGGAGAACCTGCGTCCCGAGACCCGAGCCGTTCACCCGCCGGTCGTCATTCCGTCCGGCAGCCGCCCCTTCACCACTCCGATCTACCAGTCGCACCTGTTCTCGTTCGAGACGGCGGAGGCGTTGACGGGCGCGTTCGACGGGCCGAATCCCGACGGCTCGGGTTTCCTCTACGACCGTTATGGAAATCCCACCGCGCAGGCGTTCGAGCGGGCCGTCGCCGACCTGGAGGGCGGCGCGGCGGCGCTGACCACCGGGTCGGGGATGGGCGCGGTGAACGCGGTGCTGATGTCGCTGCTGCGCTCCGGCGCCCACGTGGTGGCGCAGCGCTGCCTGTACGGCGGCACCCTGGTCCTGCTGAACGACCTCGCCGAGCGCTGGGGCGTGGAGGTCACCTACGTCGACGGCGACGACCCGGCCGAGGTCCGCGCCGCCCTGCGCCCGACCACCGCGCTGCTGGTCCTGGAGACCATCGCCAACCCGACCACCCAGGTCGTGGACCTGCCCGCGCTGAGCGCGGTGGCCCGCGAGGCCGGGGTGACGACGGTGGTGGACAACACGTTCGCCACGCCGCTGCTGTGCCGCCCGCTGGAGCACGGCGCGGACATCGTCCTGCACTCGGCGACCAAGTACCTGGGCGGGCACTCCGACGTGCTGGGCGGGATCGTGGTGTTCGCCGACGCCGAGCTGCGGCGGCGCGTGTGGACGCACGCCGTCGAGCTGGGCTCCGCGCTCGACGCGCACTCGGCCTACCTGCTGCTGCGCGGGCTGGCGACGCTGCCGCTGCGCGTGCGCCGCCAGTCCGACAACGCCCGGTACCTGGCCGAACGCCTCGCCGGGCACCCGGCCGTCACGCGGGTCCACCATCCCAGCCTGCCCACCCACCCCCAGCACGACCTGGCCAAGCGGCTGCTGCCCGAGGGGTCCGGGGGCGTGCTGGCGTTCGAGCTGGCGGGCGGCCGGGAGGCGGGCCGGACCTTCACCGAGGCGCTCCAACTTGCGCTGTTGGCCCCGTCCCTGGGCGATGTGAAGACCCTGGCGATGCACCCGGCCTCCACCTCGCACGCGGCCGTCCCTCCGGAGGACCTGGCGTCCGCGGGCGTCACCGAGGGCCTGGTCCGCGTCGCCGTGGGCATCGAGCACCCCGAGGACCTC
>NZ_BCQR01000048.1 GCF_001552175.1 Actinomadura kijaniata NBRC 14229
GAGCCGCGGTTCGTGGAGCAGGCGGCGGCCGCCTACGGCGGGGAGATCACGCTGGTCCACGATCTGGACCGGATCCCGCTGCCGCGCCGCCGCGCCACCTGATCGTCTTTAGGTCCGCCTTCGCTCGGGGTTGCTGTCATGGGGACATGTGGCGATCCGGCATCCCCGTGGGCGCGGCGGCGCTCGTCCCCGCGCTCACCCTCGCGGCCTGCGGACCGGGCCCCGCCGAGCGGCGGGAGTCCCGGCCGGCCGGGGCGGCCGCACCGGCCCGCACGGCCCCGCCCACCGGGGCGGCCCTGGTCGGGGCGCCGGGCACCCCCGCGTTCTGGGGGGACCCGGTGCTGGAGGACGGCTTCGACGGCGAACGCGTCGACACCTCCAAGTGGCTCGTCTACCACTTCCCCAACGCCCCGGTGAACCCGCGTACCAGGGCCGCCACCAGCGTCGCCGACGGCACGCTGAGGCTGACCGGCGGCATCTACGGGGGCCGGGACCTGTCCGGCGGCATCGCCTCGCACCTCAACCAGACCCACGGCCGCTGGGAGGTGCGGATGCGCGCCGAGGCCGGGCAGGGCTACTCGGCGGTGGCGCTGCTGTGGCCGAAGGCGTTCGGCGACCCCGAGTACGCCGAGATCGACTTCGCCGAGGTCATCGACCACACGCGGCAGAGCGTCGGGATGTTCGTCCATCACGGGCCCGACGACGTCATGCGGCAGCGGACGGTCCGGGGGGACTTCACGCGATGGCACACGTTCGCGCTGGACTGGCTGCCCAACGCGCTGACGTTCTGGATCGACGGCCGGAAGGTGTGGTCCTACCGGGGACCGCTCACGCCCGAACGCTCCCAGATGGGCCTGGCGCTACAGAACGATCAGGTGTGTGACCGAGGACCCTCGTTCTGCCGTAACCGTTCCACTCCGAAATGGGTGACGATGTACGTGGACTGGGTGCGCGTTTACCGGGCGCCCCGGTGAAACCACGCTTACCTGGGCAGGAGTCCGCTGTGGCTGTAGAGGAAACAGACGTCGTCGTCATCGGACTCGGCCCCGGGGGGGAGAACGCCGCGGGGCTGCTCGCCGACGGCGGGCTCTCGGTGGTCGCCGTCGAGGAGCGGCTGGTCGGCGGGGAGTGCCCGTACTACGCGTGCGTCCCGACCAAGATGATGGTGCGCGCCGCCGGGCTGCTCGCCGAGGCGCGGCGCGTGCCCGGCATGGCGGGCGACACCGACGTGCGCCCCGCCTGGGAGCCGGTCGCCGCCCGGATCCGGGACGAGGCCACCGACTCCTGGGACGACGCGGTCGCCGTGGAGCGGCTCACCGCGCGCGGGATCGGGTTCGTCCGGGGCCGGGGGCTGCTCACCGCGCCGCGCGAGGTCACCGTGGGCGACCGGGTGTTCCGCGCCCGCCGCGGCGTGCTGCTCAACACCGGCACCGCGCCCGCCGTCCCGCCGATCGACGGCCTGGCGGGCACCCCCTACTGGACCAACCGCGAGGCGGTGCAGGCCAAGGAGGCGCCCGCGTCCCTGCTGGTGCTCGGCGGGGGCGTCGTGGGCGTGGAGTTCGCGCAGGTCTTCGCGCGGTTCGGCACGCGGGTCACGATCGTGCAGGGCGGGGACCGGCTGCTGGAGCGCGAGGAGCCCGAGGCGAGCGCGCTGCTGGAGAAGGTCTTCGCGACCGAGGGCATCGAGGTGCGGACCGGCGCGAAGGTCACCCGCGTCGGCCACGACGACGACGCGTTCACCCTGCACACCCCCGACGGGACGCTGACCGCCGAGCGGCTGCTGGTCGCCACCGGCCGCCGCCCGAACCTCGGGGGCCTGGGGCTGGACGCGGTCGGCCTGGACGAGAACGCCCGCGCCCTGGAGGTGGACGACCGGCTGCGCGTCACCGACGGCCTGTGGGCGATCGGCGACATCACGGGCAAGGGCGCGTTCACGCACGTGTCGATGTACCAGTCCGCCATCGCGGCCCGGTCGATCCTCGGCGCGGACGGCCCGGCCGCCTCCTACCACGCCGTTCCGCGCGTGACGTTCACCGACCCGGAGATCGGCGTGGTCGGCCTCACCGAGGCCGAGGCCCGCGACCGGGGCCTGGCGGTCGCGACCGGCCACGCCGAGCTGGCCGACTCGTCGCGCGGCTGGATCCACAAGGTCGGCAACGAGGGCTTCGTCAAGCTGGTCGAGGACACCGGCCGGGGCGTGCTGGTCGGCGCGACCGTCGCGGGGCCGTCCGGCGGCGAGATCGTCGCGGCGCTGTCGGTGGCCGTGCACGCGGAGGTGCCCACCGCGACGCTCCGCACGATGATCACGGCCTACCCGACGTTCCACCGCGCCCTGGAGTCGGCCCTCGCCGACCTCGGCTCATAACCCGGCCCGCATCGGGCAGGATCGGAGACATGAACCGTCTCAAGGACGCGACCAGCCCCTACCTGCTCCAGCACGCCGACAACCCGGTGGACTGGTGGGAGTGGGGTGAGGGGGCCTTCGCCGAGGCGCGGCGGCGCGACGTGCCGATCCTGCTGTCGGTCGGGTACGCGGCGTGCCACTGGTGCCACGTGATGGCCCACGAGTCGTTCGAGGACGGCGCGACGGCGGCGCTGATGAACGAGCTGTTCGTCAACGTCAAGGTCGACCGGGAGGAACGCCCCGACATCGACGCGGTCTACATGGAGGCCACCCAGGCGATGACCGGGCAGGGCGGCTGGCCCATGACCGTGTTCATGACGCCGGAGGGGCACCCGTTCTACTGCGGGACCTACTTCCCCCGCGAGCACTTCCAGGCGCTGCTGCGGGCCGTGGACAAGGCGTGGCGGGAGCAGCGCGACGACGTCGTCGGGCAGGGGCAGCAGGTCGTGGCGGCGCTGGGCGGGCGTTCGGCGCCGCTGGGCGGCCAGGGCGCGCCGGAGGCCGAGGCGCTCGACCAGGCGGTGCGGACGCTGGCGGGCTCCTACGACGTCGCGCGGGGCGGGTTCGGGGGAGCGCCCAAGTTCCCGCCGTCGATGGCGCTGGAGTTCCTGCTGCGGCACCACGCGCGGACCGGCGACGCCGAGGCGCTCGCCATGGCCTCCCACACCCTGGAGGCCATGGCCCGGGGCGGGATGTACGACCAGCTCGGCGGCGGGTTCGCGCGGTACTCGGTGGACGCTGAGTGGGTCGTGCCGCACTTCGAGAAGATGCTGTACGACAACGCCCTGCTCGCCCGCGTCTACGCCCACTGGTGGCGGCTGACGGGGACGCCGTTCGCGCGGCGGATCGCCCTGGAGACCTGCGACTGGATGCTGCGGGACCTGCTGACCGCGCAGGGCGGGCTGGCGTCCGCGCTGGACGCCGACAGCGAGGGCGTCGAGGGAAAGTTCTACGTGTGGACGCCCGACCAGCTCAAGGCGGTGCTCGGAAACGAGGACGGCGGGTACGCCGCCGGGCTGTTCGAGGTGACGGGCACGTTCGAGCACGGCACGTCGGTGCTGCAACTGCTGCGCGACCCCGACGACCTGGAACGCTACGCGCGCGTCCGCGACGCGCTGCTGGCGGCGCGGGAGGAACGCGTCCCGCCCGCCCGGGACGACAAGGTCGTCGCCGCCTGGAACGGGCTCGCCGTCGCCGCGCTGGCCGAGTGCGGCGCGCTGTTCGGGCGGCCGGATCTGGTCGCGGCCGCCGAGGGCGTGGCGCGGCTGCTGATCGACCTGCACGCCACCGGCGGGCGCGTCGCGCGGACCTCGCGGGACGGGACCGTGGGCGCCCACGCCGGCGTCCTGGAGGACTACGCCGACGTCGCCGAGGGACTGCTCGCCCTGTACGGGGTGACCGGGAACGCCGAGTACGCGCGGGTCGCGGGCGCGCTGCTGGACACCGTGCTGGACCGCTTCGGGGACGGCGAGGGCGGTTTCTACGACACCGCCGACGACGCCGAGCGGCTGTTCCGGCGGCCCCAGGACCCCACCGACAACGCCACCCCGTCCGGGCAGTTCGCGGCGGCCGGGGCACTGCTGTCGCACGCGGCGCTGACCGGCTCGCACCGGCACCGGGAGGCGGCCGAGGCCGCGCTGTCGCCGGTCGCGGCGCTGGCCGGCAAGCACGCCCGGTTCGTCGGCTGGGGCCTGGCCGTCGCCGAGGCGCGGCTGGCCGGACCCGTCGAGATCGCCGTCGTGGGCGACCGGGACGACGAGCGCACCCGCGCCCTCCACCAGACGGCGCTGATGGCGGTGTCGCCCGGCGCGGTGGTCGGCGTGGGCGCGCCCGGCGCGGACACCGTGCCCCTGCTGGAGGGCCGCACGCCGGTGGACGGCGCCCCGGCGGCCTACGTGTGCCGGAACTTCACCTGCCGCCTTCCCGTCACCACTCCCGCGGAGCTGACCCGCGAGCTCCACGGAGCCTGACGGAACTGGATGAGCGGTCCAATTTATGGCAACGTGACCTTGATCTCCTCGGCGCTTGGTGTTACCACTTGGTAGCGGAGACGAGGCTGACTGAACGCGGCCATCGGGACCAGGGTGTCGTCATACGATCCGGGTATCTGGACGGTGGTCGGCGACCGGGACGAACAACGTAGGGAGTGCTGCGGTGCGAAAGCCGAACCGCCGGGTTCTGCCAGCGATCATCGGCGTTTCGGCGGCGACCACCTTGGCCGTCAACGGCGCGGTGCTGGTCGCCCACGGCCAGCGCGACGCCCACCGCGCCCCCACCGAGCCGCAGGCGCAGCGGTTCGTGGCCGCTTCCGGCAATTCGACGATCACGCCCGGTGCGGTCGCGCCGATGGGCCGGCGCCTCACCCCGCACGTGCTGGTCGCCGCGCCGACCACGCTGCCCGCCGACGTCGTGGCGAAGGTCCGCGAGCTGAAGGGCGTCAAGGGCGTGGAGGTCGTCGACGCCGCCCAGGCGATGATCGCGGGCAAGCGGGTCGGGCTGCTGGGCGTGGACCCGTCCACGTTCCGCAACTACACGCCCGAGCCGACCGCCAAGTCCGACGCCCTGTGGCGCAACATCGCGGGCGGCGACGTCGCGATCTCGTTCACGATGGGCAGCGACGGCGGCGTGCAGCTCGGCAGCCAGGTCCCGGTCGGCGGCAAGGACGGCCGGCAGAGCCAGCTGCGGATCGGCGCGTACGCGACGATGGGCATCGGCGACGTCGACGCGGTCGTCTCGCGCGGCAACGCCCAGGCCCTCGGCATGCCCACCGGCAACGCCCTGCTGGTCAGCGCGCCCAAGCAGAAGCTCGACAGGTTCCTCAAGGGACTGCGCAAGGTCCTGCCGAAGCAGGCCAGGGCCGTCGAGATCAACCCGAAGGTCGACGTCCCCAAGGCCGGGCAGCTGCCCAAGGCCAACAACCGGGTCATGACCGCCGAGCAGGTCCAGACGGTGATCCGCGCGGCCTACACGCGGCTCGGCTGGCCGTACGTGTGGGGCGGCGAGTCGGAGGCCGAGGGCGGCTACGACTGCTCGGGCCTGATGCAGTTCGCGTTCGCCAAGGCGGGCATCCGGCTGCCGCGCGTGGCCGCCGACCAGGCCCGCACCGGCTGGGTGATCCCCTACGGCAAGGCCCAGCCGGGCGACATGCTCATCTGGGCCAACGACCCCACCGCGCCCGGCTACATCTCGCACATCGCGCTGTACCTCGGCAACGGCAAGATGATCGCCGCGCCGCGCCGGGGCACGGTCGTGCAGGTCCAGAACGTCTACACCCGCAACATGAAGGGCGCGGTCCGCGTCAACCCGCACCAGGCCGCCCGCACCCCCGGCTAGAGCGGCAGGCCCTCGGCCAGGAACTCCAGGTTCGCGTCCACCAGGGCGGCCAGGTCCAGGGTGGCGTCGCTGTCCAGCCAGGCGTACATCGCCGCCTGGAGCACCCCCATCACCGCCCACGCGAACGCCTGCACGCGCCGGTCGTCGGGGGCGCGTCCGGTGCGTTCCCCGACCAGCTCGGCGACCACGCCGAGCGTCCCGGTGCGCATCGAGTCGATCATCCGGGCGCGCAGCGCGGGCACCTCCAGCATCATCCGGGTCCGGGCGACCATGGTGCTCCGGTCCTGCGCGTCCAGGTGGGGGAGGACCTGGCGGAACGTGGCGCGCAGCGCCGCCAGGGGCGTCAGGTCCGCGGGCTGGGCGCGGAAGAACTCGGCCATCACCGGGTCGTACTCGTCGGTGACGACCAGGTCCTCCTTGGTGGGGAAGTAGCGGAAGACCGTGCTGGGCGACACCTCCGCCGCCGCCGCGACCTGCTCGACGGTCGTGGCGTCGTAGCCCTGGTCGAGGAAGAGCCGCAGGGCGTGCTCCTGGATCGCCCGGCGGGTCCGCAGCTTCTTGCGCTCCCGGAGCGGCAGCCGGTCGAGAGGGTCGCCCGGGGGCGAGGTCTGCTCAGGAAGCGAGGTGCTCATGGCTCGATTCTGATGCATCCTGCGGGGAGCCGCCGGACGGGCGCGGCCCCCGCGGGGGCGGGCCGGGCATGAACGTCCACAGCAGCGCCCCCGTCAGGAACGTCGCCGCCGCGCACACCGCCAGCGCCGCGTCCATGCCCGACACGTAGGCGTCCCGCGCCGACGCCAGCAGCGCCGGGTCCCCCAGCCGCGCCGCCACGGCGGCGGCCCGTCCCACCGAGTCGCGGGCCGCCTCGGCGACGTCGGAGGGCAGGCCGGTCAGGCGCAGGTCGTCCCGGTAGACCGAGGACACCAGGCTGCCCAGCACGGCGACGCCGAGCGCGCCGCCGGTCTGCCGCAGCGTCTGCACCAGGCCCGAGCCGCGCCCGGCCCCCTCGTCGGGGAGCCGCGCCAGCACCGCGTCCATCGCCGGGATCATCGTCAGGCCGATGCCCAGGCCCGTCACGGTCAGCCAGGCCGCGGTGAACCCGTAGCCGTCGCCGGGCGCGGTCAGCGCGCCGAGCCCGAGCCCGGCCGCCAGCACGGCCAGCCCCGCCACCATGACCGGCTTGGGGCCGGTGCGCGGCACGATCCGGTCGGTGGCGATCCCGCCCGCCAGCAGGCCCGCCAGCATGGGGATCAGACGCAGTCCGGTGCCGAACACCCCGTTGCCCCGCACGACCTGGAGGTACTGCGGCAGCACGAACAGGACGCCCGCCATCACCAGCGTCCCGACGATCCCCGCGCCCAGCGCCCACACGAAGATCCGGTCGCGGAACAGCGACACGTCCATCAGCGGGGCCGCCGCGCGCCGCTCCCACAGCGTGAACGCCGCCAGCAGCGCCAGGCCGCCGCAGAGCGCGCCCAGGGTGAGCGGGTCGCCCCAGCCGCGCACCGGCCCCTCGATCACCCCGTACACGAACGCGACCAGCCCCGCCGTCGACAGCAGCGCCCCGAACCCGTCCAGCCGCGGCGCGTCCGCGGCGCGCGACTCGGGCAGCAGGAACGCCACCGCCACCCCGGCGGCCGCGACGACCGGCACGTTCAGCAGGAAGATCGAGCCCCACCAGAAATTCTCCAGCAGCCAGCCGCCCAGCAGCGGCCCCAGCGGCAGGCCGATCGCGGTGGCCGCCGACCAGACGGCGACGGCGCGGGTGCGCTCGTGCGGCGGGAAGATCGTCGGCAGGATCGACATCGACAGCGGCATCATCACCGCCGCGCCGGCCCCCATGAGGACGCGCGCCACGATCACGCCGGTGACGCCGTCCGCGAGCGCCCCGGCCAGCGACGCGGCGCCGAACACCGCCATGCCCGCCAGCAGCAGCCGCCTGCGTCCGAACCGGTCCCCGAGCAGCCCGGCGGGCAGCAGCAGGGCCGCGAACACCAGCACGTAGGAGTCCACGATCCACTGCAGCGCGCTGGTGCCCGCGTGCAGCTCCTCCGAGAGGGTGGCCAGGGCCACGTTCAGGATCGTCAGGTCGAACCCCAGCGTCAGCAGGGCGAGCGCGAGCGCGCCCAGTCCCCACCAGCGCCGCGGGTCGGGCCGCGCCTCCGGCATCGCCACGAGAGTTACTCCTAACTGATTGTCTCTACTAAATGACAGTGACTCTCAAAATTTGACCGATGTCAATGGCCGTGGGGGCTCGACCGGGTCCGGATGGACTTGTAATTTTGATTACATGACTACAAGCGAAGCCGTCGAGGAGGTGCGGGGCTGGTTCACCGGCCGCCTCCCCGACGGCTGGTTCACCGGTCCGCCGGAGATCGTGCTGGACCGCGAGGAGATCAGCGTGATCGGGCGGCTGCCCGAGCCGGCCACCGCGTCCGGCGGCGCCGAGGAGGTCTCCGAGACCGAGCGCGCGGCGCGGATCGCCGGCCATGTCGGCCGGTTCCGCGAGTCGACCCGCGACCAGCGGATCGCCATCGCCCGCGAGGCCGAGCACCGCTTCGGCCAGAAGGTGTCGTGGGGCGTGGCCTGCGGCGGCCACCGGGAGATGTTCACCACCCTGTCGGTGCCGGTGATGACCCGGCTCCGCCAGCCCGAGCGCCGCGTGCTGGACACCCTGGTCGAGGCCGGGGTGGCGCGCAGCCGCAGCGACGCCCTGGCCTGGTGCGTCCGCCTGGTCGGCAAGAACACCGACGAGTGGCTGGCCCGCCTGCGCACCGCCCTGGAGCACGTCGAGCGCGCCCGCGCCGAGGGGCCGCGGGCCTGAGGCCGCCGGGACGGGCCGATCCTTACCCGATCCCGGGGTCCGTTAGGTGTGATCATGGGCATGACCTGGCCTAACGTTCCTCGTGGGGGATCGGGCGAGGGGGTCGGGCGTGGGCTGGATCCGGTGTCTGGACGGAACGTCGCTGGGAGTGCTCCCGGTGCCGTCGCGCGACCGGGGCGGCACCCCCTTCGAGGTCACCCTGGAGCTGCGGCGCGACGGGGACCCGTTCGGCGCGGTGGGGGAGCGCTGCGGGTACTTCCTGGCCGCGCTCGCCGAGCAGGTGGCCGCCGCGCGGGCCGACGGATCGCCGCAGTCCGCCCGCTGGCCCGACCCCGACGACCGGTTCCCCGAGCCCGCGGGGGCGGGCCGGGAACCCGAGCTGTTCGCCTTCCGCTACCGGGACCGCGGGGACGTCGCCAGCACCGGCGAGCTGCGCTGCACGCTGCGCACCTCCTCGATGTGGGTGGGGCCCCACGATCCGCGCCGGGCGGTGGAGGGCCGCTGGCGGCTGGCCCGCCGGGCCGTACTCGACGCCTGGGGCGCGGGCGGGCACGGCGTCCGCGCGGTGCTCACCTCCGCCGCGCTGGCCCGTTTCCTGGACGATCTGCTCGTCGAGGCCGAACGCGCCGGCGTGGGCTACCGGGCGGTCCACCGGGGACCGTCGCCGGGCCGTTCCCCGGGGTTCACCTCCGCGCCCGACCGATCCTGGACGGTATTCAAGAGGGGCCGTTCCGGTGGGACGACCCCGCGGCGGGGGCCATAATTGGGGGGCGTTCCAACGGGGGACGCGCGCTCGAAGGAGAAGATCCGATGGGGGACAGGGTGCGCCGGGACCCGTCCGGCGGTGGAACGGTCTTCGCGGCGATCCGGCGCAGCAAGCCCTACGGGGTGGTGCGCGACGTCGCCTACCGGATGTACGAACGGCGGGTCGGGCAGTCGCTGCCCACCGACGTCGTCCCCCGCCATGTCGGCGTGATTCTGGACGGCAACCGCCGCTGGGCCCGCGAGATGGGCCTGCCCGACGTCAACCGCGGCCACCAGCGCGGCGCCGACAAGATCTCCGACCTGCTCCAGTGGAGCGTCGAGGCGGGCGTGGAGGTGGTCACGCTGTGGCTGCTGTCCACCGACAACCTCAACCGGCCCGCCCGGGAACTGGAGCCCCTGCTCCAGATCATCGAGAACACCGTCCGGAAGCTGGCCGCCGACGGCTGGCACGTCAAGCCGGTCGGCGCCCTCGACCTCCTGCCCGACAAAACCGCACGTGTCCTTAAAGATGCGGGCGAAGCGACATCTGACGCCCCCGGCCTGATTGTGAACGTCGCGGTTGGGTATGGAGGTAGACGTGAGATCGCTGATGCGGTGCGCTCACTGCTCCTTGAGCAGGCGGGCAGGGGCACCAGCATCGAGGAGCTCGCCGAGGTCCTCGACGTCGAGCACATCGCCGAGCATCTCTACACGCGCGGCCAGCCGGACCCCGACCTGGTCATCCGGACCTCGGGGGAACAGCGTTTGTCCGGCTTCATGCTCTGGCAGAGCGCGCATTCGGAGTTCTACTTCTGCGAGGTCCACTGGCCGGACTTCCGGAAGGTCGACTTCCTGCGGGCTCTGCGGTCGTATGCCGCGCGCCACCGGCGCTTCGGTTCCTGAGGGGCCCTCCTCGCTGGCGGAGTCCTCCCCAGCCTTGGAACGTCCCACGCTGACCGCCTCCGGCCGCGTCCGCCCGCCGGCGCGTGCCCTTCGAGAGACGGACCGGCGCGCCACCGGTAGTTCCCCCATTCCCAGGGAGATCGAGTGGCCACAACCCCTCCGCGCCGTCCCGCGTCCGGCCCGTCCGGGCAGTCCGTCCCCTCGGGGGCGGTGGACCGGCGCACGTACGTCCTCGACACCAGTGTCCTGCTGGCCGACCCGGGAGCGATGACCCGGTTCGCCGAGCACGAGGTCGTACTCCCCATCGTCGTCATCACCGAACTCGAGGCCAAGCGTCACCACCCCGAGCTCGGCTACTTCGCCCGTCAGGCGCTCCGCACCCTGGACGACCTGCGGCTGGAGCACGGCCGGCTCGACGAGGCCCTGCCGATCGGCGACCAGGGCGGAACGCTGCGGGTGGAGCTCAACCACTCCGACCCCAGTGTGCTGCCCGACGGGTTCCGGCTCGGCGACAACGACACCCGCATCCTGTCGGTGGCCGGCTGGCTGGCGCGGGAGGGCCGCGACGTCGTCCTGGTCTCCAAGGACCTGCCGATGCGCGTCAAGGCGTCGGCGGTGGGCCTGGCCGCCGAGGAGTACCGGGCCGAGATGGTGGTGGAGTCCGGGTGGACCGGCATGCGCGAGCTGGAGGTCGGCGCCGCGCAGGTCGAGGAGCTGTACGAGACCGGCGGCACGGACCTGGAGGAGGCGCGGGGCCTGCCGTGCCACACCGGGCTGCGGCTGCTGTCGGAACGCGGCTCCGCGCTCGCCCGGGTCCAGCCCGACAAGTCGGTGCGGCTGGTGCGCGGCGACCGGGAGGCGTTCGGGCTGCGCGGCCGGTCCGCCGAGCAGCGCATCGCCCTGGACCTGCTGATGGACGAGGAGATCGGCATCGTCTCGCTGGGCGGGCGCGCCGGGACCGGCAAGTCGGCGCTGGCGCTGTGCGCGGGCCTGGAGGCCGTGCTGGAGCGGGGCCGGCATCGCAAGGTCGTGGTGTTCCGGCCGCTGTACGCGGTCGGCGGCCAGGAGCTGGGCTACCTGCCGGGCACCGAGGGCGACAAGATGTCGCCGTGGGCCCAGGCGGTCTACGACACGCTCTCGGCCGTGACGACGCCCGAGGTCATCGAGGAGGTGCTGGACCGGGGGATGCTGGAGGTGCTGCCGCTCACCCACATCCGGGGCCGGTCGCTGCACGACTCGTTCGTGATCGTGGACGAGGCGCAGTCGCTGGAGCGCGGTGTGCTGCTGACGGTGCTGTCACGGATCGGCGCGGGCTCGCGGGTGGTGCTCACCCACGACGTCGCCCAGCGCGACAACCTGCGGGTCGGGCGGCACGACGGCATCGCGGCGGTCGTGGAGCGGCTCAAGGGCCACCCGCTGTTCGCGCACGTGACGCTGACGCGTTCGGAGCGCTCGCCGATCGCGGCGCTGGTCACCGACATGCTCGGCGACGTCACCGGATAAAAGCCGACAAATAGTTACACAAGGGGCGTTTCGGGGGCTTTTCGGCCGCCGGGGCGCCCCTTGGCGCGTGTGGCAGGGGCTGTCGATTCCGTCGCGGAGAGTGATCGTTAAACATCAATCCGTGTACTTGTGATGAAGGTCACATGAACTAAGGCAGAAGTAAAGAAACCCTGTACTGGCTGGGGTTTTGCCATTTCTTGGGGTGAGTTGACAACCGCCCCGCCCAGAGCATCTGTCTCGATTTGGTTGCGGAGCATCCCTCGGCTTCGGGCATTGTGTGTCCCCGTAAGCACCCCGAGTGGGGCGAAGCCGGCCAACGCGGACCCTGATCCCGGCCGGAGCGCGCCGCTCAGGGCCGGGGCCGTCCGGAACACGGGCGGCGGCCGGGCCAGGGGTGAAGGCACTCGCCCGCGTGTCCATGCGCGTGCGACCGTCGGAAGGACCGCCTTGCTCGGAGACTCGTTCGGGTCCCCCAGGCGCGACGATCGACACAACCCCCGGGGCGCGGAGTCCGAACCCCCGCAGGGGGCGGCCCATCCGCTCGCCGAGCACCCCGAGGACCGCAAGGTCGCGGGCGCGGCGTTCACCGGCCCGTCCGGGAGCGGCGACAGCCGCTCCGGCGACACCGCCGGGCTGCCGCCGGTCGGCGGCGGCGGACCCGCCCCGCTGGTCGTGGTCGACCCGCTGGCCGGCCCGCCCGCCAAGGGCGCGCGCTCCGGCCGCGCCGGACTGAAGATCGCCGCGGTGGCCGCCGGCGTGGCCGTGGTGGTGGGCGGCGGCTCGGTCGCCGCGTTCGCGCTCACCGGCGACTCCAAGCCGCAGGCCGCACCCGGCGCCAAGCCGTCCGACGCCCAGCCGCTGGCCGACGCCGCCGCGCCGGTCGACCCGATGCTGGAGCAGCAGATGCGCCGCAAGGCCGCGTTCGAGCGCGCCTCCCGGGCGATCCGCGGCTCCTCCGGCAAGAACCCCAAACTGCTGCCCAAGGGCGAGCCGATCCCCACCGAGAAGCCCAAGTCCGCGAGCAAGGGCGACAAGGACAACGGCGGTGGCGGCGCGGGCCCCGACCCGATGCCCGCCGGCGAGGCGCAGCAGGTCGCCAAGGCGATGCTCCCGTCCTACGGCATGGGTGGCAGCGGCCAGTTCGCCTGCCTGGTGAAGCTGTGGAACAAGGAGAGCGGCTGGCGCGTCACCGCCCAGAACCCGAGCTCCGGTGCCTACGGCATCCCGCAGGCACTGCCCGGCACCAAGATGGCCAGCGCGGGCTCCGACTGGCGCACCAACGCCCGGACCCAGATCAAGTGGGGCCTCGGTTACATCAAGAACCGCTACAAGACGCCCTGCGGCGCCTGGTCGCACTCCCAGCGCGTCGGCTGGTACTGAGGCACACACCCTGACTCCGGGCGGCCGGTCACCACGGCCGCGACCGCCCGGTGGGGCGCACCGCTCATGACGGTGCCGCCCCGACCGAAGGCGCACGGAGCCCTCCGTGCGAGCACGATGCCGCGATGACGCGGCCGGCCTCCTCGACAGGCCCACAAACGGCGCGAACGCATCCGGCGTTCGGCGCCCAGATCCCCTGAGCGGGGACGCCGCCTCCCGCGCGTCCGCCGCCACTCACCTCGGATCGCGCGCAGCCACCCCCCACGGGTGCCGCTGCCCGCGTGCCCTCCCGCGCAGCCGCCACCGGCGCGCTGCGCCCAGCCCCCGGTCGTCCCCCCGTTCCCGGGTGGGTCCGGGCTGCCCCGAGGTGGTCACCCGCTGGACCGACCGGTCCGTCCAGCATGATGAAAGGTCTGCTTTGTCCCGTAAGTCGTCGCGTCGTTCCGCCGCCCGCCGTTCCGCCACCCTGCTGGCCGCCGCCACCCTGTCCTTCGGCGTCGTCGCCGAGACCGTTCCCGCCCAGGCGGCCGCCCCCACCTCGGTGTCGGCCTCGGCGCCGTCCTCGGCCCGGACCGCCCAGGTCGCCGCCGTCACGGCCAAGGCCAAGAAGAAGAAGCTCTCCCGCGCCGCGCGCAACAAGGCCATCGCCAAGAAGATGGTCGCCAAGCGCGGCTGGTCCAACCGCCAGTACAAGTGCCTGGTGAAGCTGTGGAACAAGGAGAGCGGCTGGAACCACAAGGCGCGCAACCGCTCGTCCGGCGCCTACGGCGTCCCGCAGGCGCTGCCCGGCCGCAAGATGGCCAGCGCGGGCAAGGACTGGCGCACCAACCCCGCGACCCAGATCAAGTGGGGACTGAGGTACATCAAGGGCCGGTACAAGACGCCCTGCGGCGCGCTGGGTCACTTCCACTCGCGCGGCTGGTACTAAACGGGGCATAGCGCACGGGTGCTCCGCGCATCCGGCCCGGAAATCGGGTGGTGCGCGACGTTCGTCCGTTCACCGTGA
The DNA here is from genome assembly GCF_001552175.1 of Actinomadura kijaniata NBRC 14229. Classification (GTDB taxonomy): domain Bacteria; phylum Actinomycetota; class Actinomycetes; order Streptosporangiales; family Streptosporangiaceae; genus Spirillospora; species Spirillospora kijaniata. Next base: position 14,098 of record NZ_BCQR01000048.1, read on the forward strand.
CGGAGGGGCGGGCTCCGGCCCGCCCCTTTTGTCCGCCCGCTCGGGCACCGCACGCCAACGGTTCGGCAAAGGCCCGGTCCGGGAGCGCGGAATCTGTGGCCCGCCGTGTCGCGGACCGCTGCACGCTACTCCGCGTGTCCTCTCTCACACGCACCGTAGTGCGGATCGTCTCGCTCGGCTCCGCGACCGCGCTGGTCTGCGCGCCGCTGGCGACCTCCCCCATGGGGAACGCCGCCGCCGACCGCGGCGCGGCGCCCACCGCGACGGCGAACCAGCAGCAGGTCCACGAACGCCGGGAACTGAAGCTGCGCGGCCGGATGGGACGCGCGGAGCGCAACAAGCTGATCGCGCACACGATGATGGCGCGGTACGGCTGGCGCAACTCCCGCCAGTTCCGCTGCCTGGAGCGCCTGTGGGCGCGCGAGAGCCGCTGGAACGAACGGGCCCACAACGCGTCCACCGGCGCCTACGGCATCCCGCAGGCGCTGCCCGGCACCAAGATGGCCAGCGCGGGCTCCGACTGGCGCACCGATCCCCGCACGCAGGTCCGCTGGGGGCTGCGCTACATCAAGAACCGCTACGGGTCCCCTTGCTCTGCCTGGAATCACCTTCAGGCTTCCGGGTGGTACTGAGCGGGAAGCCCTCGTGGGGCTCCGCCGTATACCCATGGCCTCCGGGATCGGCCCTTGTGGTCAGGTTCGGTCGTGGTTCGTCATCGACAGCACGTCCAGGGCCGCGTCCAACTGCTCCTCGGTGAGCTTGCCCTCCTTGACGTAGCCGCGTTCCAGGACCACCTGGCGGATCGTCTTGCGCTCCGCCAGGGCCTGCTTGGCGACCTTGGCGGCCTCCTCGTAGCCGATGTAGCGGTTCAGCGGCGTCACGATGGACGGGGACGACTCGGCGTACTCGCGGGCCCTCTCCTCGTCGGCCTCGACGCCGTCGATCGTGCGGTCGGCCAGCAGGCGGGAGGCGTTGGCCAGCAGGGTGATCGACTCCAGGACGTTGCGGGCGAGCATCGGCAGCATCACGTTGAGCTCGAAGTTGCCCGACGCGCCGCCGAACGTGATCGCCGCGTCGTTGCCGATGACCTGCGCGGCGACCTGGGCGACCGCCTCGGGCACCACCGGGTTCACCTTGCCCGGCATGATCGAGGAACCGGGCTGCAGGTCGGGCAGGCGGATCTCGGCCAGCCCCGCGCGCGGGCCCGAGCCCATCCAGCGCAGGTCGTTGGCGATCTTGGTGAGGGAGACGGCGATCGTCTTGAGCGCGCCGGAGACCTCCACCAGGCCGTCCCGGGCGCCCTGCGCCTCGAAGTGGTCGCGGGCCTCGGTGAGGGGCAGGCCGGTGGCGCGGGCGATCTCCTCGATGACGCGCGAGGAGAAGCCCTCGGGGGTGTTGATGCCGGTGCCGACCGCCGTGCCGCCCAGCGGGAGCTCGGCGAGCCGGGGCAGCGCCGCCTCCAGGCGCTCCACGCCGTACCGGATCTGCGCCGCGTAGCCGCCGAACTCCTGGCCCAGCGTCACCGGCGTCGCGTCCATCAGGTGCGTGCGCCCGGACTTCACCACACGGGCGAACTCGACCGCCTTGCGGCCCAGCGACGCCTCCAGGTGCCGCAGCGCCGGGATCAGGTCGTTGACGACCGCGCCGGTCGCCGCGATGTGGATCGAGGACGGGAACACGTCGTTGGACGACTGGGACGCGTTGACGTGGTCGTTGGGGTGGACCGGCCGGCCCAGGCGCTCCTGGGCGAGGGTGGCGATGACCTCGTTGGCGTTCATGTTCGAGGAGGTGCCGGAGCCGGTCTGGAAGACGTCGATGGGGAACTGGTCGTTCCAGCGGCCCGCGGCGACCTCCCGGGCGGCCTCCCGGATCGCGGCGGCCAGGTCCTCCGGGATGACGCCGAGCTCGGCGTTCACGGTCGCCGCGGCGGCCTTGATCTGGCCGAGCGCCGCGACGTGCGCGGGCTCCAGGCCCCGGCCGGAGATCGGGAAGTTCTCCACGGCCCGCTGCGTCTGCGCGCGCCACTTCGCCGTCGCGGGAACCCGCACCTCCCCCATCGAGTCGTGCTCGATCCGGAACTCCCCGGCCTGCTCGGTCATCGTCGACCACCTCACTCAGCGAACGTGCGTGCCCTGCACCATGCATAGCTTCTGATCGACATGGGCCATTCCCCGTTCCGGCGGTCGCATCCGGGCGCAGCCGTCGGCTCCTTTCCGGACGTCTCCTCCGGAGGGAGAACCGATGACCCTGCATGACGAGAACACCGCGCGGCGCCGCCTGGCGTGGATCGGAGCGGCGGTGGCGCTGGTGCTGGCCGCGGTCGCGTACCGGCCGGGAACCGCCCCCGGCGGCCCCCTCGCGCTCGCGCCGACGCCGCTCGGCTACCGGGCCGTGCCGGGGGAGGACGCGGCCACCGCGCCGCGCCGTCTCGCCGACGCGGCGCGGCGCGCCCCGGACCGTTCCGGGAGCGGCCGGTACGGCTACCGGACGACCGTGGAGTGGTACCGGGTGGAATCGCGGATCTCAGGGCGTGTCCGCGCCGAGGGCCACCGGCTGCGCCGTGAGGCGTGGGCGGCCCCCGACGGTTCCGGCCGGGAGATCGTGGCGGAGGAGGGCGGGCCGCGCACCGACGAGCGGCGCGATCCGGCTCCCGTCGCCCCCGAGGACCTCCGAGACCCCGAGGGCTGCCTGACCGCGCTCCGCGAGGCCCATGAACGGGGCCCGGTGCCGCCGTCCCGTCGCGCCTCGCTCCTGCGGGCCCTGGCCGGGCTTCCGGGGCCGCGTCACCAGGGCCGGGTGACCGACCGCGCCGGACGCCGCGGCCTGGCGGTCGGCGTCGACCTCGGCCCGGTCCAGGTGATCCTCATCTTCGATGAGCGCGACGGAGATCTCCTCGGGACGGAGGAGGTCCTGTCGGGGCCCGCCGCGCTCAGGACTTCTTGGTGATCGTGTAGGACTTGCGCTGCCCCGGCTTGCCGGGCGGCTGCTGCTCGCCCTTCACCCACACGTCGCAGGCCGACGGGTCGTAGACCACCACGTTCAGGCGGGGCTGGTCGTACTGGCGGACCGCGCCGCGCGGGAGCGTCTCGTTGGCGAGCACCTGGAGGGTCCGGGCCGGCTCCGCCACGAAGATCTTGCAGGTGTCGCCGGTGGCGCGGATCACCAGCGTCGTGTCGCCGGCCGGGGCGGGCGGCGCGCTCCGCGTGGCGTCGGGCTGCTGGCGGCCGGTGGGCGAGGGGCCGGGGCTCTCCCGCATCATCCCCACGACCAGGGCGGTCGCGCCGATGCCGCAGGACGCGACGATCGCGCTCACCAGCGCCACCACCAGCAGCAGCCGGTAGCGCGGGTCGGGGGCGCCGCGGCGGCGCGCCGACCGCGGCCCGGCGATGGCGCGATCCAGCTTGTCCACCGCGCGCTCGTGGCTGAGCCGCCGGGTCGGGTTCTTCTCCAGCAGGCCGGACACCACCGGCGCCAGCGGGCCCGCGTTGGGCATGGGCGGGGTGGACTCGTTGGCCAGGGCGCTGAGGGTGGCGATGACGTTCTCGCGCTCGAACGGCGGGCGGCCCTCCAGCGCGGCGTACAGGGTCGCGCCCAGCGACCACAGGTCCGACTGCGGGGTCGCCTTGCGCCCGGCCGCCACCTCGGGCGCGACGTAGGCGGGCGAGCCCATGAAGTGGCCGGTCTTGGTGAGGCTGGTCGAACCGTCGGAGAACGCCAGCCCGAAGTCGGTGAGCACGACCCGGTCGCCGTCCAGCATGACGTTGGACGGCTTGAGGTCGCGGTGCACGATCCCGGCCTTGTGCGCGATGGCCAGCGCGTCCAGCAGACGGCGGCCGATGTGCGCGACCCGTTCGGGCGGCAGCGGCCCGGAGCGCTCGATGAGCTCCTCCAGGCTGGGCGCCTCGATCAGCTCCATCACGATCCACGGCCGCCCGGCCTCGATGACGACGTCGTAGACCTCGATGATGGAGTCCGCGCGCAGCTGGGCGGGCGCGCGCGCCTCGCGCAGGGTGCGGCGGTAGAAGAGCACCCGGTCGTTCTCGGAGAGGTCGTCGGGCAGCCGCAACTCCTTGATCGCCACCGCGCGATCGAGGAGGTCGTCGTGGCCGCGCCAGACGGTGCCGTTGGCACCCTGACCGATTTCCGAGACCAGCCGGTAGCGCGTCGCGAGCACGAGGCGCTCTGACTGAGACATGGCCGAAAAGATACCGGAGCGGCCTGGTGGTCATCCCTGAGACCTCAGGACCAACAGGTATCAGTTTCCAATAATGTGACCTATCGCCCGCCCGGAAGTCACCTTCACTGGCCGTGTAAGCCTTTTGCAGGGTTTCATCCCATGGGCAGCGGGGATCGGGGACGCTGGAGCGGTGAGCCGTCCCGCGTCAGGCGGCGGACGGGAAACCGGAGCAAGGCGAGGATTCCCGTCGGCCCCTTGTGGGGCTCGCGGTCGTCCCTGAGGAAGGAGCTGACGTGAGAACGACGGCGCGACCGGCCCCACCGGGCGTTCCCCCGCTTCTTCCAGGAGATCCGCCGACGGTGGGCGGGCACACGCTGCTGGGGCGGCTGGGAACCGGCGGCATGGGCACCGTCTACCTCGGCCGCGCCTCCGACGGGGCCCTGGTCGCCGTCAAGACGCTGCCGGCGGGGAAGGCCACCGACCCCGAGGCGCGGCGGCGGTTCCGCGCCGAGGCCGCCTACGCGCGGCGGGTGGCGACGTTCTGCACCGCGCGGGTGCTGGAGGACGGCAGCGACCACACCCACCCCTACATCATCACCGAGTACATCGACGGCCCGCCGCTGTCGCAGGTCGTGGAGCACCGCGGCGCGCTGTCGCCGGACGCGGCCGTCGCCGTCGGGATCGGCGTGGCGGTCGCGCTGGCCGCCATCCACAACGCGGGCCTGATCCACCGCGACCTCAAACCCGCCAACGTCCTGCTGTCCCGCTCCGGCCCGCGCGTGATCGACTTCGGGATCGCGGTGGAGCCGGACCTGATCGACGGCCCCACCCAGGCCGGCACCGTCATGGGCAGCCCCGGCTGGATCGCCCCCGAACGCCTCACCGGCCGCCCCGTCACGCCCGCCGCCGACGTGTTCTGCTGGGGTTGCCTGGTCGCCTACGCGGCGACGGGACGGCACCCGTTCGGCTCCGGCCCCGCGGACCGGGTCGGGCAGCGCATCATCCACCTGCCGCCCGACCTGAGCGACCTGCCCGAGCCGCTGCGCGCGCCCGTGCTGGCCGCCCTGGCCAAGGACCCGAGCGAGCGCCCCTCGGCCGTGGAGCTGCTGCACGACCTGCTGCCGCTGCACGCCGGCGGAGACCCCGCCCGTGCCATCGCGGCGCTGTGGGAGCCCCGCGAGTTCGGCGTGGCGTCCGGGCGTTCCCACTGGCGGATGGCGCGGCGGGTCGGGTTCGCGGCGGCCTGGGCGGCGGGCGGGGCGGCGTTCGCGTTCTGGGCGGCGGGCACCGAGCCCGCCGCCGAGGCCGGACCCCGGCCCGGCCGCACCGAGATCGTCACCGTGTCCCCCGGCGGGGGGCCCGGCACCGGGACGTCCCGCCCGCCGCAGGCCCCGCAGTCGTCGGGCTCCGCCCCGGCCGCCCAGGGCGATCCCACCCCGAGCCCGTCGAGCGCGACGCCTCGTCCACGCCGCGCCGGAACACGGCCGCCGGTCACCACGCCGACCACCACGCCCGAGCCCACGCCCACGGCCACCTCCACGCCCGCCAAGGAGCGCAAGAAGAACAAGCGCCCGCGCTCCGACGGGAAACGGCCGGGGTCCGTCGGCTCCGGCCACCCGCGCGACTCCTCCGTCAGCGGCGGCCGATGGTGAGCACCGGGCCGGTGTCGCCCTCGGTGAAGAAGTCGTTGCCCTTGTCGTCGACCACGATGAACGCCGGGAAGTCCTCGACCTCGATCTTCCAGACGGCCTCCATGCCGAGCTCGGGGTACTCCAGCACCTCGACCTTCTTGATGCAGTCCTGCGCCAGCCGCGCCGCCGGGCCGCCGATCGAGCCCAGGTAGAACCCGCCGTGCGCGCGGCACGCGTCGGTGACCTGCTGGGAGCGGTTGCCCTTGGCCAGCATCACCATCGAGCCGCCCGCCGCCTGGAACTGCTCGACGTAGGAGTCCATCCGCCCGGCGGTGGTCGGGCCGAACGACCCGGACGCGTACCCCTCGGGCGTCTTGGCCGGACCCGCGTAGTACACGGCGTGGTCGCGCAGGTACCGCGGCATCGGCTCGCCCGCGTCGAGGCGCTCCTTGATCTTGGCGTGCGCGATGTCGCGGGCCACCACCAGCGGGCCGGTCAGCGACAGCCGGGTCTTGACCGGGTAGCGGCCCAGCTCGGCGCGGATCTCGTCCATCGGCCGGTTGAGGTCGATGCGCACGACGTCGCCGTCGAGGTCGGCGGGCGTGGTGTCCGGCAGGTACTTCGCGGGGTCGGTCTCCAGCCGCTCCAGGAACACGCCCTCCGCCGTGATCTTGCCGAGGGCCTGCCGGTCGGCCGAGCACGACACGGCGATCGCGACCGGGCAGGACGCGCCGTGCCGGGGCAGCCGGACCACGCGCACGTCGTGGCAGAAGTACTTGCCGCCGAACTGCGCGCCGATGCCCAGCCGCTGGGTCAGCTCGAAGACCTGCCGCTCCATCTCCAGGTCGCGGAAGCCATGCCCGAGCGGCGAGCCCTCGGTCGGCATCGCGTCCAGGTAGTGCGCCGAGGCGTACTTGGCGGTCTTCAGCGCGTACTCGGCGGAGGTGCCGCCCACCACGATCGCCAGGTGGTACGGCGGGCACGCGGCGGTGCCCAGCGAGCGGATCTTCTCCTCCAGGAAGGCGAGCATCCGCCTGGGGTTCAGGACGGCCTTGGTCTCCTGGTACAGGAACGACTTGTTGGCGCTGCCGCCGCCCTTGGCCATGAACAGGAACTTGTAGGCGTCCCCGTCGGTGGCGTACAGCTCGATCTGCGCCGGGAGGTTGTCGCCGGTGTTCTTCTCGTCCCACATGGTCAGCGGGGCCATCTGGGAGTAGCGCAGGTTGAGCTTGGTGTAGGCGTCGTACACGCCGCGCGAGATCGCCTCCTCGTCCCGGCCGGACGTCAGGACGTTCTGCCCGCGCTTGCCCATCACGATCGCGGTGCCGGTGTCCTGGCACATCGGCAGGATGCCGCCGGAGGCGATGCCCGCGTTCTTCAGCAGGTCCAGCGCCACGAACCGGTCGTTGGGCGAGGCCTCCGGGTCGTCGAGGATCCGGCGGAGCTGGGCCAGGTGCGCCGGCCGCAGCAGGTGCGCGATGTCGCGCATGGCCGTCTCGGTGAGCAGCCGCAGCGCCTCCGGCTCGACCTGCAGGAACGTGCGCCCGCCCGCCTCGATCGTCGAGACGCCCTCGGTGGTGAGCAGTCGGTACTCGGTGTCGTCGGCACCGAGCGGCAGCAGGTCGGTATAGGAGAACTCAGGCATCCTCAAGTTCCTCGCACGTCATCCGGATGGGGGCCGCCCCCCAGGGTACGGCGTACCGTTCCGGGTCGGGCTCACGCCCCGCCTCAGCCTCCGGAGGCGCTTGCGTGGGCGGCCGGGAGCGGTGTTCCCCGCCCCTGCCGCGTGGCGGGGCCGTGGCTCGGGGCGGGGCGGCGGGTGCGGCGCTTCGGCGGGCGTACCCCGACCACGACGCCGGCGGCGACCAGGGCCGCGCCCGCCAGGTCGGCCGGGGTGGGGGAGGCCAGGCCCAGCACGACGGTGGTGGCCACCGCGCTCACCGGGATCAGCCCGGCGAACAGGCCCGCGCGGTCGGCGCCGAGCCGCCCCAGCGCGTCGTACCACAGCAGGAACGCCCCCACCGTGATGATCACCGACAGGTAGAACAGCGCCGCGAACTCCGCCCCCGTGGGAGCCCGCAGCAGCCCGCGCCCGTCCACGACCAGCCCGACGGCCAGCAGCATCGGCACCGCCAGCGCCGCCGAGTACGCCGACACCCGCACCGGCCCGAGCCGGGGCAGCAGCGGGACGGCCAGCAGCGAGAAGCACACCTCCCCGGCCAGCGCGCCCAGCGCCAGCAGCAGCCCGCGCAGGGTGCCGCCGCCCAGGCCGTTGGCCAGCGCCGCGCCCGCCGTGACCACCAGCGCGGCGGCGACGACGCGGGGCGCGGGGCGGCGGCGTTCCAGCAGCGGCCCGACCAGCGCCAGCGCGACCGGCACCGTGGCGATCACCGTGCCGATCGTGGCGGGGGAGGTGTCGGCGGTGGCGGCGACGATGAACACGTTGAACGCCGCCAGCCCCGTCGCCGCCAGCGCGGTCAGCAGCAGCCAGTCCCGCGCCGTCGGCCGCACCCGGCGGCGCGGCCCGACGAACCGGGCGACCAGGAACAGGATGGCGGCGGCGACGGTGTACCGGACGGCCTGGCCGCCGAAGACGGGGTAGTCGGCGAGCACGGCCGACACGGCGGTGAGCGAGCCCACGCCGGCCATCGCGACGGCCGCGCCGGCCATGCCCCGGGGACTGGTTGAGGAGGTCATGGCAGGAACGCTAGAAGCGGCATGGACTCGAACCCAGGGCCAATTCCGGTCGCGTTCCGTGGACCAAGCCATCAGGTGTGACGGGAACGGCACGAAGGACGCTGAGCCGGATGTGACCGATCTGCATCTTCCCCTCGACCGGTCGGCGGGCCGGCTGGCCGCGCAGATCGCGGCCGGTTTCCGCGCGGCCGTGCGGGCCGGGCGGCTGACCGCCGGCACCCGGCTTCCCTCCAGCCGTGACCTGGCCCGCGACCTGGAGGTCTCGCGCGGCGTCGTCGTCACGGCCTACGAGCAGCTGATCGCCGAGGGCTTCCTGACCGCGCGGCGCGGCGACGGCACCCGGGTGGCGCCGCTGGCCCGTCCCGACGAGCCCGCGCCGCCGCGGCCGGCCATGGCGTCCGGCCCGCCGCCCGCGGCGCTCGTCGCCGACCTCGTGATCAGCCATGATCTGCGGCCGGGCCGGCCCGACCTGGCGGCGTTCCCCCGGGAACGCTGGCTGGCGGCGCTGCGCGCGGTGCTGCGCACCGCCCCCCACGACGAGCTGCTGACCTACCCCGACCCCGGCGGCGAGCCGGTGCTGCGCGCCGAGCTGGCGGGCTACCTGGGCCGGGTGCGCGCCGCCGCGGCGACCGCCGACCAGGTCGTGATCATGGGCGGGGTGGCGCACGGCCTGTCCACCCTGACCCGGCTGCTGGCCGACGACGGGCACACCCGGCTGGCCGTGGAGGACCCGACCAGCGACCGGCAGATCCCGATGCTGCGGGCGACCGGGATCGCGCTAGACCGCGTCCCGGTGGACGGCGAGGGCCTGGACGTCGCCGCACTGGAGCGCACCGGGGCGCGCGCGGTGCTGGTCACCCCCGCCCACCAGTACCCGACCGGGGTGGTGCTGTCGCCGCGCCGCCGCGCCGAGCTGGTCGCCTGGGCCCGCCGCGTGGACGGTCTGATCATCGAGGACGACTACGACGCCGAGTTCCGCTACGACCGCGACCCGGTCGGCTGCCTCCAGGGCATCGACCCCGACCGCGTCGCGCTGCTCGGGTCGGTCAGCAAGGCCCTGGCCCCCGCGCTGCGGCTCGGCTGGGTCGTCGCGCCGCCGGAGTGGGCCGAACGGCTGCGCCACCACCGCCTGCTGAACGACCTGGGCGCGCCCGCCCTCGACCAGCACGCGCTGGCGCACCTGCTGGCGTCCGGGGGCTACGACCGGCACCTGCGCGCGATGCGCCGCCGCTACCGCGCCCGCCGCGACGCGCTGGTCGGCGCGCTGCGGACGCGGCTGCCCGGCGCGGTCGTGCGCGGCGTGTCCGCCGGGATCCACGTGTACGTGGAACTGCCCGACGGCTGCGAGGAGTCCGCGGTGGTCGCGGCGGCGGCCGAGGCGGGCGTCGCGGTGGAGGGCGCGGCGGGCATGTGGGGGCCGGACCGGGGCCGCAAGGCGCCGCCCGCGCTGGTCCTCGGCTATGCCGGGCTCGGTGAGAGCCGCCTCACAGAGGCCGTCGATCTGCTGGCCGGCGCGATTACCGACCGTGCTCGCGGGTAGGTACGCGACCCGAGGCGAGGGAGGGAACGATGAGTCTTGACGAGGCCGTGCGGCAGCTGAAGATGGCCACGCACGACGCCCAGGTGGCCTTCGACCTGGTGGGGCTCGGTGATCTCGAACGCGCCCAGGAGAACGCCGTCACCGCCCGCACCGCGGTGGACGCGGCGCTGCTGGCGCTGGAGCAGGCGGCCAAGGACCTGACGCCTGAGCAGGCGCAGGACGCGGGCGAGCGTGCCGTGGCGGCGCTGGAGGAGCACGACAGCCCCGTTCACGAACCCACGCAGGAGCACGTCTAGACCTTCCGAGAACGCGGAACGGCCGCCCGGTGGTTGCCCGGACGGCCGTTTCGCTTTCCGCGGAGGTCACACCGTGGGGCGTTCGGCGACCGGCGCGCCCGGCCGCGCCCCCGGCACCGGCGCCGGGTCGAACGACCTGGCCACCGCCAGGATCACCAGCACCAGCACGGTCGGCACGACGAACGCGATCCGCAGCCCGTGCTGGTCGTCCAGCGGGGCGATCGCGCCGACGACGGCCGCGCCGAGCACGAAGCCGACGTAGTTGAAGATGTTCACGCGGGCGACCGCGACGCCGAGCCCGGTCGGGTCCACCCGGGAGGCGGCGGTGTAGGACACCGGCGCGACGACGCTGAGCCCCAGGCCGACCAGCGCGAACGCGGGGATCGCCACCAGCACGCTCGGCGCGGCGACCACCGCGGCCATGCCGGCCAGGCCGACCAGCCCGCCGACGCGCACCACCCACACCGCGCCCCGGCGGCGCACCAGCAGGTCCGCGCCGACCCGGCTGACCACCATGGCGACCTGGTAGAAGACGTAGCCGAGCGGCGCGACGGCGGCAGAGCCGCCCAGCTCGTCGTCCAGGTACTTGGCGCCGTAGCTCGACAGCGCCGCGTCGGCCAGGTAGAACGCCGCCATCGCCGCGCCGACCAGCAGGATCGGCCGCCACGGCACGCGCTGCCCGGCGGCCTTCAGCTCCTGCGGCGAGGGCTGTCCGGCGGCCTCCTCGGCCTTGGTCATCAGCCGCCGCCCGGTGACCAGCGCCACCGCGAGGCCGACGGCCGTGACGATCCCGAACCCGGCCGGCAGCGCCAGGTCCAGCTTGTTGGACAGCGACGCCCACAGGCCACCCGCGATGCCCGCCATGCTCCACACCGCGTAGAAGCCGGTGATCAGGCTGACGCCGTAGCGGCGCTCGACCGCGACGGCCTGGGCGTTCATGGAGGCGTCCACCGCGCCGACCAGCAGGCCGAACAGCGCGACCGCGACGTACAGCGCCAGGTCGTTGTCGCCGGTGCAGCCCACCAGCAGGATGACCAGGCACTCCAGGGGCTGCGCGACCCGCAGCACCAGCCCGCTGCCGACCCTCCGGAACAGGAACTCCGACAGCACGCTGCCCACGCCCGCGACGAGCGGCACCATCAGCAGCACCAGCGACAGCGCGGCGTCGCTGAGGTGGTGGGACTTCTGGATCTGCGGGACCTGGGTCACCAGCGTGGCGAAGCAGAGCCCCTGGACACCGAACGCGGCGTAGGCGGCGAACCTCGCCTGCCCGTCGCGGGGGGTGACGCCGTCGGACGTCATCGGCCGCCCCTTTCGTGAACCGTGGCGATCGACCGGGGGACGATCAAAGGCGAGAAAGTTTCACGAAGGCTAGGCCCCCGGTGTCACCCGGGTCAACGATCGCTTACCGGCGGGCGGAGGGGTCAGTGGACGAGCCGCTTCCGCATGCCCCGCACCGCGATCACCCACATCAGGGCCGCGAACACCAGCAGCGCCGCCAGATGCCCCAGATCGGCCAGCGGGCGCAGCCCGAACACCGCGTGCCGCACCAGCTCCACGCAGTGGTACAGCGGGTTCAGCAGGCCGACCCCGCGCACCCACTCCGGCAGCGCGTCCACCGGGAAGAACGTGCCCGCCACCAGCATCAGCGGCGTCACCACCCCGGTGATCACGTAGTCGAACGAGTTGATCGACGGCACCACCGAGGAGGTCCACATCCCGAACAGCCCGAACCCCAGCGCCGTGCAGAACACGATCACCGGAACCAGCAGCATCCCGGCCGACGGGTCGAGCCCGAACAGCATCCCCACCAGCAGCGGCGTGCACGAGTACACCGACGACTTGGCGGCGATCCACAGCGCCTCGCCGGTCACCAGCTCGTGCACGTCCACCGGCGCGGCCAGCATCGCGTCGTAGAAGTGCTGGTAGGTGCGCCGGATGTAGGTGTTGAACATCGCCGGGAACACCGACGTGAACAGCGCCGCCGTCCCGACCACGCCGGTCGCCACGAAGTCCAGGTAGGAGAACCCCCGCACGGCCGCGACCAGCGCCCCGAAGCCGTAGCCGAACGCCAGCAGCATGAACGTCGGCTCCACCATCGACGCGAACGACTGCGACCGCCAGTACCGCTTGTACAGCGCGAACTCGTGCCGCCAGATCCCCTTCACCGGCGCGGGCTCGAACCACCGCACCCGCACCTCGCCCGTGCCCGCGGTCTCGTCCCCGCTCGCGGTGGTCATGGCCTCGCCTCCGCTCGACGGCGCGTTCATTCGACCCGCTCCCCGGTCAGCACCACGAACACGTCCTCCAGGCTGGCCGCGCGCCGCACCCCGTCCGGGCCGAGCTCGTCGGCCAGCGACGGCGGGATGGTCTCGGCCTTCAGCACCGACACCGAGGGCCCGGTCCGCCGCGTGGGCAGCCCGGCGGCGCGCGCGACGCCCTCGACCTCGGCCAGCCGCTCGGGAGGCCCGTAGTGCTCGACGACGACCTCCCCGGCGTACTCGGCGACGAGCTCGCCGGGCGCGCCGCGGGCGATCACCTTCCCGCGCGACATCAGCGCGCACTGGTCGGCGAGCCGTTCGGCCTCCTCGATGTAGTGCGTGGACATCAGCACGGTCGTCCCGCGCGACCGCAGCCCGTCGATCAGCCCCCACAGCTCGGCCCGCACCTGCGGGTCCAGCCCCACGGTCGGCTCGTCCAGCAGCACCAGCCGGGGCCGGTGCACGAGCCCCCGGGCGATCAGCAGCCGCCGCCGCATCCCGCCCGACAGCCCGTCGACGCGCGTGTGCCGCCGCCCGGTCAGGTGCGCGATCTCCAGGGCCTCGTCGACGGCCCGCCGCCGCTCCCCGCGCGGGACCCGGTACAGGTGCGCGAAGACCTCCAGGTTCTCCTGGGCGGTCAGCTCCTCGTCGAGATTGTCCTGCTGCGGGACGACCCCCATCAGCGCCCGCGCCCGCTTGGACCGGCGCGGCACCGGGAACCCCAGCACCTCGATGCGGCCCTCGTCGGCCAGCGCCTGGGCGGTCAGCAGCCGCATGGTGGTCGACTTGCCCGCGCCGTTCGGTCCGAGCAGCCCCAGGCAGATCCCGGACGGGACCTCCAGGTCGAGCCCGTCCACGGCGGTCAGATCCCCGAACCGCTTGACCACGCCGCGCAGGCTGATCGCCGTCTGCGCGGCGGCGGCGACGGGCTCGGCGGGCGGACGTTGGACCGTCATGCGTCCGACGATAGGTGTGAGGGACGACATTCCCCCACCCGTTTTCCGGGGCCGCCGCCCGTTAACCTGAACCCGTGGACAATTCCGACCGCCGCCCCGTCGAGCAGGTGACGCGCGTGCGCGACCTGCGCGCCTCCGACGCCGACCGGGAACGCGTGGTCGCCGCCCTCGGCGACGCGCTGGCCGACGGCCGGCTCACCATGGAGGAGCACTCCGAACGCGTCTCCCGCGCCTACGCCGCCCGCACGCTGGGCGAGCTGACCGGCCTGACCGGCGACCTGAGCCCCGCCGAGACCCAGCCGATCAAGGTGGACGACCGCCCGGTGTCGGCGTTCTTCGGCCGCGTCCACCGCGAGGGCCGCTGGGTGGTCCCGGTGAAACTGCCGCTGCTGGCCCTGTTCGGCACGGTGGAGCTGGACCTGCGCGAGGCGGTCCTGCAACGCCGCCACATCGTCCTGGACTCCACCACCCTCGGCGGCCGCATCCGCCTGCTGGTCCCCGAGGGCGTCCAGGTCCACGTGACGGGCCGCTCGGTGCTGTCCACCCGCGACGTGCGCACGCGCCCGGCGGCCGACGGCCCGACCATCGAGGTGAACGGCACCATGATCTTCACCTCGATCAGGGCCCAGGCGCCGAAGCGCTCCCTGCGCGACCGCGTGAGGGGACGCCTGGGCCGCCGCTGACCGGCCGCGCCGGCAGGGGCGTCAGTGGTAGAAGCAGACCAGGTCGAGCTCGTACTCACGGCAGTCGCGCAGCCAGGACCGCATCTCCTCGACCGCGTCCGCGACCGACGGGTCGGCCTTGGCGCCGTCGAAGCGGTCCAGCTTCTCCAGCAGGGCGGGCATCTCGGCGTTGGCCACGTGGCCGACGTTGGGGAAGCCGCTGGGGTGCGGCAGCGGCACCGGGGGCCCGCTGAAGACCAGGTCGGTGGGGTCGAAGTCGACGCCCTGCGCCTTCAGCTCGGCGGCCACGGTCTCGAACCAGCCGAACCGCATACCGGACCAGTGCCGGTTGGACAGCATCTCGTAGTCGGTCGAGTACTGGCACAGCAGCTTGAAACAGTAGGCGTAGAGGGAGCCCTGGCGCTGGTCCAGCTCCGTCTCGATGATCAACTGCCGGAAGGCGTCGCGCGCCGAGAGCGACGGCTCGTCATCCTCGAACTCGCTGTCGAGGTAGGTCAGCGAGGCCGTGAAGTAGTTCGCCAGGCCGTCGGCCAGCCGGACGTCGCCGGAGCCGACCCACTTCCGGAGCACTCGCAGGTCGGCGGGGTACGCCATGATCCCGTAACTCATCGGGGGGAGCCTTTCGGTGGAGGGGCGGTCGTTCCCGGATGCGACGCGTGTTCCGCCGGGCGCGTTCCCGCCCACCGCCGTTGACCTAACGTTGAACCGCGGCGCGCTGGGCGCTTGGACACGGCGGACATCCCAGCGCGCCGCGGCTCAACGGGCTCTCAGACCGCCGCGTCGAAGTTGATCGCGCTGTAGGCGCGGAGCTTGTCGAGGCGGTGCTCGCTGGAGACCGAGCGGATCGTGCCGCTGCGGGAGCGCATGACCAGCGAGTGGGTGTGGGCGAGGCCCTTGCGGTAGCGGACGCCGTCGACCAGCTCGCCGTCGGTGATGCCGGTCGCGGCGAAGAACACGTCGTCGGAGGAGACCAGGTCGTCGGTGGTCAGGATGCGGTCCAGGTCGTGCCCGGCGTCCAGGGCCTTGCGCCGCTCGGCGTCGTCCTGCGGCCACAGCCGGCCCTGGATCACGCCGCCCAGCGCCTTGATCGCGCAGGCCGCGATGATGCCCTCGGGGGTGCCGCCGATGCCCAGCAGCAGGTCCACACCGGTGCCCTCGCGCGCCGCCATGATCGCACCGGCGACGTCGCCGTCCATGATGAACTTGATCCGCGCCCCCGCCTCGCGGACCTCCTTGACGATGCCCTCGTGGCGCGGCCGGTCCAGGATGACGACCGTCACGTCCTCCGGCCGCGAGCCCTTGGCCTTGGCGATGGCGCGGATGTTCTCGCCGATCGGCTTGTCGATGCCGACGACGTCGGCCGCCTCCGGCCCGGTGACCAGCTTCTCCATGTAGAACACCGCCGACGGGTCGTACATCGACCCGCGCGGCGCGACCGCCAGCACCGCGATGGCGTTGTTCATGCCGAGCGCGGTGAGCCGGGTCCCGTCCACCGGGTCGACGGCCACGTCGCACTCGGCGCCGCTGCCGTCGCCGACCTCCTCGCCGTTGTAGAGCATCGGGGCGTTGTCCTTCTCGCCCTCGCCGATGACGACGACACCGCGCATGGAGACCGTGTTGATCAGCTGGCGCATGGCGTTGACCGCCGCGCCGTCGGCGCCGTTCTTGTCACCGCGGCCGACCCACCGGGCCGCGGCCATGGCGGCGGCCTCGGTGACGCGCACCAGTTCCATCGCCAGGTTGCGGTCCGGGGCGGCGGGCTCGGTCGTGAGCGGGGAGTGAACGGAGAAGTCGTCGGACATGACCAGGCAGCCCTTTCGGTCGGTAGCTGACACGGATTCTCTGTGTGCCGGATACCGGGCCACAAATTGGACCAGACCAGAGGCCGGCGGGGAGTCCGTGACACCCGCGGGGGACAGGGTTTTGGAGACCACGCGGGCACAGGGATCGTTTCCCCGGGGGCGAGGGCGTAATCTCGCCTTCCATGAGCAGCGACATCGACGTCCCGTCCGGCGGGGCCGTGGACGGAGTCTCCTCCCCCCGTACCTCGGACCGTGGGGCCGCCACCCGCAGCGCCCTGCTGCGTTCGGCCCGGGACGTGTTCTGCGAGGCGGGCTTCGCGCAGGCCGCCGTCACCGACATCGTGGCCAAGGCCGGGGCCAGCGTGGGCAGCCTCTACCACCACTTCAACGGCAAGGCCGACCTGTACCTGACGCTGTTCGAGGAGTTCCAGGCCCGCCAGCAGGAACGCACCCGGGAGGCGATCAACGCGGTCCGGGAGGCGGGCGAGACCGACCCGATGCGGCTGTTCGTCGCGGGCGCGGGCGCCTACCTCAACGGCTGCCTGGAGGAGCGCGACGTCTCCCGGCTGTTCATCTCCGGCGACGGCCCGCCCGGCTTCGACCGCGTGATGCGCCAGCGGCTCAACAAGTGGGCCCGCCGCAACGCCGCGCTGTTCCACACCGCCGACGGGGGTGTGGACGAGGCCCTGGTCGTCGTGCTGACCGGGGCCATGGCGGGCGCGGTGTCGGAGGTCTCGCTGATGGACGACGAGACCGCCGCCCGGCGGCTGGCCGACGAGGTCATGGAGATCGTCGGCACGATCCGCAACCCGCGCACCCACCCCGGTTCGGAGCAGCGCTGACCGTACGGGATCCTGGAGGGGTGAGCGAGAAGACCCCAGCCCCCACCCCGGAGAGCACGCCCGCCGGGCCGGAGGCCGTGCCCGCCGGACCGGAGGCGGCGTCCGCCGGGCCCGAGGCGGCGTCCGCCGAACCGGAGGCCGCGCCGCGGCCGAGCGGGCCGATCCCGGTCAGCCCCGCCGTGCACAAGCGGCTGACCACGGGCCTGGGCGGGTTCACGCTGGCGATCGCGGCGTGCCTGCTGCTCGTGGCGGTGATCTACGCGATCACGCCGCGCAGCACCACGGAGATCCTGCCGATCGTCGACTACCGCTCCCAGCTGTGGGCGATGAGCAACGACGCCCCCTACCGGGTGTGGGCCCCCGAGGGCCTGCCGGACCGGTGGCGGCCGACCTCCAGCCGGGTCAGCGGCCTGAACGAGAAGGGCAGGCCGGTCGCCTGGCACCTGGGCTTCGTCACGCCGAGCGACGAGCACGCGGCGCTGGAGCAGAGCAACGAGAAGGCCGAGCCGTTCATCCGCCGGATGACCAACGACCGGATCCCCGACGGCGCCCAGCAGGTCGCCGGGGCGCAGTGGACCAGGTACGTGGCCGAGTCCCGCAAGCAGAACTCCCTGGTCCGCACGCTGCCCAACGGCGTCAGCGTCGTGGTGACGGGCACGGCGTCGTTCGAGGAGCTGGCGGCGCTGGCGTCCTCCCTGAAGGAGCAGCGCAAGGGCGAGGTGCCGCTGCCGACCTCCCCGGCGTCGCCCGGAACGCCGCGCTCGTAGCCGTCGGAGCTTGGCGCGGGGTTCGGTAACTTTTCCGTTTTGGGTCTTCCGTCCGCTTTGTGGTGCCGCCAGGATCGCCAGTTGCGCATGAGCGATCAGTGAAGGGTGGTGCGCATGGGCGGACGGAGGAGGATCGCGGTCCTGGCCGCGGCCGGGATCGCGGTGGCCACGGCCGGAACGGCGGCGGCGGTGGCCGTCGCGGACTCCCCGGAACCGGTGCGGACCGCGCCCACCGGGGCACGGGCGGCCGCGGCGGCGAAGGCGATGCCCCGCTTCCGGCTGCCGTTCCCCTGCGGGCAGGTCTGGACGGGCAACTCCAGCAGGTCCAGCGTCCACACCGGCTACGAGATCGACTTCAACCGGGGCCGCACCGCCGAGGCCGACAACGGCGACACCGTCGTGGCCGCCGCCGCGGGCAAGGTGATCCGCTCCACCCGGCACACCACCCAGAGCGGCTTCGGCCACCACGTCGTGATCCAGCACTCCGGCGGCTACACCACCTGGTACGCGCACCTGAAGTACCGCTCGGTCAAGACCGGCCAGCAGGTCGCGGCCGGGACCAGGATCGGCGCGGTGGGCCGCTCCACCCGCCCCGGCAACGGCGGCATGTCCTCCCACCTGCACTACGAGGTGCGGTACAACGGCGGATACCCGCCGGTCGAGGCCTACTTCGAGGGGCGCCGCTTCGGCTACCCCCAGCAGACGCTGGAGGCGTGCTCCACCGGCGCGCCCGCCCCGGCCGACCCGGTCGCGCAGATCTGCGGCCCCGGCTACCGGAAGATCGACGAGGCCGTGCTGCGCGAGGGCGGCCGGACCTACGGCCGCGTGTACCTGGGTTACCGGAACGGCTCCAACTGCGTCGCCACGGTCAAGCCGAAGGGCGCCCGGGCCGCGATGACGGCCTTCCTCCAGGTGAAGGGCGCCACCACGAAGACCGACAGGGGCTCCTACCAGTGGTACGCGGGCCCGGTGCGGGCGGCGGCGGCCGGTAAGTGCGTCCGCTGGGGCGGCGGCATCTCGGGCGTGTCCTACGCCAGCGGCTTCGAGCACTGCCGCTAGGGCCGTCCCTAGAACGGGGCGGGCGCGTTCTCCCCGCCCTCGTCGGAGGCGGAGATCGCGGCGGTCAGCCGGGCACGGGCCCCCTCCAGCCACTCCTCGCAGACCGCCGCGAGCCGCTCGCCGCGTTCCCACAGCTTCAGCGACTCCTCCAGGGTGAGGCCCCCGGCCTCCAGCCGCTTCACGACCTCGGTCAGTTCGTCGCGGGCCTGCTCGTAGGACAGCGCCTCGTTGTCGGTCTTCGCGTTCGCCACGTCAGCCACCCTACGGCTCGACGATCTCGGACACGGACACCTTGAGCCGGCCCGCGGCGAGCCGGACCGTCAGCGGCTCGCCCTCGGCGACGTCCTCGGCCGAGCGCAGCACCGACGCGTCCGCGCGCTGCACGATCGCGTAGCCGCGGTCCAGCGTCGCCGCCGGCGACAGCGCCAGCAGCCGCGCCCGCGTGTGCGACAGCTGGTCCCCGGCGCGGTCCAGCGACCCCGACACGCAGCGGCGGGCCCGGTCCCGCAGCGCCGCGACCTGCTCGGCCTGCCGCTCGACCTCGCGGACGGGGTCGGCCAGCGCGGGCCGGGAACGGACCGCGTTCAGCCAGGTCAGCTCGCGCTCGACGCCGCCGACCAGCACCCGGCGCGCCCGGTCCCGAAGCTGCCGCACGTACTGGAGCTGCTCGCGCACGTCCGGAACGGTCTTCTTCGCCGCGTCGGTCGGCGTGGAGGCGCGCAGGTCGGCGACCAGGTCCAGCAGGGGGGAGTCCTGCTCGTGCCCGATCGCGCTGACGACCGGGGTGCGCGCCGCCGCGACCGCCCGCACCAGGGCCTCGTCGGAGAACGGCAGCAGGTCCTCCATCGACCCGCCGCCCCGCGCGATGATGACCACGTCGATCCCGGGGTCGGCGTCCAGCTCCCGCAGCGCCTCCAGGATCTGCGGCACGGCCTGCTGCCCCTGCACCGCCGTGTTGACGACCTTGAACTCCACCGCGGGCCAGCGCCGCCGCGCGTTCTGCAGCACGTCGTGCTCGGCGTCGGACTCCCGCCCGGTGATCAGCCCGATCCGGCCGGGCAGGAACGGCAGCGGCCGCTTGCGCTCGGGCCGGAACAGCCCCTCGTTGGCCAGCAGCTGCTTGAGGCGTTCCAGCCGGGCCAGCAGCTCCCCGATGCCGACCGGCTTCACCTCCAGCGCGGCCAGCGAGAACGTGCCGCGCGTCTGCCAGAAGTCGGGCTTGGCGTGGACCACGACGCGCGCCCCGTCGGTGACCGCCGGACCCGCCGCCTCGAACACCGAACGCGGCCCGACGACCCGCACCGACATGTTCGCCACGGGGTCGCGCAACGTGAGGTAGACGGTGCCGCCGCGCGCGTTCAGCTCGGTGATCTGCCCCTCGACCCAGATCCGCCCGAGCCGCCCGATCCAGCCGCCCACCGCCTGCAACACGGTCCGCACCGGAACCGGGGACTCCGCCGAGGTCTCCATCGCCATGACCGCCAGCCTAGGGGGCCGCACAGACACCCACCCCCCGAGCACGCCGTGTCCGCCGCGTCGTGTCCGCTACGCCGCGTCGTGTCCGCTACGCCGCGTCGTGTCCGCTACGCCGCGTCGTGTCCGCTACGCCGCGTCGTGTCCGCTACGCCGCGTCGTGTCCGGCCGTGCCGTGCCGTGTCCGGCCGTGCCGCGTCGTGCCGTGCCGCGCCGCGTCGTGCCGCGTCGTGTCCGCCGCGTCGTGTCCGCCACGCCATGCCGTGCCGCGTCGCGTCTGCCGTGCCGCGTCGCGTCGTGTCCGCCGCGCCGTGCCCGTGTCCGGCCGTGCCGGGTCATATCCGCCGGGGCGTGGTCACCGGGTCGCGCCGGGGCGTGGTCGTCGCGTTGTCACAGGTTGTCGAGCCAGTGGCGTAGGCGGTCGCCCTCGCGGTCCATCACCGAGGGGTCGCGCAGCGCGTTGGCCAGCAGCGACATCCCCTGGTACGCGCCGACCAGGGTGATCGCCAGCCCGTCCGGGTCGGGCAGGCCCAGGGCGCGGAACTGCGCCGCCGCCCAGTCCAGCAGCAGCCGGACGACCCGTCCCGCCTCGGCGTCGAGCCCGTCGTCGCGCTTGTCCAGCTCGACGGCGAGGGTCCCGGTGGGGCAGCCGTAGCGCGCGGCGATCTCGCGCTGCCCCACCCAGGAGGCGACGAGCGCCTTGAGGCGCTCGCGCGGGTCGGGGAGGGCGTCGAGCTCGGCGGTGAGCGCCGCCAGATGCGCGGCGTGCTCGCCGAGAGCGGCCCGGACCAGGTCGTCCTTGGTCTTGAAGTAGTAGTACACGTTCCCGGTCGGGACCCCGGCGGCCTCGGCGATGTCGGCGATCGTCGTGCGTTCGACGCCCTGCTCGTGCAGGACGCGCGCGGCGGCGGCCATGAGCAGGCGCCGCTTCTGCTCGCCCCGCACCCGGGTCCGTGGTGAGTCGGTCACCTGACTGACTATAGACAGCCGCCCTCCGGGCCCGGTACGGTCCACCGAGTGAGTCAGTCAGCTAACTAACTAGGAGATCTCATGATCGTGGTGACCGGAGCCACCGGGAACGTCGGCCGGGCGCTGGTCCGGCTGCTGGCCGAGGCGGGGGAGAAGGTGACGGCGACGTCCCGTGGGATCACGGACGCCGACGTGCCGGAGGGCGTGCGGGCCCGGCGGTCGGACCTGACCGACGCCGGGAGCCTGCGGCCCCTGCTGGACGGCGCCGACGCGCTGTTCTTCCAGAGCGGCGGGGCCGCCGCGCACCTGCTGGACCCCGAGGCCATCCTGGACGCGGCTAGGGCCGGTGGCGTCCGCCGGGTGGTGCTGCTGTCCTCCCAGGGCGTCGCCACCCGCCCGGACTCGGCGTCCCACGGACAGGTCGGCCGCTCCATCGAGGACGCCGTCCGGCGCTCGGGCCTGGACTGGACGATCCTGCGGCCCGGCGGCTTCGCCTCCAACACCTACGCCTGGGCCGGGTCGGTCCGCGCCGCCCGGACGGTCGCCGCGCCGTTCGGCGACGTCGGCCTGCCGGTCATCGATCCGGACGACATCGCCGCGGTCGCCGCCGCGACCCTGCGCGAGGACGGCCACGCCGGACGGGTCTACGAGCTGACCGGGCCCGTCCCCGTCACGCCGCGCGAGCAGGCCGCCGCGATCGGCGAGGCGCTGGGCGAGCCGGTCCGGTTCGCCGAGTGGACCCGCGACGAGGCCCGGGAGCGGATGCTGGCGTTCATGCCCGGGGACGTGGTCGAGACGACCCTGGAGATCCTCGGCGAGCCCACCGGGCGGGAGCGGACGGTCAGCCCGGACGTGGAACGCGTCCTGGGCCGCCCGGCGACGCCGTTCGCGACCTGGGCGCGCCGCAACGCCGCCGCGTTCCGCTGACGGTCCGGCGGCGGCGCTCGCCGTCCGGTCCCGGCGCAGGCGGATGAGACGAAGGGCCTCCCCGGCGGGGAGGCCCTTCGTGTGCCGTCAGGTCAGGACAGCAGGTCGGCCATCCACGTCTCGATCTCGTCGGCCCGGCGCGGCAGGCCGTCGGACAGCACCTTCGCGCCGTCCTCGGTCACGACCAGGTCGTCCTCGATGCGGACGCCGATGCTGCGCAGTTCCTCCGGCAGCGTCAGGTCGTCCGGCTGGAGGTACAGGCCGGGCTCGACGGTCAGCACGTGGCCGGGCTCCAGCACGCCGTCGAGGTACTGCTCGGCGCGGGCCCTGGCGCAGTCGTGCACGTCCATCCCCAGCATGTGGCCGCTGCTGCACAGGGTGTACCGCCGGTAGATGCCCGACCCGGGGTCGAGGGCGGCCGCGGCGTCGGGGATGACCCCCCACTCCTCCAGCCCCTCGGCGATCACCCGCATGGCGGCCTGGTGGAAGTCGCGGAACCGCGCCCCCGGCCGCACCGCCGCGATCCCCGCCTCCTGCGCGGCGTACACCAGGTCGTACACGCGGCGCTGGACGTCGGTGAAGCGGCCGTTGACCGGCAGGGTGCGGGTGACGTCGGCGGTGTAGAGGGTGTCGGTCTCCACGCCCGCGTCCAGCAGCAGCAGGTCGCCGTCGCGCAGCGGGCCGTCGTTGCGGATCCAGTGCAGGACGCAGGCGTGCGCGCCGCCGGCCGCGATGGTCTCGTAGCCGACGCCGTTGCCCTCCAGCCGGGCGCGGGTGTTGAACACGCCCTCGACCAGGCGCTCGCCGCGCGGGTGCCGCATCGCCCTCGGCAGCGCGCCCACCACGTCGGTGAACCCGGCGACCGTGTGGTCCACGGCGGCGGTGAGCTGCGCGATCTCCCACCCGTCCTTGACCAGCCGCAGCTCCGACAGGAACGCGGCCAGCTCCCGGTCGGCGGCGGCGTTCGCGTGCTCGCCGACCAGGCGGTCCACCCCCGCGTCCACGTCACGCACCACGCGGGTCGGGGTGACGCCGCCCAGGAGCTTCGGCAGCTCCTCCAGGGAGGCGGCGGTGAGCTGGAGCGCGCTTTCGGTCTCGGCGAGGCTGCGGCGGCGGCCCACCCAGAACTCGCCGTGCTTGCGGTCCCGGTAGAACTGCCCGGTGTCGCGCGGGGAACGCGGGTGCGTGAACAGGATCGCCTCGTGCCCGGCGGCGCCCGGCTCCAGCACCAGCACCGCGTCCGGCACCGCGTCGGCGCCCGACTCGGCCGTGAGGTACGCGAACGCGGTGTGCGGCCGGAACGGGTAGTCGCAGTCGTTGCTGCGGACCTTCAACCCGCCCGCCGGGATCACCAGGCGCTCGCCGGGGAACCGGGCCGACAGCGCGGCGCGGCGGCGGGCGGCGTGCGGGGCGGCCTCCACCGGGGCGGGGGTGTGGGAGGTGTCGGCCCACGAGTGGCCGAAGTACTCCGCGAGCGCGGCGGAGACGGGCAGATCGTGGCTGCCGGTCGCGTACCGGTCGGCGTTCTCGGCGGGCTGGGAAGAGGACAACGCTGGCCTCCGGATGACGATCAGTCGGGGTGTGCGATGTCACCGTACCGGCCGTTTCCCGTGGTCGTGGCGCTGCGGAACGCCCGCTGGGGACCCCTGCCACGGCGATCCGGTCTGTCCGGTAACGGTCTTGTCTCACGTCCGTTCGCGTATTGACGGCGGATGCCCGCCCACGGTCATGTGACAGCAGGCGGCCGTACGGCCGGCGCTCGGGGGACCGGCACCTTTCGGGAGACGAGGACTTCCATGAGGACGCGCAGGGTCATACTCACGTTCGCACTGGTGACAACGGTCTCGACGGCGTGCGGCCAAGGACTGCTCGGCGGCGGCTCGAAGGAGGAAGAAAAGGGCCCGATCCTGGTCGGGATGGACATCCCGCTGTCCGGCGACAGCGCCGAGATCGGCCCCTACATGCGCAACGGCGCGCAGCTGGCCGTCGACGAGATCAACGGTAAGGGCGGCGTGCTCGGCCGCAAGCTCCAGCTGCGGGTCGAGGACGACGCCTGCGATCCCCGGACCGCCGTCGCCGCCGCGAACAAGCTCGTCTCGGCGGGCGTGAAGGTCTCGGTCAGCGGCTACTGCTCGGGCGCGACGCTGCCCACCCTGCCGATCTTCGACCGCGCCCGGATCCCGATGATCATCCCGGTGGCCAACTCCGCCGAGCTGCCCGCGCAGAAGCTCAGGCACGTCTTCCTCATCAACGGCACCGGCGACCAGCAGGCCGCGGCCGCGTTCCGCTGGCTGGCCAAGGAGGGCGCGAAGAAGGTCGCCGTCATGCACGACAACACCTCCTACTCCAAGGACATCGCCGTCCGCACGGCCACCGAGCTGGACAGGTCCGGCGCCCCCGACAAGTCGGTGCTGGAGGCGGTCACCCCGAAGGAGAGCGACTACTCGGCCGCCGTCACCTCGGTGCTGAAGGGGAACCCCGACTACATCTACTGGACGGGCTACTACGCCGAGGGCGGGCTGCTGATCCGGCAGTTCAAGCAGGCCGGGTACAAGGGGAGGTTCCTGGTGGGCGACGGTTCGGTGGCGACGAAGCTCGCCGAGATCGCGGGCGGGAAGAACGCCGAGGGCGTGTACGCGACGATGACGCCGACACCGGAGACCCTGCAGGGCGCGGAGTCGTGGAAGGCGGCCTACAAGCAGAAGTTCAACGCCGACCCCGGCCCGTACTCCACCCAGGCGTACGACGGCGTCCGCCTGGCGGCCGAGGCCGTCAGGAAGGCCGGGAGCACCGACGGCGGGAAGATCGTCACGGCCCTGGAGACCATGGAGGGCTTCACCCTCTTCTCCGGCCCGCTGAAGTTCACCCCCCAGCACACCATCACCGGAGGCTTCGAGATCCAGGTCGTGAAGGACGGCAGGTTCGTCCTCAAGGAGAAGATCTGACCGGTGAGCCAACTCGTCTGGAACGGGCTCTTCGTCGGCAGCTTCTACGCGCTGGTCGCGCTCGGCTACAGCATGGTCTACGGCGTCATCAAGCTGCTGAACTTCGCCCACGGCGACCTCTACATGCTCGGCGCGTTCTCCGGGTTCGCGATGCTGGGCGCGCTCGGCGGGCTGGTGCGGTCGCAGTCGCTGCTGGCGCTGCTGCTGGTGCTGGTCGCGACGATGCTGGTCACCGGCCTCGCCGGGATGGCGCTGGAACGCGTCGCCTACCGGCCGCTGCGCGGCGCGCCCCGGCTGTCACTGCTGATCACGGCGGTGGGGGCGTCGTTCGCGCTGGAGTACGGAACGCGCGCCGCCGCCGGCGCCGACCCCCGCGTCTACCAGGTGCGGCTCGGCGGCACCACGCTGCACGTCCTCGGCGCCCGCGTCACCGTGCAGCAGCTCGTGCTCGTCGCCATCGCGGTCGCGCTCATGGTCGCGCTGCACCGCCTGGTGACCAGCAGCCGCCAGGGACGCGCCATGCGGGCCATCGCGCTCGACCCGGTCGCCGCCCGGCTGATGGGTATCGACGTCGACGCCGTCATCGCCCGCACGTTCTTCCTCGGCTCGGCCCTGGCGGGCGCGGCCGGGGTCATGGCGGGCGGCTACTACGGGAAGATCGACTTCCTGATGGGCTTCATCATCGGGCTCAAGGCGTTCACCGCCGCGGTGATCGGCGGTATCGGCAACATCCCCGGCACGATGCTCGGCGGGCTGCTGCTGGGGCTGCTGGAGTCGTTCGGCACCGACCTGCTGGGCGGGGAGTGGCGGGACGTGTTCGCGTTCGGGTGCCTGATCCTGTTCCTGACCGTGCGGCCGACGGGCCTGCTCGGCGAGCGCGTGACGGAACGCGTATGAGGCTCACCAAGGACACCGGGCCGCCGGTCAAGCCGGTGCGCGGACGCGGTGACTCCGCCCTCACCCGCCTGCTGGAGAGCCGATGGCTCGGCTGGCTCGGACTCGCGCTCGCGCTCGCCGCCCCGCTCGTCATCGCGACGCCGTACGCGCTGAACGTCATGACCAGCGCCGCCATCTTCGTCATGCTCGCCGTCGGCCTGAACATCGTCGTCGGCTACTGCGGCCTGCTCGACCTGGGCTACGCGGCGTTCTTCGCGGTCGGCGCGTACACCAGCGGCGTGCTGGCCACCCGCCTGGACGTCCCGCTGCTGGCGACGCTGCCCGCCGTGCTGGCGGTGACGGTCGTCGCGGGCGTCGTGATCGGCGCGCCGACGCTGCGGCTGCGCAGCGACTACCTGGCGATCGTCACGCTCGGCTTCGGCGAGATCATCCGGATCGTCGCGACCAACCTGACGGTCACCGGCGGCCCCTCGGGGATCTACGGCATCCCCGGGCTGTTCGGCGACGCGACCTCCGGCGCGGCGGTGTTCTACTACGTCACCGTGCTGATCGTCGCGGTGGCGGTGCTGCTGGCGGCGCGGCTGGGCCGCTCCCGGATCGGCCGGGCGTGGCGGTTCATCCGGGAGGACGAGGACGCCGCCGAGGCGATGGGCGTGCACACCTACCGCACCAAGCTCGCCGCCTACGTCGCGGGCGCGGTGTGGGGCGGGATGGCCGGGGTGCTGTTCGGCGCGCACCTGTCGGCGATCTCCCCGGCGAGCTTCACGTTCCTCCAGTCGGCGCTGGTCGTGATGGCGGTGGTGCTGGGCGGGATGGGCTCCACCCCCGGCGTGGTGATCGGCGCGGTGGTCATCAGCGTCGTGCCGGAGCTGCTGCGCGACCTGGCCGACTACCGGTTCTTCGCGTTCGGCGTGCTGCTGATCGTCGTGATGATCCTGCGGCCCCAGGGCCTGTGGCCGCACCGCTCCCGCGAGACCCCGCACACCGCCGCGCGTTCGAAGGGGACAGACCATGCTCCGGGTTGAGGACCTGAGGTTGTCGTTCGGCGGGGTGCGCGCGCTGGACGGGCTGGGCTTCGAGGCCGCGCCCGGCGAGATCGTGTCGCTGATCGGGCCGAACGGGGCGGGCAAGACCTCGGCGTTCAACTGCGTCACCGGCTTCTACCGGCCGACCGGCGGGCGCGTCCTCGTCGACGGCACCGACGTCACCGGGCGCCGCCCCTCCGCGATCGCCGCGCTGGGGGTGTCGCGGACGTTCCAGAACCCGCGGCTGTTCAAGGAGCTGTCGGTGCTGGACAACGTGCGTTCCGGCACCCACCTGTGGCTGCGCCAGAACGTCTTCGACGCCCTCCTGCACACGCCCCGCTTCAAGCGCGGCGAGCGGGAGGCCACCGACGAGGCGCACCGGTGGCTCGACTTCGTGGGCCTGCGCGGCGACCGCGCCGGGCTCGTCCGCGGGCTTCCCTACGGCGAGCAGCGCCGCGTCGAGATCGCCCGCGCCCTGGCCCGCCGCCCCCGGCTGCTCCTGCTGGACGAGCCCGCCGCCGGGCTCAACCACGGCGAGAAGGCCGAACTGCTCGACCTGCTGGGCCGCATCCGCGACCTCGGCGCCGCCGTCGCGCTGATCGAGCACGACATGGGCCTGGTCATGGAGGTGTCCCAGCGCGTCGTCGTGCTCAACTTCGGGCGCGGGATCGCCGACGGGCCGCCCGGGGCGGTGCGCCGCGACCCGGCCGTCATCGAGGCGTACCTGGGCCGCGACGCCGACGAGGCGGAGCTGGCCGCGGCCCGCGAGGAGGTGCGCGGTGCTGGAACTGACTGACCTCGACGTCCGCTACGGCGCGGTGCGGGCGCTGCGGGGCCTGTCGCTGACCGTCGCCGAGGGCGAGATCGTCGCGCTGCTCGGCAACAACGGCGCGGGCAAGTCCACCGCCCTCGCCGCGGTCTCCGGGCTGGTGCGGCCGTCCGCCGGGCGGATCACGCTGGACGGGCGCGAGGTGACCGGCGCGTCCCCGCCCGCGATGGTCGCCGCCGGGGTGGTCCACGTCCCCGAGGGCCGCCGGATCTTCAGCACCCTCACCGTCCGCGAGAACCTCCAGCTCGGCGGCTACCTGGTCCGGGACGGCGCCGAACTGGAACGCCGCATCGCCCGCGTCTACGACCTGCTGCCCCGGCTCGCCGAACGCCGCGACCAGCAGGGCGGCACCCTGTCCGGCGGCGAGCAGCAGATGCTCGCCATCGGCCGCGGCCTGGTCGCCGGACCCCGCCTGCTGATGCTCGACGAGCCGTCCATGGGCCTCGCGCCGCTGATCGTCACGGCCGTCATGGACGTCATCCGCGACATCAACGCGGCGGGCACCACCGTGCTGCTGGTGGAGCAGAACGCCAAGGCCGCGCTGCGGATCGCCCACCGCGGCCACGTCCTCGACCAGGGCGCCGTCACCCTGCACGCCCCGGCCGCCGAACTGGCCGCCGATCCTCGCGTCATCGAGGCGTACTTGGGAGCCTGAACCCCTCCGGCGGCCGTCGCCGGGCCTGATCGTCTTGCAATGGTTAGCCAAGCTAACTTAGTCTGGCTAAGTAATCGAGGAGGACCCACCGTGAGCGACGCCGCGACCCGCGCCCTGGCCGAGCACTTCAACGCCCGGCTCCGGGACGTCGTGCTGCTGCTGCGCCGGGTGAACGCCGACCAGCCCGTCACCTCCCAGCAGCTGGCGGTGCTCGGCTCGCTGGACGGCGGACCGCGCCGGATGACCGAGCTCGCCGAGGAGCAGGGCGTCCGGCTGCCGACCATGACCGCCCAGATCAACCGGCTGGAACGCGACGGGCTGGTGCGGCGCGGCCGCGACGCCGCCGACGCCCGCGTGGTCACCGTCGAGCTGACCGGGACCGGGACCGAGCACCTGCGCACCGGCCGCGCCCGCCGGGTGGACTTCCTCGCCGAACGCCTGGCGGCCCTCAGCCCGGCCGACCGCGAGGCCATCGCGGCCGCGCTGCCGGCGCTGGACCGGCTCTTCGCCCCGGAAAGGAAGACCCCCTATGCGCGCACAACCACCTGATGTCCTCCCCAGGAGCGGCGGCATACTGCGGCAGCCGACGTCGGTATGGGCGACGGCGTTCGCCGCGGTGGTCGCGTTCATGGGCATCGGGCTGGTCGACCCCATCCTCCCGGCCATCGCCGAGAACCTGCGCGCCACGCCGAGCCAGGTCTCGCTGCTGTTCACCAGCTACTTCCTGATCACCGCCGTGGCCATGCTGGTCACCGGCTGGGTGTCCAGCCGGATCGGCGGGAGGAGGACGCTGCTGATCGGCCTGGCCCTCGTCGTGGTGTTCGCGGCGCTGTCGGGAACGTCCGGCACCGTCGGCCAGCTGATCGGCTTCCGCGCCGGATGGGGCCTCGGCAACGCGCTGTTCGTCGCGACCGCCCTGGCCGTCATCGTCGGCGCGGCCAGCGGCGGCGCCGAGTCGGCGATCATCCTCTACGAGGCCGCGCTCGGCCTCGGCATCTCCATGGGACCGCTGGTCGGAGCCCTGCTGGGCGACATGAACTGGCGCTACCCGTTCTT
Source organism: Actinomadura kijaniata NBRC 14229 (assembly GCF_001552175.1). GTDB lineage: Bacteria > Actinomycetota > Actinomycetes > Streptosporangiales > Streptosporangiaceae > Spirillospora > Spirillospora kijaniata. Next base: position 43,585 of record NZ_BCQR01000048.1, read on the forward strand.
CGGCACCGCCGTGCTGATGGCCGTCGGCTTCCTGCTGATCGCCACCCTGCTCCGGCCGGCGCCGAGGCCCGCGACCCCGACCGGCCTGACCGCGCCGCTGCGGGCGCTGCGGCACGGCGGGCTGTCCACCACGGCGTTCACCGCGCTGTTCTACAACTACGCGTTCTTCACGGTGCTGGCGTTCACGCCGTTCGTCCTGCGCATGGACGCGCACGGCATCGGCCTGGTGTTCTTCGGCTGGGGCGTGCTGGTGGCGCTGTCGTCGGTGTTCGCCGCGCCCGTGCTCCAGCGTCGGCTTGGAACGGTCCGCGTCATGCACCTGTCCCTGGCCCTGCTGATCCTGTTCCAGCTCGGCCTGGCGGTCCTCGGCCACACCGGGATCATCGTCTGCACGATCCTGTGCGGCATCCCGATCGGCATGAACAACACCGCGTTCACCGAGGCCGCCATGGAGGTCTCCGACCATCCCCGCCCCGTCGCCTCCGCCGGCTACAACTTCGTCCGCTGGCTGGGCGGCGCGCTGGCCCCGTACCTGGCCTCCCGGCTGGCCGAGACGTTCGACCCGTCGGTGCCGTACTACGCGGGCGCGCTCTGCTGCGCGGCCGCGATGCTGATCCTCCTGACCCGCCGCCACCACCTGAGGCCCCTGGAACGGGTGGACACAGACCACGCCTTCCAGAACCCCCCGCTTCCCGCGCGGACGTGACCACCGCCTCCGCCGACCAAAAGGACGGCTGTCATCAGGTCGAGCCGTTGAGCTTGATGTTCCGGTTCTCGTACGTATGCAGCACGTCCGGGCGGGTGGTGTGATCGGCGCGTGACGACGCTGCCCGACGTCAGGCTTCGCTGAGCGCTCGTTCTCCCTGCTTGATACGGCTGACGAACGCCGTCCAAGGCCGCGACGCCAGAACGATCATGGGGCCGTGAGGGTCCTTGGAATCGCGGACCGCGACGGCATGTTCCCCGGTAAGGTCGGCCACCTGCACGCAGTCCTGGCCCTCGGTGTAGCTGGATGTCCGCCAGCGCGTGAGGCGCGGGTTTTCCATCTGTATGAAATTACAGCCCTTGACGGAGGCGGTTGGCGGCGTGACGCTCGGTGAAGCGTTCGCCACGCGCAACTCAGTGCAACCCCCTCACCTGGAGGCCGCGATGCCCCTACGGTTGATCGCGCTCGACCCCGGCACCGACGGCGCGCACTGCCCGGCGTTCTTCGTCGCCGATTCCGGCAACCTGGTGGTTCAAGGACCGAGGGTCACCGATCCCGGCGTGCTCGCCGACGCGGCGCGACTGGGGATGACGGGACCGGATGAAGCAGTGATCGAGATCCCCGCGCGGATGAAGTCCGTCATCCTGCGGGCATTGCTGGAGGAGGCAGACGGTGCGGATCCTGGAGCTGACGGCGTTCGATGAGCTGATCACCGGGTGCGCCTCCTCGGCGGTGCATCTGGAGATGCGCGACATGTACACGCCCTCGGACCCGTCCTACCGCGCTTTCATCGGCGGTCCGCCCTACGACCGCACCCAGCGGGAACGGGGCTGGCACGCACTGCTCGCCCCGGCGGTTGCACGCGGGGTGAAGGTGCGGCGGGCGCGGATCGTGTCGGAACCGGTGACCGACTACATCCGTTGGGAGTACTCGGTCACCGAGTCGATGAATCTCACGGCCGGTGAGAAAGTGCGGTGGCTGCCGCGCCGACAGGCGTCGGATCTGTGCCTGCCGGGAAACGACTTCTGGCTGTTCGACGACCGGCTGGTCCGCTTCCACCACTTCGCCGGGGACGGCGAGCACATCGAGGACGAACTGACCGACGATCCGGCGGCCGTCAAGCTGTGCGCCACGGCGTTCGAGGCGGTGTGGGAACGGGCGGTCGACCACGCCGACTACCGGATCCGCTGACCGCCCACGCCGTCCTCGACGCTGACCCGCCATGCCCTCCTCACCGTCGCCCTCGTCCAGCGTCCAGGCCGCCCGGCAGGCCTTGGCCGACCGGCTCCGCGACCTTCGTCTCCAGGCCGACCTGACCGGCGTGCAACTGGCCGCCGCGGCGGACTGGCACAAGTCGAAGGTGTCGCGGATCGAGAAGGCCGTGCAGCCGGTCACGCAGGCCGACATCCGTACCTGGTGCCGAGTGTGCGGTGCCGATGACATGGTCGAGGATCTGGTGGCGTCGCTGCGCGCTCTGGAGAGTGCGTACGTGGAATGGCGGCGGCTGGAGACCACCGGGCTCCGGCGGCTCCAGGAGTCCTACGTTCCGCTGTTCGAGCGCACTCGGTGGATGCGGGTGTACCAGCCGCAGGTGATTCCGGGACTGCTCCAGACCGAGGGGTATGCCACGGCGTTGCTGTCGGCCATCACCGGCTTTCGGGGTCTGCGCGACGACGTTCGGGACGCGGTGCGGGCTCGGCTGGCACGGCGGAGGGTCCTCACCGAGGGCGGCCGCACCTTCGTGTTCCTACTCGAAGAGACGGTGTTGCGCTACCAGGTCGGCGACCGGCGGACGATGCTGGACCAGCTCGCCCACCTGATGACGTCGATCTCGCTGCCGTCGTCGAGCTTGGGCGTCATCCCACAGACCGCGCCCCGCACCACCATGTGGGCGCTGGAAGGCTTCACCATCTATGACCACGACCAGGCACAACTGGAGCTGCTGGGGTCGAGGATCACCGTGACCATGCCGGGCGAGCTGCGCGTGTACGAGCGAGCGTTTGACGAACTGTCGGCGATGGCGGTGTTCGGCGACAGGGCGAGGGCGCTGATCGAGGCGGCAGCCGACACGTTCAGATAGCCACGCGCAACCGGCGCGCAACCCGGCGCAACTTTGTGGACCAGTCCTCGGGCGAGGCGTCAGTGTCAGGTGACACGGAGTCATCGACGCTCTGTCGGTTCCCGACCAACTCAAAGGGCCCGACCTGGGGTGCGAAACCAGAGATGCGGGCCTCGGCCGGAGGTGAGGCCATCCATGATCACGACATCCGATGACGGCATCGCGGCGCTGGAGCGGTTGCGTGCCGACTTCCCTCGCTGGTGGATCGAGGTCTCCACCGGCCTCTGTCCGTGGGAGGCCCGGCGGGGCGGGCCGGTCGGCGGGCGCGACGAGCGTGGTGGCGTCGTGTTCCTGCAAGGGGAGACCCCGGGGATCCTGCGGTACCTGATCGGGGAAGCGGAGGCGTTGGACCGGCGGGTCGCCGAGCGGCACGGCACGCACCTGTGCCCGCGCGAGGGGACGGCGTGACCAGGGCGGCGGTGGGGCGGGACGAGGAACGGCGTCGCGCCATCGCCCGTCAGCTCGATCGCGAACATCCGGCATGGACGGTCTGGTACGGGCCGCGGACCGGGCGCTACTGGGCGATGCCCGCGCGTGGTGTCGCCTCGCCGTTGCTGGAGGCCGACCAGCCGGAGGCGTTGGAGGCGGCGATGCGTGAGGTCGAGACCTGGTACGGCATCAGCCAGGAGCCCCTGAACGGGGCGGCGGCCCCTACCGCCTCGCGTCCATCCGTTCGTCGTGCGGTTCGTCTCTGACCCGCAAGTGGGCCACACAGATACGACGAGGAGCGATCCTGTGGAGTCGAGAGACCATCTTGCGGCGCTGGCGGAGAAGTTGGCGGCTGAGGGCCTGGGCGTCGAGGCCGACGGGGGCCGCCTGCGGGTGTCCAACCCGGCCGTGCGGGGATGCTGTGCTCCGCATCCCGCGATGACGATCATGTGTCGTCGGCGGGAGGGCTTCTCGGACGCCTGGTTCTACACCGGCTGGCAGGAACCGTTGGCTCCGGTCGCGCGCCATGACGTGGCGGTTGAGGCCGTTCAGGGCTGGCTGTCGCGTCACTCGGGGGAAGCCGGTCGCCGCTCTCGTTGATCAATGGCGGATCATGATTTTCCGGACGAATGGGGACGGCCCCCGGAACTCTCCGGGGGCCGTTCCCATTGGCCGATTGCGGATGGCCGTTATCAGTTGAGGCCGTTGAGCTTGGTGATGCGGTTCTCGTACATCTTGAGGACGTCCGGGCGGGCGGCGTGCTTGCTCTCGTACTCGCGCAGCAGCTTCACCTGGTCCGCCGACAGGCCGCGCAGCCGGGCGCGCAGCTGCGGCAGCGTCGCGCTGTCGTAGTCCGGCACCGGGAGGTCCTCGACGACCTTCTCGGCCTCGGCCTGCGCGGCGGGCTTCAGCTCGGGCTTGGGCTCGAACTCCGGCTTGCTCTCGACCTTCGGCTCCGGCTTGGCGGTCGCCTTGGGGGTGGGCTCGGCAGCGGGCTTGGCCTCGGGCTTCGTGGCCTCGGGCTTCGGCGTCGCGGCGGGCTTGCCGACGGAGATCTCCCGCTCGGCGGGCTTGGGAGCGGGCTTGACGGGCTCGGCGGGCCTGGGGGCGGGCTCGACCCGGGTCCGCGCCGCCGGCTCCGGCTCCGGCTCGTCGTCCTCGCCGCGCACCCGTTCCACGACCGCGCCGACCACCTTGAACGCGGTGGTCTGCACGTCCCCGGCCAGCCGGCCGATGACCGGCTTCACCCCGCCGCCCTCGGTGATCTCCTTGTAGTCACGGGTGACCCGGTCGCTGAGCAGCAGGGCCCGGCCGACGCCGAACATGGCCAGCCGGACGGCGTGCAGCGGAAGGTCGCGGACCTGCTCGCCCACCGTTTCCTGTACGTGCTGTTTGAGGCGGCGCGGCGATTTCGTCATCGTCTTCCCTCTCCCTGCCGTCCGGTCATCGGACTGGGTCGATACGGCACCGTCTGTCAATCTTCACTTTGCCGCATGGCGGGGGAGTGGTCACCTCCGGTAACTGGATTTCTGTCCAAGAAGGGCGTGGAGTGGGTCACATTGCGGGCTTCATCAGAGCTTTGTCCCTGGCCGGGCCGTGACAGAAGCGTCGCCCCCCAGCCGGGAGTGACCGGGGACACCCGGGACGGCTCGTACGATAGGGGGCATGACCTCCACCCAGCGCCGTGTCCTGCTCGCCAAGCCGCGTGGTTACTGCGCGGGCGTCGACCGTGCCGTCCAGGCGGTCGAGATCGCCCTCGAGAAGTACGGGGCGCCGATCTACGTCCGCAAGCAGATCGTGCACAACGTGCATGTGGTGAAGACCCTGGAGGAGCGCGGCGCGATCTTCGTGGACGAGACCGAGGAGGTGCCGGAGGGCTCCATCGTGGTCTTCTCGGCCCACGGCGTCGCGCCGGTCGTCCACGACGAGGCGAAGCGGCGGAGCCTGGCCACCATCGACGCGACCTGCCCGCTGGTGACCAAGGTGCACAAGGAGGCCGTCCGGTTCGCCAAGGACGACTACGACATCCTCCTGATCGGGCACGAGGGCCACGAGGAGGTCATCGGCACCTCCGGTGAGGCCCCCGAGCACATCCACCTGGTGGACGGCCCCGACGACGTCGCCAACGTGAAGGTCCGCGACCCCGAGAAGGTCGCCTGGCTGTCGCAGACCACCCTGTCGGTGGACGAGACCCTGGCCACCGTCGCCAAGCTCCGCGAGCGGTTCCCCAAGCTCCAGGACCCGCCGTCGGACGACATCTGCTACGCCACCCAGAACCGCCAGACCGCCGTCAAGCAGATGGCCGCCGAGTCCCAGCTGGTGATCGTGGTCGGCTCCACCAACTCCTCCAACTCGGTCCGCCTGGTCGAGGTCGCCAAGGAGCACGGCGCCGCCAACGCCTACCTGGTCGACTACGCCGACCAGATCGACGAGTCCTGGCTGGAGGGCGTCACCACGGTCGGCGTCACCTCCGGCGCGTCGGTCCCCGACGAGCTGGTCCAGGGCGTGCTGGCGTGGCTGGCCGAGCGCGGCTTCGCCGACGTCCAGGAGATCGAGTCGGTGAAGGAGTCCATGCGCTTCGCCCTCCCGCACGAGCTCCGCAAGGACCTCAGGGCCGCCGCCGTCTGACCCCGGCCGCCGGGCGGTCCGGACGGTCGGCGGGCGGGATCCGGTCCAGGGCCCGCAGCGCCAGCCGCAGCCGTAGCTGGCACTCGGGGTCGTCCAGGTCGGCGTCCAGCAGCGCGGCGATCCGGGAGAGCCGGTCGTAGAGCGTCTGCCGGTTGACGCGCAGGGCGCGCGCCGCCTCGGTCTTGCGGCCCGTGCGGTGCGCGCCGTGGCCCAGGTAGGCCGCCAGCGTCGGCAGCAGCGGCTGCGGGCGGACCCGGTCGTGCTCCAGCAGCGGGCCGAGGGCGCGGTCGACGAACGCCGCCAGCTCGGGACCGCCGTCGAGCCGCCACAGCAGCACGTCCACCTCCAGCCGCCGCGCGTCGTGCCAGCGGCGCGGCGGCAGCGCCTCGGCCGCCTCGGCGGCCAGCAGCGCGTACGCCAGCTCGCCGCCCACCGCCTCCCACGGCAGGGCGTCGCCGACCACCGTCACCGGGCCGGCGTCGGTGAGCCGGTCGGCGATCCGGTCGGCGAGCGCGGCGCGTTCCCGCCGCGAGCGGACGGCGACCAGCGCGCAGATCCACCCCCGCGCGGGCCGGATCCCGAGCAGCGCGGGCAGCCCGTCGAACGCGTGCCGGGCGCGTTCCCAGCCGTTGCCGAACGGCTCGGCGGGCAGCCGCACCACGACCGGCACCAGCGGGCCCGCCACGTGCTGGAACCCCAGCGGCCGGGCCCGCCGGGCCGGGTCGTCGATCCGGCCCGCGGCCAGGTCGGCGAGGAAGTCGCCGCGGGTGCGGGCCGTCAGCTCCTCCTCCTGCCGGGCCTGGCGCAGCAGGATCGCCAGCAGCCCGGCGGCGTGCTCGGCGGCGATCCGGTCGAACGGGCGCGCCGCCGACGGCGCCGTCAGCCGCAGCGAGGTGTCGGGGATCGGCACCGCGACCCCGGCGGGACCGCGCGCGTCCCAGCCGTCGGCCGGGTGGCCGGGCGGGACGGCGAGGTGGACCAGCCCGCCGCGCCGGTCCTCCAGCCGGACCGGCCGCCCCAGATGCTCGGCCAGCACGGCGAGGACGCCCGCCGCCCCGTCGTCCTGCGCCGCGTCGGTGCAGCGCCGCAGCGCCCGCTCGCCGGCCCGCAGCGTCGCGTGGTGGTCGTTGACGATCTCGGTGAGGACCGCCTCGGAGATCGCCACGAACGGGACCTCGCGGTGTAGCTGGACCAGCGGAAGGCCCTGCGCCTCGGCCGTCTCCACCAGCGCGGCGGGCAGCGTCCCGTACCGGGTGCCGAGCTCCACGACCAGCGCCGCCACCCCGCGCGCCGCCAGCCGCAGGACGAACCGGCGCTGCTCGGCCGTGCGGTCGCCGATGCCCATGCCGGTGGTGAGCAGCAGCTCGCCGCCCTTGAGCAGCGCGGCGATGTTGGGCACCTCGGCGGCGTGCACCCAGCGGATCTCCCGGTCGAGCCGGTCGGCGGCGGCGACCACCTCGGGCAGCCCGCGCCGGAAGGCGGGCAGCTCCAGGGCGGCGGCGACGGTGATCGCGGTCACGGCAGGGACGCTAGCGCCCACCCCCACCCCTGTGGTCACGCCCACATCACAAACCGACCACCCCCCTCTACCGACACCCCGCCGCCGCTGTGCCGAGACGCCGCCACCATGCCAACGCGCCGCCGCGCCGCCGCCACCGTGCCGCCGCCCCGCCGCCGACGCCCTGATGCTGTGCCGACGCCCTGATGCTGTGCCGACGCCCTGATGCTGTGCCGACGCCCTGATGCTGTGCCGACGCCCTGATGCTGTGCCGACGCCCTGATGCTGTGCCGACGCCCTGATGCTGTGCCGACGCCCTGATGCTGTGCCAACGCGTCGATGCTCCGCTACCGCTGTGCCGCCGCCGTGCCAACGCGCCGACGCTTCGCCGCCACCGTGCCGCCGCCCCGCCGTTGTGCCGAGACGCCGCCACCATGCCAACGCGCCGACGCTTCGCCGCCACCGTGCCGCTGCCCCACAGCCGCTTCGCCGCCGCTGGGCCGCTGCCCCGATGCTGGGCCGCCGCCCCGATGCTGGGCCGCCGCTCCGCCGCCGCCGTGCCGTCGTGCCAACGCTCCGCCGCTCCGCCGGTGCCGCCGTCGTGCCAACGCGTCGCCGCCGTGCCGACGCGCCGGTGCTCCGCCGGTGCTGACGTGGTGCCGACGTCGTTCCGACGCCGTGGCGACGTTGTGTGGACCGCGACACTGTGCCGGGGTGCGGGGCGGGATACCCAGCATCGTGGCGGTTGTTCCGCCGTGTCCGGGCGCGCAGGCTCCGGGCCATGGCACGTACCCCCCCTGATGCGCTCCCTGCGGCGCATGGTCGCCGACCACCACACCGCCCACCGTCTCGGCATGCCCGTCGACGAGGTCCGCGACATGCGGATGACCCGCCGCGAGCTGCTCGTCCGCTCCGGCGCGCTGACGGCCGCCGCCGGGCTCGGGCTGACCACCGCCGCCCGTCCGGCCCGTGCGGCGGGCGCCGCGCGGGTGGTCGTCGTCGGCGCGGGCATCGCCGGGCTCACCGCCGCGCTCACCCTGCGGGACGCCGGGGTGGCCTGCACCGTCTACGAGGCCGACCCCGACCGGGTCGGCGGCCGGATGTACTCCCAGACCGGGCTGTGGGCGAACGGCCAGGTCTCCGAGATCGGCGGGGAGCTGATCGACCAGGAGCACAAGAAGATGCTGGAGCTGTGCCGCCGGTTCGACCTGCCGACGGTGAACTTCGCGGGCGCGGGCCCGAACGGGGCCGAGGAGATCCTCCACTTCGACGGCGCCTACTACCCGCGCCACCAGGCCGACGAGGACTTCAAGCCCGTCTACCAGCGGCTGCGCTCCGACCTCCAGGCCGCCGGGGAGGTGATGTGGAACCGGACGACCCCGGAGGGCACCGCGCTGGACAACATGTCGATCCGCGAGTGGATCGAGACGCGCGTGCCCGGCGGTTACGCCTCCCGGCTCGGGCAGTTCTTCGACGTCGCCTACAACGTCGAGTACGGGGCCGAGACCACCCTCCAGTCGTCGCTGGCGCTGGTGCTGCTGATGGGCTACCAGCCCAACCCCGGCCACTTCAACGTGTGGGGCCTGTCGGACGAGCGCTACCGCATCGTCGGCGGCAACGACCGGCTTCCCAAGGCCATCGCGGCGTCACTGCCGTCCGGCAGCGTCCAGCGGGGATGGCGACTGCTGGCGGTGCGGGCCGCGTCCGGCGGGACCCAGACCCTCACCTTCGACGTCGGCGGAACGACGAAGACGGTGACCGCCGACCACACGATCCTGACCGTGCCGCTGCCGGTCCTGCAACGGCTCGACACCTCCGGCGCGGGCTTCGACCCGCTGATGACGAACCTGCTGCGCGACGCCCGCATGGGCCACTGCACCAAGCTCAACATGCAGTTCGACCGCCGCACCTGGGTGGGGACGGGGCCGTGGCCCGGGGTGTCGTCCGGCGACTGCTTCACCGACCTGCCGTTCCAGCAGGTCTGGGACACCACCAAGGGGCAGCCGGGCACGGCCGGGGTGCTCGTCCAGTACCACGGCGGGGACCGGGCGGCCGCGTTGAAGCCGTCGAGCCCGTTCCCGACCCACGCCGACCCCTACGTCCGCGCCCTGGTGCCCCGGACGCTCACCGAGGTCGACCAGGTGTTCCCCGGCACCGGGGCGCGGTGGAACGGCCGCGCGCAGCTGTCGGCCTGGCACCGCAGCCCCAACGCGCTCGGCGCCTACTCCTACTGGCCGACCGGCTACCTGCACCGGTACGCCGGATACGAGGGACGGCGCCAGGGCAACATCCACATCGCGGGCGAGCACACGTCCTACGACTTCCAGGGCTTCATGAACGGCGGCGCCACCGAGGGCGAGCGCGCGGCCAGGGAGGTCATCGGGGACCTGACCTGAGCCGCCGGACACCCGGCGGGGGCGGCGCCCCCGCCGGGTCAGTCCACGTCGGCGTGGTTGGGACGCTCGCGACGGCGGCGGCGGGAACGGGAGGTCGCGCGGCGCGGGGTGTCGTCCCAGCGGACCGGGTCCTCGTTCTCCTCCTCCATGAACAGGCGCATCCCGGCCAGCTTCTCGCGCAGCTCGCGGACCTGGGCGAGCATGCCGCGCGGGGCGGTGACCGCGAGGACCAGCACCGTCCCGGCGAACAGCCACGGCGCCGTCGTCGACAGCGCGGTCAGCAGGCCCACCAGCGAGCCGGTCAGCAGGTTCTCGTCGCCGAGCGAGGTGAGCACCACCGCGGCGAGCGTGGCCAGCAGGAACACCAGCGGCGGGCTCACCGCGAGCGTCAGCAGGTCCACCGGCCGGGTCAGCAGCGCCGCCGCCGCGCAGCCCGCCACGAACCCCGCCCCGGCCAGCAGGGGAAGGTCCGTCCAGCGGGCCAGCAGCGCGCCCAGCAGCGTCAACGCGAACATCACGACGATCCCGCCGCGCCCGGTCAGGGTGACCGCCCCGCCGGTCCGCGGGGTGGCGGCACCGCGCTGACGTCGCACAGGACCCCCAGAGGGCGGCGAGGCGCCACCGGGCGCGTCGCGTACCGTCGATGTACTCATGGGCACCCTTTCTCCCGATCATTGTGACCAGGGACCGCCCGTCCGCCGAAACCCCAGGGTTCGGCGCCGGTGTCCGGTTGTGGTCGCGTGCCGCGCGGGGGAACGCCGCCGCGCGGCCGGGGGACCTCGGCGGTGAACCCCTCGGAGAGTTCCGCCGCCGACAGCGAGCGCGGGCTCTCCTCCACCGGCTCGGGCCCGGCGAGGTCGGCCTCGGTGACGCCGAGCTCGTTGAGGCGGCGGGCCGTGACCAGCACGCGGGTCTCCAGCGAGCCCACGGTGCGGTTGTAGGACTTGATGGCGTTGGTCAGGGAGCGGCCCAGCTCGTCCATGTGGCCGCCCATCGTGCCGAGCCGCTCGTACAGCTCCCGGCCCAGCTCGAACACCGCGCGGGCGTTGCGGGACAGCGCGGCCTGCTGCCAGGCGTAGGCGGCGGTCCGCAGCATCGTCACCAGCGTCGTGGGGGTCGCGATGTGGACGCGGCGGCGCATCGCGTACTCCAGCAGGTGCGGGTCGCGGTCCAGCGCCGGGGCCAGGAACGCCTCGCCCGGCACGAACAGCACCACGAACTCCGGGGTCGGCTGGAACGCCTGCCAGTACGCCTTGGCCGCCAGCCGGTCCACGTGGTCGCGCAGGTGGCGGGCGTGGGCGTCGAGGCGGTCGCGTTCGGCGGCCGGGTCGTCGGCCCCGGCGGCGTCCAGGTAGGCGGCCAGGGAGACCTTGGAGTCCACGACGATGTTCTTCCCGTCCGCCAGCCGGACGATCATGTCGGGGCGGATCGCGCCGTCCACGGTGCGGGCGCTCGCCTGCTCGTCGAAGTCGCAGTGGGGCGCCATCCCCGCCAGCTCGACGACGCGGCGGAGCTGGAGCTCGCCCCACCGGCCGCGCGCCTCGGGGCGTTGCAGGGCGCGGACGAGCGTGCGGGTCTCGGCGCGGAGCTGCTCGCCGCTCTGGCGGACGAAGTCGACCTGCTTGGCGAGCATCGCGTGCGACTCGCGGCGGCCGATCTCGACCTCGCGCAGCTGCTCCTCGACCTTGGCGAGGGTCTCGCGCAGGGGGGCGACCAGGTTCTCGACGGCCTGCTGCCGCCGCTCCAGCTCGCCCGCCGCCTCGACCCCGGCGGACCTCAGCCGGGCGTCGGCCAGCTCAAGGAAGCGCTGGTTGCTGGCGTCCAGGGCCTTGGCCGAGAGGTTCTCGAAGTGCTCGGCCATCCGCTCCTCGGCGTAGGCGAGCTTCTCCTCGGCGGCCCGGGCGCGGGCGATCAGCGCGCCCTGGCGGCCGGTCGCCACCGCGTACCCGACCACGACGCCGAACACGGCCCCCACGAGCAGGGCGGTGAACAGCGCGAGATCCATCCGTTCATCGTGACAGCGCGGACGCGCCGCGCTCACGCGACGCGCCGGAACGACCCCGCTCCGCGCCAATTAGACTCATCGTTCACTAAGACCCCCCAAGCGGGGCGAAGGCCCCACGGTCGAGGAGCGCGCATGACCCTCGGTACCCGTCCGCAGCACGCCCTGCGGCCCATCGCCACCACCCGCGCCGAACGCCGCGTCGCCCGCGTTCTGGCGATGGAGCCGGGAAGCCCGCCGAGCCTCCAGGCCCGGATCGCCCACCGCGTGATCCGCGCGGTGGGGCGGTCGTTCTGGGAGCGCCTGCCCGACACCGACGCCGGGCTGGTCCGCCTCCAGCGCGCCACCGACCTGCTGGCCCGCTACGTCCAGAGCGCGCCGCGCGGGGTCGCGTTCGCCCCGCAGCCGCTGCCGCACTGCTCGGCCGAGTGGGTCCGCGCGGGCGCGCCCGACGAGGACGCGGCCCTGCTCTACCTGCACGGCGGCGGCTACTTCTTCGGCAGCCCCCGCCTGTACCGGCCGTTCACCTGGCGGCTGTCGGCGGCCACCGCGCGTCCCGTGCTGGCCCTGGACTACCGCCTGGTGCCCGAGCACACCCCGGCCGACGCGTTGCAGGACGCCCTCGACGCCTACGACCTGTTGCTGGAACGCGGCCACGACCCGTCGCGGATCGTCGTCGGCGGCGACTCGGCGGGCGGCCACCTCACCCTCGCCCTGCTGCTCACGCTCAAGCGGCGGGAACGGCCGCTGCCCGGCGCCGCGTTCTGCCTGTCGCCGTGGGTGGACCTGATGTGCTCCTCCGAGTCGCACAGCGGCAACGCCCGCACCGACCACCTCATCCCGGCCGACAAGCTCGCCTGGCTGGGCCGCCGCTACTGCGAGGGCAGGGCCGAGGACGACGCGCTGTTCGCGCCGCTGAGGGACGACCTGTCCGGCCTGCCGCCGCTGATGTTCGTGGCCAGCGGCACCGAGATCCTGCGCGACGAGACCCGCGACGCCGCCGAACGCGCCCGCGCCGCCGGGGTCGAGACCGTCTACCAGGAGTGGGACGACCTCGTCCACGTCTTCCCGGTCTTCTGCGACTTCATCCCCGAGGGCAAGGCGGCGTTCCGGCACATCGCGGAGTTCCTGCGGCGTTTCGGGGCCTGATGACGGGGGGCCGCCGCGTGTTCCCCCGGGCGACGGCCACCGCCGCTCCGGGGGGACCATAAACTTGACGGCCGTGAGCCTCTCCATCGGAATCGTCGGGCTGCCCAACGTCGGCAAGTCCACCCTGTTCAACGCGCTGACCAAGAACGACGCGCTGGCCGCCAACTACCCGTTCGCGACCATCGAGCCCAACGTCGGCGTGGTCGGGGTGCCCGATCCACGCCTGGAGGGCCTGGCGAAGATCTACGGCTCGGCCAAGATCATCCCGGCGACGATGGAGTTCGTGGACATCGCGGGCATCGTCAAGGGCGCCTCCGAGGGGCAGGGCCTGGGCAACAAGTTCCTGGCCAACATCCGCGAGACCAACGCGATCTGCCAGGTCATCCGCGCGTTCGAGGACCCCGACGTCACCCATGTCGACGGCGACGTCGCCCCGTCCCGCGACATCGAGACGATCAACACCGAGCTGATCCTGGCCGACCTGCAGACCATCGAGAAGGCCCTGCCGCGCCTGGAGAAGGAGGCGCGCACCAAGAAGGACAAGGACCAGCTCGCCGTCCTGGACGCCGTGCAGAACGCGCAGAAGATCCTCGACGAGGGTGTCACGCTGTTCGCCGGGGCCGCCAAGGCCGGGATCGACCTGGCGCTGCTGCGCGAGCTGCACCTGCTGACGGCCAAGCCGTTCCTGTACGTGTTCAACCTCGACGAGGACGAGCTGACCGACGAGGGCCTCAAGGGCCGGCTGCGCGAGCTGGTCGCCCCCGCCGAGGCGATCTTCCTGGACGCCAAGATCGAGGCCGAGCTGATCGAGCTGCCCGACGACGAGGCCCTGGAGCTGCTGCAGGGCATGGGCCAGGAGGAGTCGGGCCTGTCGCAGCTGGTCCGCATCGGCTTCGACACCCTCGGCCTGCAGACGTACCTGACCGCCGGGCCGAAGGAGACCCGCGCCTGGACGATCCGCAAGGGCGCGACCGCCCCCGAGGCCGCCGGGGTCATCCACACCGACTTCCAGCGCGGCTTCATCAAGGCCGAGATCGTCTCCTACGACGACCTGATCGCGACGGGCTCCCTCGCCGAGGCCCGCAACCAGGGCAAGGTCCGCATGGAGGGCAAGGACTACGTCATGCAGGACGGCGACGTGGTCGAGTTCCGCTTCAACGTCTGACCCCCGGCGGCGAAGGACCGGCGGGCCGGGTGGTCGTACGGCTCGCCGGCGATGGCGCGCGCCCTCGTGCGCGGGTGCGCGAGCGGCGCGGAAACGCCCGTATGTTGCGGTGTATGTAGCAGAATGTAACGAATGGGGCAGAGTGTCGGGTTCTTGGGCAAGAAATTCCGTGCCACCCCGTGAGACGGTGACCAAACACCGTCCACTCCGCCGCGCTTGTGGTGGGACACCCCGCGCGCACCCTTCGGCGGCTCGGGTACTGGATCGTCACCGTTTGGCAATCTTCCCTGTTCCCACCGAGGTGGATTGCATTATCCACAACCGCGTGCCGGGACTGTGCTTGGGCGCGATGCGCTGGAACAATTGACGCTCGTGGTTACGCTGGGCCCGAGATGGGTTCGGAAGGACCACAGGTAGGCAGCAGACAGCACACCGGACATCACCGCGCCGACCGGGGGCGGAGGCGCGAGCGGAGGCAGGATGGCTCGCAGGTCGGCCGTGGAGCACGGCCGTGACACCGCCGTGGTCGAGGAGGCGGCGGGCGACCGCGCCCTCGACCCGTGGGACGCGCCCGACCAGGGCCGCCGGTGGGACGAGCCCGAGCAGGGACGTCGCCGGGGCCGGGGTGGCGGCCGCTGGGGCGGCGCCGGGGGCCGCATGTGGGTGTGGATCGGCCGCGCCATCCTCTGGTCGGTGCTGCTGGTCATCCTCGTCAACGGCATCCGCGCCCCGTTCGAACGCTTCACCGCCGACTCCGGGCCGTCCTCCGGCGGCACCGCCGCCACCGCCGCGGCGGGCTTCCCCACCGGCGAGGCCGGAGCGTTCGCGACGCGGTTCGCGCACGTCTACCTCAACTACGACCAGCGGAACGCCGGAGCCCGCGAGAACCAGCTGCGGCAGTTCCTGCCCGAGGGCACCGACGGACGGTTCGGCTGGAACGGCGCCGGGCAGCTCTCGGTCCAGTCCGTCCAGATGGCGGGCGTCCAGGTCCACGACGCGCACAACGCGACCGTCACCGTCCTCGCGCACGGCGGCGACAAGTGGTTCCGCCTCGCCGTCCCGGTGTACGCCGACAAGGGCGCGCTCGTCGTCTCCGGCAAGCCCGCCCTGCTTCCCCAGCCCGCCCGCGCGACCCTCCCGCAGCCGGGTGTCCGCGAACGCGACGAGGCCCTGGAGAACGAGCTCAAGACGGCGCTCGGCTCGTTCTTCGAGGCCTACGCCCAGGGCAACCAGGAGACGCTCGCCCGGTTCTCCGCCGGACCCGCGATCCAGGGTCTCGGCGGAGCGGTGACCTACACCCCCACGTCGGTCCAGCAGGTCGTCGCCCCCCGGGGCGCGGCGGACCAGCGGACCGTCACCGTCACCGTCGCCTGGCAGATCCCGGGCGGCTCCGCCGGTGGCACCCTGGAGCAGGACTACCGGCTGGACATGGTCAGGAAGGGCGGCACCTGGTACGTGAAGGACATCCGCGGCACCACCGAGCCCAACGCAACATGAGAGGTCGCGACGTGACAGCACACCGGGGCGCACCCCCCGCACCACCCCGCGACCCAGGAAGGTAACCGTCGATGCTGCACCACATCATGGCGTCGATTCCCCACGAGGTTCTGGCGGCGCCGAACGACGACCTGAAGACCGACCAGCTGGCCGACTGGCTGCGCGGCATCTTCGGGCCGCTGTTCCTGGTGATCGTCTCCATTGTGGCGATCT
The DNA here is from genome assembly GCF_001552175.1 of Actinomadura kijaniata NBRC 14229. Taxonomy (GTDB): domain Bacteria; phylum Actinomycetota; class Actinomycetes; order Streptosporangiales; family Streptosporangiaceae; genus Spirillospora; species Spirillospora kijaniata. The sequence goes on from NZ_BCQR01000048.1 coordinate 59,387, forward strand.
TCTTTCTCTTCACCCGCGAGATCACCCGCTTCGTGCAGTTCATCCTGCTGGCGGTCGGTATCGGGGTGGTGTTCTACGTGCCCAACATCATCGAGACCACGGCCAAGGCGATCGCCAAGGCGCTCGGAGTGGAACTGAGCTGACCGGCGGACGCGGCGGTTCCCGAGGCGACACTGTGCTCGCACGGTTAGGGGAGTAGGGGCGTGGATCTACCCACGTACACGAACATCTGGCGCATCGAGAAGCGGCTGTACAAGCTGTACGACCTGCGACTCCCGATGCCCTTGCCGCTCGTGCAGATCGGCGTGTTCGCGGGTGTGTTCGTGCCGTGGATCGTGCTGCTGAGGGTGGTGGGCATCCCGTTCGCCACCCCGTGGCACGTGCTGTACATCGTTCCGCCGGGCATCCTGACCTGGCTGGCCACCCGCCCGGTCATCGAGGGCAAACGCCTGACCGAGCTGCTGCTCTCCCAGTACCGCTACCTCGCCGAGCCGCGCACCTGGTGCCGCCTGACCCCGATCCGGGAGCCCCGCGAGGTCGTGGTGGTGGCCCGGGTCTGGCGCCGTGCCGAGCCGGTGGCCGTTCCCAAGGCGGAGAAGAAGGCCCGCCGCAAGAAGGCCGCCGCGTTGGTGGAGGAGACCCCCGTCCCGCAGGGAGCGGGCCGCCTCGCCCCGTCCCCGGCGACGGCGTCGGCCCCCCTCCCGCTGACGGAGTACGCGGCCGAACACGTGGCGTTCGAGGGCACGAGCACGAACGTCCACGTCGCCCCCGAGCCCGCCGCCCCCCCACCCCAGACCGCGTACGCCGAGGCGACACCGGAGCACGAGGACAAGCGGCGCGGCATGCCGTGGCGGCGCGGCGCACGCCGCGCCGAGCCCGAGACGACCGGCTCCTTCACCGCGGAGGGCCCGTACGGCCCCACCCCCGATCCGGCGGTTCCCGCCGCGCGGCCGGAGGCCGACCTCCAGCACCCGCCCGCGACGCCGCAGTTCGAGCAGCCCGCGCAGGGCGGTTCCACGGGCACGGGCAAGCGGGCGTTCGCATCGGGCGTGCGCCGCCCCGGAGGCTCGGTGGACTTCTGGAAGGCCGTCGCCCCGCCCGGACAGGAGCCCGCCGCCGAAGCACCGGCGACCACCCCGGCCCCGGCCACCCGCCCGGACATCCCGCAGCAGCCGTCCGACACCGCGCCCGACGTCCCGGCGCCGGAGTTCAACGGCGAACCCGGCGACGTGAAGGTGGCGGGCCACCGCAACCCACAGCCCGCCGCGCCCGAGAGCGCCGAGCCAGGCGCCCCGCAGGCGCCCGAAACCCCGGCGGACACCGCGAGCCCCGACGTCCCACAACACTTCGAGCAGCCCGCCACGCCGTCGCACGAGGACCAGCGGGCGGCCGGTGCCCCAGCGGATGCCGCGCGTTCCGAGATCCCGCAGCCCGCCGCACGTGAGGGCGCCGCACAAGGTGAGTCGCAGCCCGGCGGCCCGCAGGTGGCCGGGGTCTCGGCGGACGCCGCGAGTTCCGAGATCCCGCAGCCTGGACGGCAGCCCGCCGCACGGGAGCGCGTCGCGCAGGGTGAGTCGCAGCCCGGCGGCCCGCAGGCGGCAGGCGTGTCGGCGGACGCTGCGAGTTCCGGTTCGCCGCAGCCGGGCGGTTTGCCGGAGGAGGGTGTGCAGCCGACGGGAGCGAACGTTACGCGTCCCGAGGTTCCGCAGCGTTCCGAGCAGCCTGGCGCGCCGTCGCAGGAGGACTGGCGAGTGGCCGGAGCTCCGACGGATGTCGCGCGTTCCGAGATCCCGCAAACCACGCAGCCCGCCGCACAGGAGCGCGTCGCGCAGGGTGAGTCGCAGCCGGTCGGTCTGCCGGAGGAGAGCGCGCAGCCGACGGGAGCGGACGTCACGCGTCCCGAGGTTCCGCAGCGTTCCGAGCAGCCTGGCGCGCCGTCGCAGGAGGACCAGCGCGTGGCCAGTGCCCCGGCGGACGTGGCGCGTGCGGAGGTTCCGCAGCCTACGCAGCGGCCTGTCGCGCAGGGTGAGTCGCAGCCCGGTGACTCGCAGGTGGCCGGGGTTCCGGTCGACGCCGCGAGTCCTGGTGCGCCGCAGCCGGGTGGATCCAGTGCCACGCGTCCCGACGCTCCGCAATCTGCTCGGCAGCCCGCCGCGCGGGGTGAGTCGCAGGCTGGTGACTCGCGGGTGGTCGGTGTCCCGGCGGATGCCGCGAGTTCCGACGTTCCGGAGCGTTCCGAGCAGCCTGCCGCGCCGCCGGTGGGGGACCGGTGGGTGGCCGGGGCTTCGGCGGATGCCGCGCGTCCCGAGGCGCCGCAGCCGGGCGGTCTGCCGGAGGAGGGTGCGCAGCGGAGTGATGTGAACGCGACGCGGTTCGACATCCCGCAGCGACCCTCTGCGCAGCCTGCCGCCGCGCAGGAAGGGGGCGCTCGGACGGGTGGTCCTTCGGAAGGCGCGCAGCGGAGTGACGTGAACGCCACGCGGTTCGACATCCCGCAGCGCTCCGAGCAGCCTGCCGCGCCTCCGCCCGCTGCCGCGCAGGAGGGGGACGCTCAGGGGCGGGTGCCTCAGGCCGAGGACCGGCGGGTCTCCGGGGGCGGGTGGCCGCCCGCGCAGAACCGGCGGGACGCTCCCCAGGCCCCCGGTGCGGAGCAGGGGGCGCGGCCGCCCGCGTCCACGCGGCCCGACATCCCGCAGAGGCCTCAGCAGGGCGGCGACGTCCGGCCGCCCGCGCCCACCCGGCCCGACATCCCCATGGTCCCCGGGGCCTTCGGGAAGCAGGGCGGGGGCGAGCCCACCCGGCCCGAGATCCCGCGGCCGGAGCAGCCCGCGGCGGGGGGACTGCCGCCCGCCGCGCCGCCGCCTCCCGGGCAGAACGCCACCGGCCGGCCCATCGGGCGGCACCCCGCCGGACGCAAGCGCGGCGCCGACCCGAACGCCGGGCAGCAGGGCCAGCAGCAGGGGGAGCAGCCCAAGGCCCCCAAGCCCTGGTCCGAGGGGCTGGCCAAGCCGCCCAAGCCCGCCCGTACCGACGCCATGGTGTGGCCGCCCGTTCCCGAGCCGCGCGCCGAGGGCGACAGCGGCGGGCACCGGCTGCCCACCCAGCCGGAGCACCACCACCCCCACATGGAGCCGCCCGAGCCCGGCGACCAGGCGGAGGTCCCGCCGCGGGAGGGACGCTCCGGGCCCGCGCAGCCGGTGAAGCAGCCGCCGCGGCCCCGGCCGCTGCCGCCGCCCCCGTCCCCGCCGCCGTCCGAGCCCGCGATCACGCCGCCCGACCCCGAGCACGAGGTCACCGGCGGCGGGCTGCGCCGGCTCATCCACGCGGTCGGCGGGCACAGCGAGGCCGACGCCGAGTACGAGATGCGGCTCCAGCAGCCCTTCCACGGCACCCGGCACATCGTGGTGCTCGGATGCACCGGCGGCGCGGGCCAGACCGTGACCACGCTGATGCTCGGGCACACGTTCGCCCAGCACAACGGGGAGCCGGTCGTCGCCGTGGACGTCAACCCCGGGCCGGGCGCCCTGGCCCGGCGCACCAGGAGCGAGACCAACGAGACCCTCACCGGGCTCATCACCCGCGCCGACCAGATCAACAGCCTGACGGCCATGCGCCGCTACACCTCGCAGGCCAAGTCCGGGCTCGACGTCATCGCGGCCGGGAAGAACCCGCTCCAGGCGCTCGACGACCGCGACTACGCCCTGGCCGTCCGCACGCTCGACCGGTTCTACTCGGTGACGCTGCTGGACACGGCGGCGGCGATCGTCGCGCGGGTGCTGCCGTACGCCGACCACCTCGTTCTCGTCGCCCCGGCCAGCGGGGACGCGCCCCGCGCGGTGGCGATGACGTTCGAGTGGCTCGACGGGCACGGGTACGCCGACCTGCGGTCGCGCGCGGTGACCGTGATCAACGGTGTCAGCCGCCGCAGCATGGATGATGTTGAACAAGCCGAGGCGGTCGCACGGGGCCGTTGCCGCGCGCTGGTGCGCATCCCGTGGGACGATCATCTCAGCATGGACCGCGCGCCGCGCAACGAGCTGAAGTCGTTGCGGGCGCCGACGCGGCGTGCCTATCTTGCCCTCGCCGGTGTGGTCGCCGGCGGGTTCACCGTCGTGCCCGAGCGTTACCAGGAGCTTCAGCAGGAGCAGGAGGCCACTCGATGATCGCCAGCGGACGCGCGCCGGCTGGACCGACCCGCGAGCGGAGCGATCCCGGCGAGCGGAGAGGGAGCTCGCGGCCGGGGCGACGAGCGACGGCGCGTGCGGCCGCCGGCCGCCGGGTGGAGGCGGGGCGATGAGCGCCGTACCGGGGAACGCGGGGGGCCCGCGACCGGAGGCGGGCCGATGAGCAGGGGCAGGACGAGGTCCAGCCGCCTCGCGGTGCGGTACTTCGACGACCGGGTGCTGCTGACCGACAACGCCGCCTGGGCCTACTTCCGGCTGCCGACCGTGTCGTACGAGTTCACCACCGGCGAGGAGCGCGAGGCCCTCGCCACCAACATCACCATCGCGCTCGCCGGCATCCGCATGCAGGACGCCGAGATCCACCTGCGGATCGCGCACCGCACCTACCCCGCCGCCGACTGGGCGCTGGCGCTCGACAAGACCTCCGACGGCGGCCCCGGCTGGCGCGAGTACCTGGAGGAGAGCTACGCGCACGTCTGGGCCAAGGACTTCTGGACCAAGGAGGTCTACCTCGGCGTGCGGCTCGGCCCGCGCGGCATGGGCGCGCAGCTGTCGGGCGGGGCGATCGCGCAGCTGCTCGGCTTCTACAAGCGCAGCGAGCAGGCCCTCGGCATCGACGACGACGCGATCGACAAACGGGAGATCGCCCGCTGGACCGAGCAGGCCGAACGCGTCGGGCGGGCACTGGGCGGATCGGCCCTGTACGCCCGGCACGCCACCTCGACCGAGGTGGCGTGGCTGTTCCAGCACGCGGTGACCGCGTCGCTGGCCGACCCGCCGCCGTCGGCGGTGGCGCGCCGCACCTGGGGCAAGGGCGAGATCGAGGCGCTGGTCGAGGGAGCGATCCACAACGGCCGGTCCTACCTGCATGTCGAGCAGCCCAACTTCACCGGCGCGGGCGGCGGCGCCACCGCGCAGTCGTACGTGGCGTACCTGTCGTTCGCGCGGTTCCCGGACATGATGCCGTTCCCCGACGGGGAGCCGTGGTTCCACTACGCCGACGCGCTGCCGTTCCCCGTCGAGATCAGCTCCCGGATGAAGCTGATCCCGCCCGCGAAGGCGTCCAAGGACGTCTCCCGCAAGCTCGCCCACGCCCGCGACATGGACCAGCACATCCGCGAGGCGGGCGCGGAGGCGCCGCTGGCGCTGGCCGAGCAGATCGACGCGGCGCGGATGCTGGAGCACGGCATCACCAAGGAACGCCTCCCGTTCGTGTACGGCTGGCACCGCCTGATCGTCGCCGCTCCCACCGCCGAGCTGCTGGCCCAGCGCGTGGACGCCGTCGTCGAGCACTACCGCGACATCGGCATCGACGTGGTGAACTCCACCGGCGACCAGTTCTCCCTGTTCTGCGAGTCGCTGCCCGGCGACCGCATCAGGCTGAACGCCTACGCCCAGCGCCAGCCGCTCCGCACGATCGCGGGCGGCATGCCCGTCGCGACCGTCGACCTCGGCGACCGGCCCGACGAGAACGCCGAGGGCTGGGTCGGCCCCTACATCGGCGAGACCCTGGGCCGCGCCCGTTCCATCGTCCACTTCGACCCGCTGGTCGCCGCCGCCCGCAACCGCCCCACCGCCGTCGCCATCACCGGCGAGCCCGGCGGCGGCAAGACGACGCTCGCGCTGCTGCTGATCTACCAGATGGCGCTGCGCGGCGTGACGATCGCGGCGATCGACCCCAAGGGCGACGCCGAGTCGCTGGTCGAGCTGCTGCGGGCGCGCGGCCGCAAGGCCCGCATCCTGCCGCTGGGTTCGGCCGCGCCGGGCCTGCTGGACCCGTTCTCGTTCGGCGACGACCTGGCCGCCAAGAAGACGATGGCGACCGAGACGCTGCGGCTGCTGCTGCCGCGCATGTCGGAGGAGCGCGAGTCGGCGATGATCCAGGCGGTCGGCGCGGTCGCCAACGCCGACAAGCCCTCCCTGGGCAAGGTCGTCGACCACCTGGAGGCGTCCGAGGACCCGGCGTCCAAGAACCTCGGCGCGGTGCTGCGGTCGATGTCGGAGATGCGCCTGGCGCGGCTGTGCTTCGACCCCTCCGGCGGCGAGCGCATCGACTCGGCGGGCTGGACCACCGTGTTCACCCTCGGCGGCCTCACCCTCCCCGACGTGTCGATCAGCCGGGAGGACTACTCCTACGAGCAGCGCCTGTCGGTGGCGCTGATGTACCTGGTGTCGCAGTTCGCGCGGCGGCTCATGCACGGCCTGGACCGGCGGCTGCCCAAGGCGATCTTCCTGGACGAGGCGTGGGCGATCACCTCCACGCCCGAGGGGGCGAAGCTGGTCCCCGAGGTCTCCCGGATGGGGCGTTCCCGCAACACCGCGCTGATCCTGGTGTCGCAGAACGCCGGGGACCTCCTGAACGAACAGGTGACCAACTGCCTGTCGTCGGTGTTCTCCTTCCGCTCCTCCGAGCGGGTCGAGGTCGGCAACGTGCTGTCGCTGCTGGGCGTCGAGGCGTCCGACGAGCACAAGGCGGTGCTGCGCAACCTCGGCAACGGAGAGTGCATCTTCCGCGACCTGGACGGCCGGGCGGGCCGGATCGGCGTGGATCTCATCTCGGAGGAGCTGCGGCGTTGGCTGGACACCAACCCGACCCGGTCCCGTCCGGAGTCGGCCGAACTGACCGCGGGGGCCGAGGTCGAGGAGGTCCGTCGATGAAAGGTCCCCGTCGTTCTCCCAGGCTGGACGTCCAGCGTTCGCCGGGGGAGGGGTTGAACCTGCGGCGACGGCGCGGCCGTCGGCGAGGGCTGCGCGCGACGCTGGTCACGCTCGTCGCGGCGCTGCTGTTCGTGGGCCTGTCCCCGATGGCGGGGGCCGGGCCGTTCGGCGGCGACCCGTGCCGCCCCGCCGACAACCCCGCGCCCGAGCAGTACGGGTCGGGCACCGACGGCCTGATCAAGCCGCCGGACCACCCCGACGACAAGCTCAAGGCCACCCCGGCCGACAAGCTCACCTACTACGACCGGTACGGCACCGCCGGGCAGTCGTGGTACGCGGTCGACATGGGCTGCTCCGACGCCATGGCGATGATGGGCAACGCGCTGGCCAACACCACGTTCACGCTGGTGCGCGCCATCGACCGCACGACGATCAGCGTGTACCAGGCGGCGGCGTCCGAGTCGCTGCTGGGCTGGCTGAAGACGACCGTCGACGACGTCATCACCGGCATCGGCAAGACGTTCAACGCCCGCTACTGGTCGTGGGTGGTGATCCTCGGCGCGCTGTGGCTGGCCTGGTGGGGCCTGGTCCGCAAACGCGCCAGCAAGGTCACCGAGGGCGTGATCTGGATGGTCGCGGCGATGGTCGCGCTGATCTGGCTGATCGCCCGGCCCGCCGACTTCACCACGCTCGGCACGAAGGTGTCGAGCGCGACCAGCGCCGCGTTCAACGCCGCGCTGCCGCAGAGCGACGCCAAGGGCGGCACGTGCATCCCGCGCGCCGACGGCAAACCCGACCCGTCGACCGCGCCGGAGGTGGACCCGACCACCCGCAACGCCAACGGCCTGTGGGTCGCGCTGGTCTGCAAGCCGTGGCTGATGGGCGAGTTCGGCACCACCGACCCCAACGCCAAGGTCGTGCGCGACAACGCCGACAAGCTGCTGTGGTCGCAGGCGGTGGACCTGCCCGAGACCTACGGCGGCCAGAAGGTCGACCTGGCCAAGAAGGCCGACGCCTACAAGGCGGTCGCCGCCGACATCAAGGAGAACCACGCCGGGGTCTACCCGCTTTTCCAGGGCAAGAACTGGACGTCGCGGCTGGCGGTGGCGTTCGGCGGGCTGTTCGCGGCGCTGGTCGCGGGCCTGCTCATCATGGTGATCGCGATCGCGCTGATCGTCGTGAAGATCGCGTTCCTGCTGCTGCTGGTGGCCGGGCCGATCTTCCTGGGCATCGGCATCCACCCCGGCATCGGCCGCGTCATCGCGGTGCGGTGGCTGGAGCTGCTGCTGTCGATGCTGCTCAAACAGGCCGCGCTGATCGGCGTGCTGTCGCTGCTGCTGTGGGCGTACGGGCTGATCCTCGGCGAGACGCTGCCGTGGGGCCTGCAGATCCTGCTGATCGCGCTGGTGACGTTCGCGGCGTTCATCTACCGCAAGCCGTTCCAGCACCTGTTCTCGGCCGTCGGGTACTCGGCGGTCGGCGCGCGCGACAAGAGCGAGGCGCAGCTGGAGAAGTCGATCGTCGAGGCCCGCAAGAGCACCACGACGGTCGGCGCGGCGGCGCTCACGCCGGGCGCGGCCGTGGCGCAGCGGCTCGGACGCCGCGGCGCGTCCGCCGAGTCCGACACCACCGGCCGCGCCGACGTCACGGCGGCCGGGGCGGG